>JAJZDA010000133.1 GCA_021851525.1 Actinomycetes bacterium | reverse complement strand
TCAGCTGCGACGCGAACCGGCGGCTCTGCTCGGCGGCGGCGGCGTGCACCGGGTGGGCCGGGTCGGGGAACTCGACGGCCGCGGCGCTCAGCGCCAGCGGGGCCGGCGGCCGCCCGCCCTGCGCCAGCGACGTGAACAGCTCCAGCAGGCGGGTGCGGGGCGCGAGGTCCGCGCGGGCCAGCACCGCCTGTGCGGGACCGTCGCGCTCGCACTGGGCCAGGTGGGCCAGCACCAGCTCATCCTTGGAGGCGAACTGCTGGTAGAGGGTGCGCTTGGAGACGCGCGCCGCGGCCCGCAGCTCGTTGATGCTGGTGGCGTTGATCCCGCGCTGCGCGAACAGCACGCGCGCGGCCTCCAGAATCCTCGCCCTGGCGCCCCTTCCCAGCGACCCGTCGCGGCTGGCCTGCGGCGCCATCGCCGCGGGCCTAGCGCGATCCCTGCGCGGGCTCCTGGAGTTCGCGGTGCACGTGCCAGATGCGCTGGCAGACCGTCACCAGGCTGAGTGCGGCCAGCACGTAGACCGCGGGCGCCAGCAGGTGGAAGTGCCCCAGTGAGGCGCCGCGCGCAAAGACCAGGCCGATCGACAGGATCACCACCCGCACCGGACGCGTGGCCAGCCCGACCTTGCACTGCACGCCCAGCGCCTCGGCGCGGGCGCGCGTGTAGGAGACCATCAGCGAGAACAGCACCGCCGCGACGCACGCCGCAACCGCCGCCTGGTCGTGCCGGGAGGCGAAGTAGGCGCCCACCGCGGTCAGCACGATCCCCTCCTCCAGGCGGTCAAGCGTGGAGTCCAGGAAGGCCCCGAACTGCGTGCCCTTGCCGGACATGCGGCTGTAGCGGCCGTCGAGCGTGTCCATGATCGAGCCGACGATGAAGGCGACCCCGGCCAGGAAGAAGAGCCGCCCCACCAGCAGCCCGGCGGCCGCCAGGTTCAGCGCAAAGCCGGTCAGTGAGATCGCGTTGGGGGTCAGCCGCGACTCGATCAGACGCTGGCGGGCCAGCTCCTGGGCGGTCGGGCGCGCGTCCCCGTCATGGCTGCGGCGGCGCTCACGCGTTCTGGGTGTCTTGGTCGTCTGCGACATGTGGGACGGCCCAGAGGTTAGAACCTGAGCCCGCATCCCGGAAGCCACGCACCGCGTCATGCGGATAACGTCCGCGCAGATGACCCTCGATCTGCAGGCCGCATCCGGTGACGTGCTGTGCCTCGGTGAGGCGCTGGTCGACATGATCTGCGAGCGCCACGTCGCCTCGCTGGACGAGGCGGACATGTTCGTCCCGCACTTTGGCGGCGCGGTGGCCAACGTGGCGCTGCTGGCAGCCCGCGCCGGCGCCCGCACCGCCCTGGCGGGCGGTGTCGGGGACGACTCCTGGGGGCGCTGGCTGTGTGACCAGCTGGCCCGCGCGGGCGTCTCGCTGCGCCACTTCCGCCTGATCCCGGAGATGCGCACGCCGCTGGCGCTGAGCACCGTGGACGCCGCCGGGGAGGCCAGCTACACGCTCTACGGGGAGTCGATCGCGACTGTGGTGCACGCTCTCTGGGGGACCGTCGAGGAGGCCGTGCAGGGCAGCGCCGCCCTGTTCATCAGCTCCAACACGCTGGTCGGCGAGGCCGAGCGGCAGATCACGATGAAGGCGCGTGAACACGCCCTGGCGCAGGGTCGCCCGGTGATCTTCGACCCCAACCTGCGGATGCACCGCTGGAACTCACGCACCGACGCGGCCGCCAGCGTCAACGCCTGCGTGCCCGGCGCGTTGCTGGTGCGCACCAACGCGCAGGAGGCGCGCCTGATGACCGGCGAGGAGGACCTCGACCGCGCGGCGCTGGCGATCCGCAAGGCCGGCGCCCGCAACGTCGTGATCACCGACGGCCCGCGCGGCGCGATCCTGCGCGGCAAGATCCGCCTGGACGTTCCCGGCGTGCCGGCGCGGGTGGTCTCGACGATCGGTGCCGGGGATGCGCTGACGGCGACGCTGATCGCCCGGCTGCAGATCACCGGCTTCTATGAGCCGGCGATTGCGGCCGCGTTGCGCCAGGCGATGATCGTCGCCTCCGAGGCGTGCGAGCGCTGGGGTGCCTGCGACTGACGCCTCGCGCGGCGCGGGCGCGGGCTGGGTGGCGCCATCGCGCGCCCGGGTGTACGCGATCCGTGACCGCCTGCGCCTGATCTACGGGATCCCGGTCGCGGAGCCGCATCGCGATGGCCTTGCGGAGCTGGTGCTGACGGTGCTCTCGCAGTCCACCAACGACCGCAACCGGGACGTCGCCTACCTGCGCCTGCGCGAGCGCTTCGCCACCTGGGAGCAGGTCCGTGACGCCCCGGTTGAGGAGCTCGAGCTGGCGATCCGCCCGGGCGGCATCTCCAAGGTCAAGTCGGCGCGCATCAGCGCGATCCTGCGTACGGTCGCGCAGACGGCGGCGCCCGCGGCGGCAGCGTCCGGCGTGCCGCAGGCCCTGTGCCCGGCCCCGGGAGCGCTGGCGCTCGACTGGCTGGAGCAGCTGCCGGTGCCCGCCGCCCAGCGCTATCTCTGCTCGCTGCCGGGCGTCGGGCGCAAGACCGCGGCCTGCGTGCTGCTCTTCTCATACGGGATGCGCGACGTCCCGGTCGACACCCACGTCTCCCGTGTCGGCGTGCGCCTGGGGCTGCTGCGTGAGCGCGCCCCGTTTGAGGAGCTCCACGACGCGATGCTCGCGCTGACCCCGCGCGGGCAGGAGCTCGAGCTGCACCTCAACCTGCTGCGCCACGGGCGCCGCACCTGCGAGGCGCGGCGCCCGCGCTGCGGGGAGTGCGCGCTGGCGCGCATGTGCCCCTCGGCGCGACCGCCAGGCTGAACCGCCGCCCGCGCCTCAGAGCCCGATCAGCGCCGGGATCTCCTCGGGTTGGCGCACCAGCGCCCAGGCTCCGGCCTCGCGCAGCTCCGCCTCGCTGCCCACACCCCAGAGCACGCCGATCGTGGGGACGCCGTGCGCGGCCGCGCCCTCCACGTCGTGGCGGCGGTCGCCGACCATCACCGGCGCGGTCGCGCCGCCCAGCCGGCGCAGCGCGGTGGCGACGGTCGTGGCCTTGGACTCGTTGACGGCGTCCGGCAGCGGCGCCGCCACCACCTCAAAGAGCTCCCTGACGCCCAGCCGCTCGAGCAGCGGCTCGGCCAGCGTCTGCACCTTGGAGGTGGCCAGGGCCAGCCGCACGCGCCCGTGCAGTGCGTGCAGCAGCTCCAGCACGCCGGGGAACGCGGTGGTCTCCTGGAGCCCGGGGCCGGCGTAGCGCTCGCGGTAGCGGGCGATGATCTCATCGACCAGCTCCGGCGGCACGCCGAGATGCTCAACCAGCGTCTCGTGGATCGGTGGCCCCAGATAGCGGTGCAGCTCGGCGGGCGGGTGCGGCTGGAGGCCGACCGCGCGCAGCGCCGCGTTGAGTGAGCGTGTGTAGGGCAGGCGCGAGTCGACGATCGTGCCGTCAAGGTCCACGAGCAGGGCGTCAGCGGTCCGCATCTGCACCGATTGTCGCCCGCCACGCCGCCGCCGCGCGCGGACGCTGCCCAGCCGGGCCGCGCGAGACTCTCCGTCGCCGCCGCCCTCGGCGCTGCGATCGGGGCGAAATCTGCTACGCTCCCGCTTAGATTTTTGCGAACCTCAAGGAGCAGAACGTCACGATGGGCAAGACAATCGGAATCGACCTCGGTACGACCAACAGCTGCATGGCTGTGCTGGAGGGCGGCGACCCGACGGTGATCGAGAACGCCGAGGGCGGCCGCACCACCCCGTCCGTCGTCGCATTCACGGCCGGTGGTGAGCGGCTGGTGGGCACCGTCGCCAAGCGTCAGGCCGTAACCAACCCGCAGAACACGGTCTTCTCGATCAAGCGCTTCATGGGCCGCAAGGAGGGCGAGGTCCATGATGAGGAGCAGATCGTTCCCTACAAGGTCGTCTCCGGGCCGGGCGGCGACGCCCGCGTGGAGGCCGAGGGCAAGCAGTACTCGCCGCCGGAGATCTCGGCGATGATCCTCGCCAAGCTGAAGGCCGACGCCGAGGCCTACCTCGGTGAGACCGTCGACAGCGCGGTGATCACCGTCCCGGCCTACTTCAACGACGACCAGCGCCAGGCGACCAAGGACGCCGGCACGATCGCCGGCCTGGAGGTCAAGCGGATCATCAACGAGCCGACGGCCGCCTCACTGGCCTACGGCCTGGACAAGGAGACCGACCAGACGATCCTGGTCTTCGACCTGGGCGGCGGCACGTTCGACGTCTCGGTGCTGGAGATCGGTGACGGCGTCTTCGAGGTGAAGTCCACAGCCGGCGACAACCACCTCGGCGGCGACAACTTCGACAAGGCGATAGTCGACTGGCTGGTCGCGGAGTTCAAGCGCTCGCAGGGGATCGACCTCTCGCAGGACCCGATGGCGCTGCAGCGGCTCTACGAGGCCGCCGAGAAGGCCAAGATCGAGCTCTCCACCACCCAGGAGTCGCAGATCAACCTGCCGTTCATCACCGCCGACCAGAGCGGCCCCAAGCACCTCGACACGCGGCTCTCACGCGCCAAGCTCAACGAGCTCACGGCGGCGCTGATCGACCGCACCGTCGCGCCCGTGCGCCAGGCGCTCTCCGACGCCAAGGAGAAGGGCGCCAAGGAGATCGACCACGTGGTGATGGTCGGCGGCATGACGCGCATGCCGGCCGTCCAGGAGAAGGTCAAGGAGCTGACCGGCAAGGAGCCGCATCGCGGCGTGAACCCGGATGAGGTGGTGGCCGTCGGCGCCGCGATCCAGGCCGGCGTGCTGGCCGGCGACGTCAAGGACGTGCTGCTCCTGGACGTCACGCCGCTGACCCTCGGGATCGAGACCAAGGGCGGCGTGATGACCAAGCTGATCGAGCGCAACACGACGATCCCGACCCGCAAGGGCGAGGTCTTCTCCACCGCCGAGGACAACCAGTCGAGCGTCGAGATCCACGTGCTGCAGGGCGAGCGCGACATGGCCCAGTACAACAAGTCGCTGGGCAAGTTCCAGCTCACCGGGATCCCGCCGGCGCCGCGTGGCGTGCCGCAGATCGAGGTGGCGTTCGACATCGACGCCAACGGCATCCTCAACGTCTCCGCCAAGGACCTGGGCACCGGCAAGGAGCAGAAGATCGAGATCCGCTCGGGCTCCGGGCTCTCCGACGATGAGATCAAGCGCATGGTGACCGACGCGGAGGCGCACGCCGACGAGGACAAGCGGCTGCGCGAGCTGGCCGAGGCGCGCAACGAGGCGGAGCACGCCGCCTACCAGGCCGAGCGCCAGCTCAAGGACCTGGGTGAGAGCGTCGACGCCTCCTCCAGGGAGGAGATCGAGGCTGCGATCAAGGCCGTGCGCGACGCCCTCACCGGTGAGGATCCGGCGGAGATCAACGCTCGCAAGGACGCGCTCAACGCCTCCTTCCACAAGGTCTCCGAGGCGATGTACCAGCGTGCCCAGGAGCAGGCCGCGCAATCCTCGGGCAACGGCGCGCAGGGCGCCGACGGTGCCGCCGAGGAGGACGTGGTCGACGCTGAGGTAGTTGAAGAGGGCCGCTGATCATGGGCCCCGACGCGTCTCCAGAGGAGCCGTTCGTGGTGGCTGTCGGGGAGTCCGAGGAGGACTCCCCGGCAGCGGCTCACCCCGATGAGGCTCACGAGGATTCAGAACACCACCGCTCCGCCCCGGAGGCGCAGCAGCGCGCCAGCGCCGCCGCCGCCTACGGCAAGGCGGCGCACGGCGGCTCGCGCCGGCCGGGCCCGCAGACTGTGGCGGCCCGTGAGCAGGAGCTGCGGACCGACTCCGCCGGTGTCGAGACCGACGTTGAGCAGCTGGAGCAGGACCTCAGCGAGCTGACCGCCAAGGCGGAGCTGGCCGATGAGTACCTGCAGCTGGCCCAGCGCACGCAGGCGGACTTCGAGAACTACCGCAAGCGCGCCGCCCGTGAGGCGGCACTGGCTCAGGAGCGCGGGATCGCGCGGCTCGCCAAGGAGCTGCTGCCCGCGATCGACAACCTCGAGCGCGCGGTCGCGGCGGCGGCCGCGGTGAGCGCCACCGCAGGCGAGGATGCGCCCGAGGCCGCCGCGCAGGAGACTCCAGCCGTGGACACACAGATGCTCGACGGGCTCAAGCTCGTCCACGCCGAGGTGGTGGCGGCGCTCGCCCGTGTGGGGATCGAGACCTTCGCGCCGCTCGGTGAGCAGTTCGACCCTCAGCACCACGAGGCGGTGGCGCAGCACAGGGTCGAGGGCGCGCCCGCCGGCACCGTGATCGAGGTCTACCAGCAGGGCTACCGGCTGGGTGACGCGGTGCTGCGTCCGGCGCGCGTGCTGGTGGCCGCGTAGGAGCGTGACGCGATGCCGGAGCGGCCCGATCACTACAAGGTTCTCGGCGTCGGCAAGAACGCCTCCGCTGACGAGATCAAGAAGGCCTACCGCAAGCTTGCGCGCCGTTACCACCCGGACCGCAACCCCGGTGACAAGCAGGCGGAGGAGCGCTTCAAGGAGATCTCGCTGGCCCATGACGTGCTCTCCGATGCGGACAAGCGCCGCGAGTATGACCGTGGGGGCAGCTTCGGCGGCCTCGGCGGCGGCTTTGACCCCTCGGCCTTCACGCAGAACTTCGGTGGCGCCGGCGGCGGCTTCGGGGACATGCTCTCCAACATCTTCGGCGGCCAGCGGGCCGCCGGAGCGCGCGCCGAGCCGCGTGCCCGCGAGGCTCGCGGCCGGGACCTCGAGACCGAGGTCTCGCTGAGCTTCGCGGAGGCGGTTCACGGCGCCCAGGTGGCGCTCACGGTGCCCACCTCGACTCCCTGCCCGACCTGCAGCGGCACCGGCGCGCGCCCGGGCACCTCGCCCAAGGTCTGCCCGGTCTGCCACGGGCGCGGGGTCGAGGGCCAGAACCAGGGGATCTTCTCGATCAACCAACCGTGCTCACGCTGCCACGGGTCCGGCACGATCATTGAGCACCCCTGCCCGACCTGTGAGGGCAGCGGCCAGCAGCGCAGCAACCGGCGGCTGCGCGTCAACATCCCGGCCGGGGTGCGCGAGGGCAGCCGCATCAAGCTCAGCGGCAAGGGCGACCCGGGCGTGCGCGGGGTGCCGCCCGGTGACCTGTACGTGATCACGCGCGTGGCGGATTCCCCGATCTTCAAGTGGAGCGGCGAGAACCTCGAGGTCGAGGTGCCGCTGACGATCCCGGAGGTGCTGCGCGGCGCCGTCGTGGAGGTGCCGACGCTGAGCGGCACCAAGCGCCTGCGCGTGCCCGCCGGGACCAGGCACGGGACCGTGCAGCGGCTGCGCGGGGAGGGCCCGCCGCGGCTCGGGGGCAAGGGCAACGGGGACCTGCGCTACAAGTTCGTGATCGACGTGCCGGCCTCCCTCTCCGCGGAGCAGGATGAGGCAGTTGAACGGCTCTCCAAGGTGATGGACGGAAACCCGCGCGCGAAGCTCTTTGCCGCCGCGGGCACGGGCAACATGGCGGGAGAAAGCTGATGGCCAATCAACGCATCAGACAGACCACGCGGGTCGAGGTCGACTCCGAGCGCGGCGTCTTCATGATCTCGGTGGCGGCTGAGCTGGCGGAGATGCATCCGCAGACGCTGCGCATGTATGAGGCGCGCGGGCTGATCGAGCCCAAGCGCTCGCCCAAGGGCACGCGCCTGTACTCGCATGCGGACGTCGAGCGGCTGCGGCGCATCCAGGAGATGACCGCGGAGCTGGGGATGAACCTCGCGGGCGTTGAGCGCGTGCTGGAGCTGGAGAAGCAGCTGGAGGGCATGCAGCGCAGGCTCGCGGGACTCGAGCGGCGCGCCTCCGAGCTGAAGACCGAGGTCGAGCGCCTGGAGGCGCTGCGCCGTGAGCTGCGGGCGGAGATCGTCCCGTATGCGCGCGGCGGCGCACTGGTGCGCCTCGCTGACATCGCCGCAGCGTCCGGGGCGTGGTCCCGCAGTTGAGCTGCCGCCGCGGCGCCTGGGCCGCGGGCACGATCGTCGCGCTCGGGCTGCTGCTGGCGCCCGCGCCCGCGTACGCGCTGGTCACCCCGGCCAGCACCGCTCCGCCCTCCGCGCGCCTCACGCTGGTGCTGCCGCTGCGGATCGATGCGTCCGGGCTGGCCCGCTTCGCCCAGGCGGTCAGCCGTCCCGGGTCAGCGCTCTACGGCCACTACCAGCCGATCGCAACGCTCGCGCAGCGCTTCGGCGCCAGCGCGCGCACGCGGCGGCTGGTGCTGGGCTACCTGCGCGCGCACGGCGCTCAGGGGGCGAGGATCGACGCCACCGGCCTGTTCGCGGAGGTGCGGATGACGGTCACCCAGGCGCAGGAGGTCTTCTCCACCTCCCTCTCCAGTCGTCGTGACGGCCATGGCGCGCGCTACATCGCGCCGGCCACGGCGGTGCGGATCCCGGCGCCGCTGCGGGGCCTGGTCACCGGCGTGGTGGGGCTTGACAGCGGCCCCGCGTACCGCGCCGGGGGGCCGCTGCATCCCGCCGCCGCCGCCGGCCGGCTGAGCGCTTCGAGGCGCGGCGCTGCGCAGCTGCGCAGCGCCTGGCTGAGTCCGCTGAGGCCGGCCGCGGCTCGCTCCGCGGCGCCGGCGCTCGCGCCGCGCCCGCTCGCCAGCGGCGGCTGCACCTCCTCCACCACCACCACGGGCACGACCACCGTCCCGACGACAACCACCACCACGGGCACGACGACAACCACGACAACGACCACCACGAGCACCACCACCACCACGGGCACGACCAGCTCCACCACCACGACGCCCGCCACCACCACCCCGGGCGGCACCCCGCCCGGCGGATCAGGTGGGTGCGTGCCCGCCAGCTCCGGTTACGCCGGTCCCGACGGGGCGCCCGCCGGCTGTGCGGCGGGACTCGTGCCCAGCGGCTTTGCCCCCAACCAGTACCTGGACGCCTACCAGTACCAGCCGCTGCACCGCGCCGGCATCCGCGGCCAGGGTGAGCGCGTCGCGCTGATTGAGATCGACGGCTTCAACTCAGCAGACATCCTCAACTTCGCGCAGTGCTTCGGGTTCGCGCTGCCAACGATCCAGGAGCACACGATCGGCCTGCGACACGCGCTGGCCCCCGGCGGGGAGGCGACCCTCGACCTGGAGGTGCTTGACGCCGCCGCGCCGCGGCTGAAGGCGATCGACGTCTATGAGACCCCGCCCGACGCGGCCCACGTGCTGCAGGCGCTGGTGGCGCCGCTGGAGGCCGGCAACCACCGTCCCAACGTGGTCTCGGTTTCGCTGGGCCTGTGTGAGAGCGACACGCTGGCCGCCGTCGGCCGTGCCGGGATCCGCGCCACCGAGGCGGCGCTGCAGGAGGCTGCGGCTGCCGGGATCAGCGTGCTGGCGGCGGCCGGTGACTCCGGCTCCGCGGGCTGTCTGCCCACCAGCGGCTCCAGCTCCACACCCCTGCCCCAGCTGGCCGTGCTCTACCCCGCCTCATCGCCGTGGGTGACCGCCGTCGGCGGCGTGAACCTCGAGCTCGACGCCAACAACCA
>JAJZDA010000003.1 GCA_021851525.1 Actinomycetes bacterium | reverse complement strand
TCGACCGCGAAACGCTCGACGAGGAGGCCAGCGCCGCATAGACTCGAACCCGGGAACCACCAGGCCGCGCGAATTTACAGCGGTTAAGAGACGCAACCCCACCCCGCGGACCGCGCCCTGCTCACCCCGCGGATCGCGCCCTGCTCACCCCGGTCGACGCAGTGCATGCGTGGAGCGTGGGAACTACTGAACACCTTTCGCGTTCCTACCGCCGCGCGGTGAAGCGCGTGTGACTATTGTGGCTCCATGTCCGCCCCGGACGCTGGAATCCTCGCTCGCCTTGCGGTACGGCAGAGCGGTCTCGCCGACCGGCAGCCGGTGATGTTCATCCACGGCTACGGTGCCAATCAGTCTGTCTGGGCGCAGGTGGCGCCGGCGTTCGAGCGGGACCATCGCGTGATCCTGCTGGACAACGCCGGCGCCGGCGAGTCCGCACCGGGCTCCTGGGACCCGGAGCGCCACGGCTCGTTGTGGGGGTATGCGCAGGATGTCAACGCGGTGGCTGCCGAGCTCAACCTGCGGAAGACAATTCTCGTTGGACATTCGGTCGGGGGGATGGTTGGCGCGCTGGCGGCAGCGTCGCAACCGGACCGCTACGCCCGTCTGGTGATGGTCGCGCCGTCGGCGCGCTTCCTCAACGACGAGGGTTATGTCGGCGGCTTTGACCGAGCGCAGATCGAGCAGCTGGTGGTCGCGCTGGACCGCGACTATGCGGGCTGGGTCCGCGCGATGGCGCCGCGCCTGGTCGGTGCTACCGAAGGCTCCGGGCTCGCCCAGACGCTGGAACGGATGCTGTCCGAGGCCACGCCACTGGCCCAATCGATGGCTCGCAGCTTCCTCTTTGCCGACCACCGCGCTCAACTCGAGCAGGTGCGGGTGCCGACACTCGTGATGCAGGGCCCGGACGACCCCTTCGTGCCGTTGAGCGTCGCGCGTGATGTGGAGCGGCGCCTGCCAGATGGTCACCTCGTCCAGCTGGGCGCCGCCGGGCATTTCCCGATCCTCAGCGCTCCGGGAGAGGTGATCGCCGCGGTCCGCAGCTTCCTGGAACGGGCTGAGGGGGTGAGCTGAGGTGACCGTCACCCCCGCGGGGGTGACATCGGGCGGACTGGCTCATGAGTTCGCGCTTGCGCTGACCGCGGCTCGCGGTCAGGAGGATGTCTGCGCCGTCGCCTGCCTCTACGCCGGCGCCACGGTGGGAACCGCCGACGCCGTCGCCTGGTTCCTGGACCGCAGCGGCGCCACGCGGCTGGGGGCCGCCACCGGCATGCTTGCCGGTCGCGGACTGCCGCAACCGGACCTTGCGCAGTTCACCAGCAGCATGCGCGCCGGCGGGGGTGTCCCGCGCCTCTGGTTGACGCCCGAGCTGTCTGGAGCACTGCGCGCACGCGAGGGTGATCGCATCCGCTCAGCGACCCTCAGCGCCGGCGGTGAGGTGGTTGGCGCGCTGGCACTGGCGGTGCCGGCCGGCGCGGAGGAGGACCGGGAGGCGTTCGCGGCGATCACCAGGACCGTCGGCGAGGCGCTGGGCCGCGCGATCGCGCTGACCGAGTCCCTGCAGTTGGCGGCGGTCGTCAACGCCAGTGACGATGCGATGTTGCGCTGCGCGGCCGACGGGACGATCCTCGCTCTGAACCCCGCGGCGGAGCGCCTGCTTGGGATGCCGGCCGCACAGCTGCATGGACGCGACGTCAGCGCGGTGATCGCCGCCGGCGACCCCGGACCAGAGTGGACGGCGGCGCTGGCGCGGGTGATGGCGGGCGCCGACCCGCAGCGGCTGGTCGTTGCCCAGCCGCTGCCCGGTGGGGAGATCCTGCAGCTGACCAACACGCTCTGCCGCATCGACGATGAGGTCCGTGGTCGCGGCTTTGCTGTGATAGCTCGCGACGTCACCGAGGAACGCCTCGCTCAGCAGCGCGTCCAGCGCCTCGCCGCCACGTTTGAGGCGGCGCCGATCGCGGTGGTGATAGTCGATCCCGCCGGCGCGGTGATGGAGTGCAACGCCGCTGCCGCCCAGCTGGTCGGCAGCTCCCGCGAGGAGTTGCTCGGCGGCTCGGTTCAACGACTGGTCGAGAACTTCCATGAGGTCCCGGGACTGCTCAGGGCTGCCGCCGGCGGCCAGATGCCGGCCCCGACGATCATGGTCCGCACACGCGCCGACGGGAGCAAGGTGCAGGTGCAGGCCAGCGCGGTGCCGGTTGCCGCTCATGACGGCAGGGTGAGCGCGATCGCACTGCTCGGCGTGGACGTCACCGAGACAGCGGTGATGGCCGAGGCGCTGCAGAGCGCGCGCGGTCTGGAGGCGCTCGGCCGCCTGGCCGGCGGTGTCGCGCACGACTTCAACAACCTGCTGGCGATCATCGATGCGGCGCTGCACGCGGTGGCCGACGGGCTCCCCGCGAGCGCCGATCACGCTGCTCTCGACGACGCGCTCGCCGCCACTGAACGTGGCACACGGCTGACGCGTCAGCTACTCGCATACGCTCGCCGCAAGCCGCTCAGCGCCGGCCGCACCGCCGTCCCCGCAGCGCTCAGCGGCCTGCAGAGCATGCTGCACTCGCTGATCGGGCCGGCGGTCGTGATGCACGTGGCAATCTCCGACGCGCTGCCTGATGTCGCCGCGGACCTCGCGACCTTCGAGCAGATCGTCGTCAACCTCGTGCTCAACGCGCGCGACGCGATGCCCGACGGCGGGGAGCTGCGCATCACCGCCTCGGCGCGGGGCGGCGGTGTGCTGCTGAGCATCGCGGACACGGGCGTGGGCATGAGCGAGCAGTTGCGCCAGCGGATCTTCGAGCCGTTCTTCACCACCAAGCGCGGCGATGCCAGGAGCGGCACGGGGCTTGGGCTGGCCGCGGTGCAGGGAGCGGTGGCACAGGCCGGGGGCAGCATCGAAGTGAGCTCCACGCCGGGCCACGGCACCACGTTCCTGGTGGGGCTGCCGGCCTACAGGGAGTCACCGGCGGTGCAGCCGGCGGGGACCCGGGATCTGGCTCCTGCGCCAACCAAAGGCACAGGCCCAGGCACAGGCCCAGACGCAGGCGCGGGCCCAGACGCAGGCGCGGGCCCGGACACAGGCCCAGACGCAGGCGCGGGCTCAGACGCAGGCGCGGGCCCGGACACGGGCGCGGGCGCAGGCGGCGATCGGATCCTGCTCTGCGACGATGAGCCCGCGTTGATGCGTCTGATCACCCGCATCCTCACGCGGGCGGGGTATGAGGTGCTGGGCTTCACCGATCCAAGAGAGGCTGCCCGTGTTGACCCCAGCGGGGTCGATCTGCTGCTGCTGGACGTGCAGATGCCTCACATGTCGGGGGAGCAGCTGGCGCGCAGCATGCCGTCGCAGCTACCGGTAGTGCTGATGTCCGGCTATGCGCCGGAGGGGTTCAGCGGCCACCAGTGGCTGCTGCTGGACAAGCCGTTCACGGCCGACCAGCTGCTGCATGCGGTGCGTTCCGGGCTTGCGCGTGCCGGTCACCGCTGACCGTGGACCTGCCACCGCTGACCGCGGGCCGGCCACCGCTGACCGTGGACCTGCCACCGCTGACCTCGGGCCGGCCACCCGCTGACCTCGGGCCGGCCACCGCTGACCTCGGGCTGCGGATGCCGGTCCGCGAGCCCGGCGCGCCCCGGCGGCGCGCGCCGACGATAATCAGCGGATGAGTGTCGCCTACATCTACGAAGCCGTCAGGACGCCGTTCGGCCGCTATGGCGGAGCGCTCAGCGCAGTCCGGCCCGACGATCTGGCAGCAGAGATCCTGACGGCGCTGCTGGCCCGCGTCCCGGAGCTTGACCCCGCACGCATCGACGACGTGATCTACGGCGTGGCCAATGGCGCCGGCGAGGACAACCGCAACGTCGCGCGGATGGCGCTGCTGCTGGCGGGGCTGCCCACCTCGGTTCCCGGGGCGACCGTCAACCGGCTGTGCGGGTCGAGCCTGGAGGCCGCAATCCAGGCCTCGCGGGCGATCGAGTGCGGCGACGCGAGCATCGTCGCCGTCGGCGGGGTGGAGTCGATGAGTCGCGCGCCCTGGATCATGCCCAAACCGTCCCGCGCATTCCCGGCCAACAATGAGACGCTCTACTCCTCCGCGCTGGGCTGGCGCATGGTCAACCCGCGGATGCCCGCGCAGTGGACGATCTCACTCGGGGAGAGCGTCGAGCGCCTCTCCCAGGCTCACGGGATCACCCGCGAGCAGCAGGATGAGTTCGCGCTGCGCAGCCACCGGCTCGCCGCGCAGGCGTACGCCGACGGCGTGCTTGGTGAGGTCGTGCCGCTGAGCGGCGTCGAGCTCACCCAGGATGAGGGGATCCGCGCCGACAGCTCGCTGGAGAAGCTCTCCAAGCTGAAGCCTGCGTTTGTCGATGGCGGCACCGTGACGGCCGGCAACTCCTCGCCGCTGAACGATGGCGCGGCGGCGATCCTGTTCGGCGATGAGCGGGGCGCGGCCCCGCTGGGCCGCGCCCCGCTCGCCCGCGTCGTCTCCCGCGCCGCCCACGGCGTGGACCCCGACGTCTTTGGGATCGGCCCGGTGGAGGCGGCCAGGACGGCGCTGCGGCGTGCCGGTCTGAGCTGGGACCAGATCGATGTGGTTGAGCTCAACGAGGCCTTCGCCGGACAGTCACTCGCCTGCCTGCAGGGCTGGCCGGAGCTGGATCCGGAGAAGGTCAACCGCCACGGCGGCGCGATCGCGATCGGGCATCCGCTTGGGGCTTCGGGCGCGCGGATCATCGGCCGCGTAGCGCACGCGCTGCACGAGCGCGGCGGCGGTTACGGGCTGGCGGCGATCTGCATCGGCGTGGGCCAGGGGCTGGCGATGGTGCTGGAGGGCTGCTGAGCCCCGCATCGCACGGGCGGGCCTGAAGCCGAGCGGCCCAGTGACCTCGGCTGCGGGTTGACCTATGCGCCGGAGCCGCTGGAAGGCGGTGGCGGCGCGGAGGTGGTGGTGGGCGTCGTGCTGGTGGTGGTGGGCGTCGTGCTGGTGGTGGTGGGCGTCGTGCTGGTGGTGGTGGGCGTCGTGCTGGTGGTGGTGGGCGTCGTGCTGGTGCTGGTGGGCGTCGTGCTGGTGGACGTCGTGGTGCCGGTCGGCGTGGAGGAGGTTGTCGTCGTGCCCGCCGGTGTGGTGGACGTCGCGTTGCTCGCGGCGGTGGTCGACGTTGAGGTCACCGCGTCTGAGCTGGCGGCGGTGGAGCCGTCGGACCCTGCGCTCGAGCCGTCACCGGACTGCTGACTGCCTGAGCCGTTCAGCAGGGTCGTGGTACCCGAGCCGCCGGACCTGCTCGTGTCGCCCCCGGAGCCGGACCGGTTGGTCGAGTCTGAGCCGGAGGATCCACCGCCATCGCCGGTGGCGGGCTGCCTGTCGGAGGAGCTGCCGGCGGTCGGAGCGCCATGCCCGTCGGAGGAGGAGCCGTGCCCGTCACCCCGCGCCGGGGCGGAGCCGTCGGAGGCGGCGCCATGCCCGGCTGAGCTCGCGTCGCCGCTCCCCGCCGACGCGTCGCCTGAGCCGCCCTTCAGCAGCGTGGCGCTGCCGGAACCGGCCTCGCCCTCGTGCTCGATCAGAGGCGGCAGCTTGCCCTTGCCCAGCAGCGACACCGTGTGCTGCGGGAGCGTGTTGCGGACGTGGTGATGGTGTGCGGGTGGGCGATCGCCGGTCGGGCGCGCCGGTGCAAGCTTGATCGCGCCGGCGCCCGCGGCCTGCGGGGTGGAGCCGGTCCGTGGGACGTTCGGTGCCGCGCTGAGCGCCCGGTGCGGGCGGATCGGATGCGAAGGTGCCAGCAGCACGATCCCGCCGACCGTGCCGATCGCGCAGACCGAGGCGCAGGTGGCGGCAAGCTGCGGCACGCTGGCGGCCACGAGCGTCGCCTTGGCGGCGCTCATCGCGCCCGCCACCAGCCCGCCACCACCGATCGCGCTGCCGGACTGGATCGCAAAGCCGGCACGCAGCCTGCGGCCGTCCTCACGCACCGAGGCGCGGTAGTCGCGGCACTGCGAGCAGCCGCGCAGGTGCCTTCGCGTGGCGCGGTCATAGCGGCGCCCGTCCGGCTCCGCGTCGATGCAGGTGCGGGCGCTGGCGCAGGGCAGATCGGCGGCCTCGCGCTGATTGCGCAGGCCGCTGCGTGCACGTGCGATGAGGCCGCGCACGGTGGCCTCATCGGTCTCCAGCAACGACGCGATCTCCCCGTAGGAGTGTCCGCTCAGCTCACGCATCAGCAGCGCCGTGCGCTGCGTCTCCGGCAGCCGGCGGATCCCCTCCAGCACCGCTTCAAACTCCTCCTTGCCCTCGTACTCCTCCTTGCCGGAGCGTTGCACCACGGCGGGCTCAGGCAGCTCACCATCGGCGGTCAGCAGCCGATGCTTGCGCCGCCGGGTGGTGTCGATCGCGGCGTTGCGCGCCACGCGCAACAGCCAGGGCCGGACCTCATCCACGCCCTGGCTGCGCAGCGCCACGGTCAGCGCCGAGAAGGCCTCCTGGGTTGCATCCTCGGCGTCCTGGGGGATGCCGAGGATGCCCATGCAAACGGCGAGCACCACCGGTCGGTGGCGCTCGTAGAGGACGTCAAACGCGCCCTCATCCCCGGCTGCGATGCGCTCCGCCAGGGCTGCGTCGGAGCGCAGCCGCAGCAGCCGCGCAGGCACGGCGAGCGGTGGTCTTGGACCCGCACTTGGGTTGCGGGACTGACCACCGCTCACCGCGCTCATGACTTCATTCTCCTAGCGGGCGCAACCGTCCGCTACGGGCGGCCGTGCTTGTGGTGCCTGTGGCCCCTGCCGCCGTGGCCCTTGCCGCCGTGGCCCTTGCCGCCACGGTGCTTGCCGCCGTGATGCTTCTTGTGGCGGTTGACGGCCTTCAGCCGCTTGCCCAGAACCCGCATCGCCCGGCGCAGCTCGGCATGACGCAGCATCCGCACCTGCGGGGTGCTGGCGGCCGTGCTGGAGCCCGGGAAGTCGACCAGCACCTGGAGCGTCGAGCTCTCAATCGCGCTGGCGCTCTGACCGGTCGGTGCGACAACCCCGCCGGCCACGATGTCACCGACGTTGACGCTCTGCAGCGAGTTCAACAGCGGGTTGCTCGAGTTGTTGCCCAGCAGCAGCGTGTTCAGACCGACGTCGAAGGTGTCGGTGCCGGTCAGCAGACCGTTGGGGGTCGACTGCGTGACGGCCACCGTGACCGTCTCGGGGGTGGTGGCGCTGTTGACCGCCGTGACCTTGCCGACGAACGCGTAGAGCGAGTCGGTCACGGTCTGCTGGCCGCCGCCGGACCCCTGGCTGCCGCCCGATCCCTGGCTGCCCCACGATCCACCGTCGCCGGATGAGCCGTCGGTCATCACCGAGATCGGCGGGGTGGCGACGATCTGGGCGAGCGTCTCATACGGGTTGCCGGCGAAGATCGCGGTGAACTGCTGGCCGACGCCCAGCCCGCTGGCGGACGTTGAGCTGTTGCCGTTGATCTGGAACGTCGTGCCGGGCCCCGCGGTGATCACCGTGTTCGGCGTCCCGGCGTTGAAGCCGGAGTCATGCGCGCGCAGGTGGTCGATGTTGTCGGTGCTGCCCCCTGAGGAGGGGGAGCTGGAGCCGCTGCCCAGCAGCTGGGTGCTGCCGGAGTTGCTGGCGCCCGATCCTGACCCGTCACCGGAGCTGTTGCCGGAGCCGTCGCCGGAGCTGCCGCTCTGTGAGCCAGAGGACTGCTGCTGCAGCTGCCAGTAGGCGTGGTCCACCGGCAGCACGATCTCCGCAGTGGCGGTGAACTGGTCCGGGGCGGTGGCGGTCGGCGCGGCGGTGACCACGCCCTTGACCTCGACCTCAGGAGCGCTCCCCGGGAGCGCCATGATCTTGTTGGGGGTGGCCGCCACGAGCGTCGTGATCGGCGTCGTGTTGGGCTGACCCTTGTAGGTCGCGTAGAACGTGTCTCCGGGCGCCAGCGGGCCGCCACCCTGCACGTTGATGTCCGTCTCCGAGCTCTCGGTGATCGTCACCGGCGTGAGGGTCGGGGTCGCGCCGGTGCCGATTGCGCTCGGCATCAGCACGTAGGCGTTGGCGGTGAAGCTGCCGTTGGTGACGGTCAGCACCGTGCCGGTGACCAGCGTCTTGAGGTCACCTGAGCCGCCCTGCGAGTCGCGCGCCAGCAGGTGGGCGCCCGCCTGTGAGGCGGAAACGCTCACCGCGGCCGCCGCAACCCCCGCAAAAGCGGTGAGCTTGCGCTTCACGTTTGATCTGCTTGCCATCTCAGGCCTCCGGTCCTTTTGATTGCTCGTCGCCGAGTTCAGCTGTCGGCGTCCTTATCGTGAAGGTTCACGCGCAACATCACCGAAAGTACGTAAGCAATCTTTCGTGTGGACGTTTGTACGAATCGGCGGACCGGCCGGCAGGGAGGACAGATGGCGATCGAGGTGGCGCAGGCGGAGGGGGAGTTGATCGAGGCGGTGCGCGCTCGCGTGCTTCCCCAGATCCCGGAGCAGCAGCGCAGCGCCTGCGCTGAGTTCGTGCGTCAGTACTTCCGCTGGGTCCCGGGCGAGGATCTCGCCGGGCGCGACCCCGCCGACCTCAGCGGCGCTGTGCTCTCGCACTGGAGCCTGATGGCGCAGCGGCTCCCCGGGGAGATCAAGCTGCGTCTGCTCAACCCGGACTCCGAACGCGATGGCTGGACCGCGCAGCACACGGTGCTGGAGCTGATCACCGACGACATGCCGTTCCTGGTGGACTCGGTGGTGATGGAGCTCTCGCGCGCCGGCTACGGCACGCATCTGGCGATCCACCCGGTGATCCGCGTCGCGCGGACCGCGGCCGGCGCCCTGCTCGACGTGAGCGCGGCCGGCACCGAGCACGGGGGCGCCCCCGCGGAGTCCGTGATCCATCTGGAGTTTGATCGCGAGCGTGACGCCACGCGCCTGGATGAGCTCGACGCGGGCCTGCGTCGCGTGCTCGGGGACGTGCGGCTCGCGGTCGAGGACTGGCAGCCGATGCGCACGCTGGTGCTGGCCCTCGCCGACGAGGTTGGCGCCGGTGCGGCGGGGATCGCCGAACGTGACCTGGAGGAGGCGCGCGCGTTCCTGAACTGGCTCACCCAGGACCGCTTCGTGTTCCTCGGGTATCGCGAGTACGAGCTGACGACCGACGCCGACGGGGCGCGCCTGGAGGGCGTGCCCGGCACCGGCCTGGGCATCCTGCGCAAGGAGGCCGGCTCGCCGACGACGCCGCTGAGCGAGCGCGCGCTCGCGCTCGCTCTGGAGAACAGTCCGCTGGTGCTGACGATCGCCAACTCTCGAGCGACCGTTCACCGTCCCGCCTACCTGGACTACGTGGGCGTGCGACGCTTCGCGCCGGACGGCCGGGTGCTGGGCGAGGCGCGCTTCCTGGGCCTCTACACGACCGCCGCGCACCGTGAGACGGCGCTTGCGATTCCGCTCGTGCGGCGCAAGGTCGAGTACGTGCTGGAACAGGCGGGGTTCCCGCTCGACAGCCACGACGCCAAGGCTCTGACCGCGATCTGCGAGGGCTACCCGCGGGACTCGCTGTTTCAGATCAGCGCGCCGGAGCTGCTGCGCTCGGCCTCCGGGATCCTCGCGCTGGGCGAGCGCCAGCGGGTGCGGCTGTTCGTCACCGAGGATCAGCTGGAGCGCTTCGTCACATGCCTGGTCTGCCTGCCGCGTGACCGTGTCAGCACGGAGGCGCGCGACGCGATGGTCGCGCTGCTCCTGGATGCCTTCGGCGCCAGCCAGTACGACTGGGACCTGCAGCGCACCGAATCCACGATCGCGCGGATGCGCTTCGTGATCCACACCCCGGACGGGATCCCGTCATACGACGAGGCCGCGCTGGAGCGGGGTGTGGCGGCAGCCACCAGATGGTGGACCGATGATCTGCGCGACGCGCTGGTGCAGGCCCACGGTGAGGAGCCGGGCACCGCGCTCTACCGGCGCTATGAGCGCGCCTTCCCGCCCGCCTACCGCGCCGACATCCCGTTTGACGCGGCGGTTGAGGACATCGCCGTGATTGAGCAGCTGCAGAGCTCGGAGGGGCCGGTGCTGAGGCTCTACCACGAGGGCGACGCGGTCCGTGCCAGGCTCTTCGGTCGCCAACCGGTGTCGCTCTCCGACGTGCTGCCGAAGTTCGAGCGCATGGGCGCGCCGGTCAGCGACGAGCGCCCCTACGAGGTGCGCCCGCTGGGCGGTCTGGAGGTCTGGGTCTATGACTTCGGCCTCGCCTGCGCGGTGCATGACCTGGAGGTGGTGCGAGATCTCTTCGAGCGCGCCTTCCTCGGTGTCTGGAGCGGTGAGCTGGAGCACGACCAGCTCGGAGCGCTGGTGCTGCTGGCCGGGCTCTCCGGTGAGCTGGTGGTGATCCTGCGGGCCGTGACCCGCTACCTGCGCCAGGCCTGGGGGGTCTTCTCCGACCGGGCGATGGAGGCGGCGCTGGTCGGCAACCCGGAGCTGGCCGCGCTGCTGGTCGAGCTGTTCATCGCCAGGCTCGACCCGGAACGTCGCGACGAGGCAACGGCGTCGCGCATCGAGCAGGAGATCGAGGCCGGGATCGATGCCGTGCAGTCGCTCAACGAGGATCGCATCCTGCGCGGCTTCCTGGCCGTGATCAAGGGCATCCTGCGCACCAACTACTTCAACGCGCCCCGTTACGAGGACATCCCGTACATGAGCTTCAAGCTCGACCCGGCGCTGATCCCGGTGCTGCCGCTGCCGCTGCCGCGCTTCGAGATCTTCGTCTACTCGCCGCGCGTCGAGGGTGTGCACCTGCGCGGCGGCATGGTCGCCCGCGGCGGGTTGCGCTGGTCGGATCGGCGTGAGGACTTCCGCACCGAGGTGCTCGGCCTGATGAAGGCGCAGATGGTGAAGAACGCGCTGATCGTCCCGGTCGGCTCCAAGGGCGGCTTCGTGGTCAAGAGCCCGCCGTCCGACGGTGGCCGTGAGGCGCTGCTGGCGGAGGGGATCGCGTGCTACAGGACCTTCCTGCACGGCCTGCTGGACCTGACCGACAACATCGTCGAGGGGCGGATCGTGCCGCCCGCCGGGATCGTGCGCCTGGACGGCGACGACCCCTACCTGGTGGTGGCGGCGGACAAGGGCACCGCGACCTTCTCGGACATCGCCAACGCGGTCTCCGCGGAGTACGGGTTCTGGCTGGGGGACGCGTTCGCGTCGGGCGGTTCCGTCGGCTACGACCACAAGGCCATGGGCATCACCGCGCGCGGCGCCTGGGAGTCGGTGAAACGCCACTTCCGGGAGCTCGGCAGCGACATCCAGAGCACGCCGTTCACGGCGGTCGGGATCGGCGACATGGCCGGTGACGTGTTCGGCAACGGCATGCTGCTCTCGCCCCAGACGCGGCTGATCGCCGCCTTCAACCACCAGCACATCTTCATCGACCCGGATCCGGACGCGGCCGCCGGCTTCGCCGAGCGCCAGCGCCTGTTCGCGCTTCCACGCTCGGCCTGGACCGACTACGACAGCACGCTGATCTCGGCCGGCGGCGGTGTCTACGAGCGCAGCGCCAAGTCGATCTCACTCTCCCCGCAGGCACGCGCGGCGCTGGGCGTGGAGCAGGCGGAGATGGCGCCCGAGGCGTTGATCTCGGCGATCCTCAGAGCACCGGTGGATCTGCTCTGGAACGGCGGGATCGGCACCTACGTGAAGTCCTCGCAGGAGACCCACGTGGCGGTTGGGGACAAGGCCAACGACGCGGTCCGGGTCGACGGGCGTGAGCTGCGCTGCCGGGTCGTGGGGGAGGGCGGCAACCTCGGGTTCACGCAGCTGGGACGCATCGAGTACGCGCTCACCGGCGGTCAGATCAACACCGACGCGATCGACAACGTCGGCGGCGTCAACTGCTCTGACCACGAGGTCAACATCAAGATCCTGCTCGACGCGCTGATCGCCTCCGGTGAGCTCGATCTGCAGCGGCGCAACGCGCTGCTGGCCGAGATGACCGACGCCGTCGCCGCCAAGGTGCTGCGCGGCAGCTACACCCAGACCCAGGCGCTGAGCATCGCCTGCCGTCACTCGCTGGTGCAGAGCGAGGTGCACGCCCGCCTGATCCGAGACCTCGAGCAGCGCGCCGGCCTCAACCGTGAGGTCGAGTTCCTGCCCAGCGACGGTGAGATCGCGCAGCGGCGGCTGGCCGGTCGCGGGCTCACGGGGCCGGAGCTGGCGGTTGTGATGGCGCACTGCAAGATTCACCTGAAGTCCCAGCTGCTGGACTCCGACCTGCCGGAGGACGGGTACCTGGGGCATGACCTCGAGCGTTACTTCCCGGATCCGCTGCCGCAGCGCTACCTCGCGCAGATGCACGAGCACCGCCTGCGCCGTGAGATCATCGCCACGGTGGTGGCCAACCAGCTGGTCGACCGCGCCGGTACCACCTTCGTGTTCCGCCTGCAGGAGGAGCTCGGCGCCCCGGCGGCGCTGATCGCGCGCGGTTACGCGGTGGTCCGCGAGATCTACGGCATGCGCGCCTTCTGGGATGCGGTGGAGGCGCTGGACAACCAGGTGGACGCCCACGTGCAGCTGCAGATGCTCTCCGACGGGCGGCTCCTGGTGGAGCACGCCACCCGCTGGCTGGTGCGCACACACGGTGAGAACCCGGCGCTGGACATCGAGGCGCTGGTCAGCCGCTACGCGCCGGGGGCGGAGCTGCTGGCCCGGGACCTGCCCCGCCTGCTGGGCGGCAGTGACGCGCAGACGCTGGAGCAGCGCGTCACACAGCTGACCGGTGCCGGCGTCCCGGATGAGCTCGCCGCGCGCGCCGCCGCGCTGCCGTTCCTGCTGCCGGTGCTGGACATCGTCGAGGTCGCCGCCCAGACCGATCAGGAGCTCAGCGTGGTGATGGCCGCGAGCTTCCGCATCGAGGCGGCGATGCGGCGCATGCGGGCGATCGTGCCGGCGGTCAGCGCCGAGCCGAGCTGAGCCACGGTGTGCGGTGCGCGCGCTCACGCGCGCGCACCGCACGCAGCTTCGCCAGCAGCACGACGACGTCAATCGCCCAGGCGAGGAAGAACGCGGGGGGGCCGGTGACCAGCCAGGTGGCGAATCGCTTCAGCATGCCTTTCCAAGCTATCGTCTGGCGGACATGTCAGCCACAGTAACCACCACCGTAACCGAGCTGCCGGAGTCGCGCGTGCGCGTCGAGGCCGCGGTCGCTCCCGCCGAGGTCGAGCGCCGCCTGCAGCAGACAGCCCGCAGGCTGGGCAACAACTTGAAGATCCCCGGGTTCCGCAAGGGCAAGGTGCCGCCGCCCGTGGTGATCCGTCGCCTCGGGCGTGACTACGTGCTGGACGAGGCGATGCGCGACGCGCTGGGCGCCTGGTACGTGGACGCGGTGGACATCGCCGGGATCGCCCCGGTCGGCGAGCCCAACATTGACTTCGGTGAGCTGCCCGCGGTCGGCGCGCCGCTCACCTTCACGATCGAGATCGGCGTGCGTCCCGTGGCGGTGCTCGGCGCCTACCGGGGGATCGAGGTGCAACGCCGCCAGGCCAGCGCCGAGGAGGCCGCGATAGACGCTGAGATCGAGCGGCTGCGGGACCGGCTGGCGACGCTCGAGACCGTTGAGCGTGAGGCGCAGGACGGTGATCACGTCGTGATGGACTACGTCGGCAGGCTCGATGGTGAGCCGTTCCCCGGCGGTGAGGGTCGTGACCAGCTGCTGGAGCTCGGCTCCGGGCGGCTGATCCCCGGCTTCGAGGAGCAGCTGGTCGGCGCGCGCGCCGGGGAGCAGCGACTGGTGGAGGTGACCTTCCCCGAGGACTACGGCGCGGAGGAGCTGTCGGGCAAGCCCGCCACCTTCGAGGTGACCGTCAGCGAGGTCAAGGTCAAGCGCCTGCCTGAGCTGGACGATGACTTCGCGTCGGACGCCGCCGGGTTCGACACGCTCGCGGAGTTGCGCGCGGACATCGCCAAGCGCCTGGAGGAGTATGAGGCGCACAACATCGAGCACGAGTTCGAGCGCGACGTGCTGGACGCCGTCGCCGCCGCCGCGACGATCGAGATCCCCCACCAGCTGATCCACGCACGCGCGCATGAGCTGGTCGAGGACACCGTGCGCAACCTCGAGCAGCAGGGGATCTCCAAGGAGGCCTACCTGCGCATCACCGGGCAGGATGAGGAGCAGCTGGCGCACGAGGCGGAGGAGGAGGCGGGGCTGACGTTGAGGCGCGAGGCCGTGGCCGCCGCGGTGGTTGCCGCCGAGGGCATCGAGGTCAGCGACGAGGAGATCCTCGAGGCGCTGGAGCCCACGGCGCAGCGCAGCAAGACGACGACGCAGAAGCTGTTCGACGATCTGGCCAGGCGCGGGCGCCTGAAGCGGCTGCGTTCAGACCTCGCCGAGCGCAAGGCGGTTGAGTGGCTGGTGGAGCAGGCCAAGCCGCTGGAGCCGGGTGCCGAGCCGGCCGCCAAGAAGCCGGCCGCCAAGAAGGCCGCTGCGAAGGCCGCCGCAGCTCAGGAGCAGCCGGCTGAGCCCGAGCAGCCGGCCGCCAAGAAGCCGGCGCCCAAGAAGCCCGCCGCGAAGAAGCCCGCCGCCAAGAAGCCCTCGGCCTGAGCGCCGCGGAGCGTCGGTCCCGGCGTTCCAATCAGCGTCTGCGGGGGAGCCCGGCCAGCGGGCCGGGCTCCCCGTGAGCAGCGCTCCCGTGGCGCCCTGAGCGCCAGTGAGCTCACCGGCCCGCGCGCGCTCGCGCGGGCGGGCGGGCCGCTTCGCCGCTGCCCCTCCGGGCCGTGCAATCGCGATTGCTAGAGTCGGCAGGAATCCGGACGTTGAAGCGAAAAAAGCGAGGACCATGAGCCCACTAGTTCCGATGGTCGTTGAGCAGACTTCCCGCGGGGAGCGTGCGTTCGACATCTACAGCCGCCTGCTCAACGAGCGGATCATCTTCCTCGGAACCCCGGTCGATGATCAGATCGCGAACCTGATCGTGGCGCAGCTGCTGCACCTGGAGTCCGAGGATCCTGACAAGGACATCTCGCTCTACATCAACTCGCCGGGCGGCTCCGTCTACGCCGGCCTGGCGATCTACGACACGATGCAGTTCATCAAGCCCGACGTGCAGACGATCTGCGTCGGCATCGCCATGTCGATGGGCGCCCTGCTGCTGGCGGGCGGCGCGGCGGGCAAGCGCATGGCGCTGCCCAACGCCAAGATCCTGATCCACCAGGTCTCGGCCGGCTTCCAGGGCCAGGCCACTGACATCGAGATTCATGCGCGCGAGATCATCGACCTGCGCGGTCGCCTCGATGAGATCATCGCCCAGCACACGGGCAAGCCGGTTGAAGAGGTCAAGAAGGACACCGAGCGGGACTACTTCATGAGTTCCGAGGAGGCCAAGGAGTACGGAATCATCGACCGGGTGATCTCGCAGCACTGACGGGTGTTTCCACCGCTTGGCCAGTGGCCCGGCGGTGGTTACCCTTGGTGCGGCAGCGTCGCCGGTCATCCCGACCGTAGATCCCACGAGGTATCGAATGGCACGCCCCACTGACTCCAACGAGCAACTGCTGTGCAGCTTCTGCGGCAAGTCCCAGCGCCAGGTCAAGAAGCTGATCGCGGGCCCGGGCGTCTACATCTGTGACGAGTGCATCGATCTCTGCAACGAGATCATCGATGAGGAGCTCACCACACCGTCGAGCTTCGACATCGACAACCTGCCCAAGCCGCGTGAGATCTACGAGGTGCTCAATGAGTACGTGGTCGGTCAGGAGCAGGCCAAGCGCACGCTTTCGGTGGCCGTCTACAACCACTACAAGCGCGTCCAGATGCTGCAGTCCGATGAGCATGAGATTGAGCTGCAGAAGTCCAACATCCTGCTGCTCGGGCCGACCGGCTGCGGCAAGACGCTGCTCGCGCAGACGCTTGCAAAGATCCTCAACGTGCCCTTCGCGATCGCCGACGCGACCGCGCTGACGGAGGCCGGCTATGTCGGGGAGGACGTCGAGAACATCCTGCTGAAGCTGATCCAGGCGGCTGACTACGACGTCAAGAAGGCGGAGACCGGGATCATCTACATCGATGAGGTGGACAAGATCGCCCGCAAGGCCGACAACCCGTCGATCACACGCGATGTCAGCGGCGAGGGCGTGCAGCAGGCGCTGCTGAAGATCCTCGAGGGCACCACCGCCTCGGTGCCGCCCCAGGGCGGGCGCAAGCACCCCCACCAGGAGTTCCTCTCGATCGACACCACCAACATCCTCTTCATCTGTGGCGGCGCCTTCGCCAACCTCGACCGTGTGATCGAGCGGCGCATCGGCCATCAGGGAGTCGGCTTCGGGGCGACCATCCAGTCCAAGGACCAGCGCGACCTCGGTGAGATGTTCGAGCGCTGCCTGCCCGAGGACCTGATCCAGTACGGGCTGATCCCGGAGTTCATCGGCCGGCTCCCGGTGATGTCGGCTATCCACCAGCTCTCGCGCGCCGAGCTGATGCAGATCCTCACGGAGCCGCGCAACGCGCTGGTCAAGCAGTTCCAGCGCTTCTTCCAGTTCGACGGGATCGAGCTGGTCTTCTCCGACGACTCGCTGAACTCGGTAGCCGACAAGGCGCTGGAGCGTGAGACCGGCGCCCGCGGGCTGCGCTCGATCATCGAGGAGGCGCTGCTGGAGGTTCAGTTTGAGCTGCCCTCCCGCCAGGACGTGCGCAAGTGCGTGGTCACGCGCGAGACGATCGAGAATGGCGCCACGCCCACGCTGGTGACCGTCGCGGTCGACCAGGACTCGGCCGCCGCGGCCTGATCGGTTCGCTGCCGGCGCCGGGCGGCGTCCAGCACCTAAACTCGTCGGCCGATGTCTGACCGGCAAGAGCAGCTGCAAGCCAAGACCCGTTATGAGCCGACGGAGACCGAGCCGCGCATCGCGCAGCGGTGGTTGGAGTCCGGCCTGTTCAGCCCCGAGGCGGACGGCAGCGCCGCCGACAACTACTCGATAGCGATCCCGCCGCCGAACGTCACCGGCGTGCTGCACATGGGGCATGCGCTCAACAACGCGATCCAGGACACGCTGATCCGGCGCGCCCGCCAGCGGGGCAAGCGCTCCCGCTGGATCCTCGGCACCGACCATGCCGGGATCGCCACCCAGACGCAGGTCGAGAAGGAGCTCTTGACGCTCGGCACCGACCGCGAGACGATCGGTCGCGAGGCGTTCGTCGGCCGTGTCTGGGTCTGGCGTGAGCGCTACGGCCACGAGATCATCGAGCAGATCAAGCGGCTCGGCTCCTCGGTTGACTTCCAGCGCGAGCGTTTCACGCTCGACCAGCCCTACGCCGAGGCGGTGGCGAAGGTCTTCGTGGACCTCTACCGCAAGGGGTACATCTACCGTGACCGCTACCTGGTCAACTGGGATCCCGGCAGCCGCTCGGCGATCTCCGACCTCGAGGTCGAGGATCGCGAGTTCACCGACACCCTCTACCACATCGACTATCCGCTCGCCTCTGGTGAGGGTGCGATCACGATCGCCACGGTGCGTCCCGAGACGATGCTCGCGGATGTGGCGATCGCCGTGCACCCGGAGGATGAGCGCTACCGGCATCTGGTGGGCCAGCGCGCCGTGCTGCCGCTCGTGGGGCGGGAGCTGCCGATCATCGCCGACGCCTACGTCAAGCCGGAGTTCGGCACCGGCGCGCTGAAGATCACGCCGGCGCACGACCCCAACGACTTTGAGATCGCGTCTCGCCACGACCTGCCGCGCCCGAGCGTGATCGGTGAGGACGGCCGCATCGAGGGCGATGTCCCCGAGCGCTTCCTGGCGCTGAGCGTCGAGGCGGCGCAGGAGGCGGTGGTCCAGGAGCTGCGCGCCGCCGGGCTGATCCGCCACACCGAGCCGCTCACCCACACCGTGCCGGTCTCGCAGCGCTCCGGGCGGCGCATCGAGCCGCTGATCTCACTGCAGTGGTTCATGCGCATGGATGAGCTCGCCGCCCCGGCGATCGAGGCGGTGCAGAGCGGCCGTATCCGGCTGCACCCCGAGCGCTGGGCGAAGGTCTACCTCGACTGGCTGCGCAACATCCGGCCCTGGTGCATCTCGAGGCAGCTCTGGTGGGGCCACCAGATTCCCGTCTGGTATCGCGGGGATGAGGTTCACGTGGACACGCAGCCGCCGCAGGGTGACGGCTGGGAGCGTGACCCGGACGTGCTCGACACCTGGTTCTCCAGCGGCCTGTGGCCGTTTGCGACGCTCGGCTGGCCGCAGCAGACCGCGGAGCTCGAGGCCTTCTACCCGACTGACGTGCTGGTCACCAGCCGCGACATCATCTTCCTGTGGGTGGCGCGGATGGTGATGATGGGCCTGGAGTTCACCGGTGAGATCCCGTTCCATGACGTCTACGTGCACTCGATCATCCAGGCCCCGGATGGACGCCGCATGTCCAAGTCGCTGGGGACCGGGATCGACCCGCGCGACCTGATCGACGGCGGCCCGCGCCCGCCGGTGTTCGCGCCGGCGCCGGGCGCCGACGCGGGGCACTTCCCGGCCTACGGCGCGGATGCGGTGCGCTGGGGGCTGCTGGCGATGTCCACCGGCCAGGACGTGCGCTTCAACGAGGAGAAGGTCGCACAGGCGCTGCAGCTGACCAACAAGCTCTGGAACGCATCGCGCCTGATCCTGATGAACGTCGACGCTCAGACCCGTGCCGCCGCCAGGCCGCAGACCGTCGAGGATCGCTGGATCCTCTCGCGGTTGGAGCATGCGCGGGTGACGATCGGCGAGGCGATCGACCAGTTTGAGTTCGCGCGCGCCGCGCTGGAGCTGTACGACTTCATCTACGCGGAGCTGTGCGACTGGTATCTGGAGCTGGTCAAGCCGCGCCTGAGAGATGGCGATCCCGACACGCAGGCCACGCTGCTGCACATCCTCACGCAGACGCTCACGCTCGCGCATCCGCTGATCCCGTTCGTCAGCGAGGAGATCTACAGCTACGTGCCCGGGGCCGAGGGACTGCTCGCGGCCCGGCCGGCGGACCCCAGCTCGGGCAACTCTGACCCTCAAGCTGAGCTTGAGATAGGAACGCTGATCGCCAGTGTCCAGGCGGTTCGCGGCTGGCGCGATGCCGCCGAGGTCAAGCCCTCGGCGATCCTGCCGGCGAGGCTCCAGGCACCCGGCCACGAGCAGACCGTGGATCTGCTCGCGCGGCTCGCGCGGCTCGAGCTGAGCGCCGATGGCGACGGCGGCCCGGCGCTCGCGTCGATCGCGATCGGCGGCGGGACGCTCGAGATCCTGCCCACCCCGGACGTGGACCTCGCAGCTGCGCAGGCCAAGCGCGACGCCAAGCTGGCGCAGCTGCGGGCGGAGATCGAGCGGGCGCAGCGCAAGCTCGCAAACGACAGCTTCGTGAGCAGGGCGCCGGCCGATGTGGTGCAGGGCGAGCGTGACAAGCTCGCGGCGCTGAAGGCTGAGCTGGAGGCGCTGTGAGACCGGCCGAGGCTGAGCAGCGGCTGCTCGAGCTGGAGCTCTTCGGCATGCGCTTCGGGCTGGACCGCATGCGCCGGCTGATGACCGCGCTCGGGCATCCGCAGCGCAGCTTCCGTTCGATCCACGTCGTCGGCACCAACGGCAAGTCCTCCACCGCGCGGATGACCGCGGCGATCCTCGCGCGCCACGGCCTGCGGGTCGGGACCTACCTCTCCCCGCATCTGGTCTCCTACAGCGAGCGGGTGCGCATCGGCGACAGCGACCTCACTCCGCAGGAGTTCGCGGACGCGATTGAACGCGCGCTGCGCGCGGCGCAGCAGGTTGACCGCGTGGCCGCAGCGGATGATCGCGTCACCCAGTTTGAGCTGCTGACGGCTGCGGCTTACTCGGAGCTGCAGCGCCGCGATGTCGAGGTGGCGGTGATCGAGGCCGGGCTGGGCGGCCGCTACGACGCGACCAACGTGATCCCCTCGAGCGTCACAGTGCTCACCGGTGTGGGGCTCGAGCACACCCGCTGGCTGGGATCGACGATCACCGCCATCGCCCGGGAGAAGCTCGACGTGCTGCAGCCCGGAACCACGCTCGTGCTCGGCCCGGGGATGCACCCCGAGGCGCTCGCGGTGGCCGACGCGGTGGCCGCGCAGCGGGGCGCGCGGATCGTTCGCGCCGAGTCTGACCCGCACGCCCACGTCGGCGCGCTGGGGACCTTCCAGCGGCGCAACTTCGCCGTTGCCCGGGCCGCGGCGTCTGCGCTGCTGGGCGAGCTGGACGAGCACGCGGTGGTCGCCGCCGCGCGCGACGTGCGCGTCCCCGGCCGGCTGCAGATCGTCGGTGAGCGGCCGCTGACGCTGCTCGACGGAGCCCACAACCCCGACGGCATCCGCGCGCTCGCGGAGTCGCTTCCGGAGATCGTCGGCAGCGCGCCGCCCGCCGCGGCGCAGGGCCCCGCGGACCGCGCACGCCGCCTGGTCGCCGTCGTCTCGATCCTCGATGACAAGGACGCTGCCGCGATGCTGGGGGTGCTGGCACCGCTCTGCGACGCGCTGGTGCTGACGGCATCCCACAACCCGCGGGTGCTGCCACCGCCGACCCTGCTCTCGCTGCTGCGCCAGTCCGGAGCCGAGGTGGAGGCCCAGATCGTGCGTGAGCCGCACGCGGCGCTTGCGCGCGCCCGTGAGCTGGCCGGTCCGGAGGGCGTGGTCGTGGCCACCGGCTCGCTGTACCTGATCGCCGACCTGAGCTCTGAGCCGGCGCTCGATGGCCGGCGCCGGGCGTCGATCCTGTGAGCGCCACCGATGAGCAGCTGCCGGAGGGCCACGAGCCGCCGCGGCTGCTGAAGATGATCGGGGTGGTGGCCGCCGGCGTGGCGGTCACGATCCTGATCTTCTTCGTGATCGGCTACATCTTCGGCAGGCTCTTCCTCTGATCGCTCGGCAGGCTCTTCCTCTGATCGCTCGGCGGGCGCTGCCTCTGATCGCTCGGCGGGCGCTGCCTCTGATCGCTCGGCGGGCGCTGCCTCTGATCGGTGGGCAGGCTCCGCCTCCGATCGGCGCGCGGCGCGGGGCGTCGCCGCGCAGCGCGGCCGGCGCGCCGTGATCCGCGCGCCTCAGCTCGCGATCGTGGAGCTCGGCAGCGGGGTGGTTGTGGTGGTCGTGCCGGTCACGGTGCTCAGGCACCAGTTGACGTGCATCAGGCGCGAGTCGAGGTCGCTGGCGGGGTTGTAGCCGTTGGCCTGGACGATGATCGACCGCAGGCGCATCAGGTCGTCGGCGCGCGCGGCGTCGAGCATCGCTACGGTCAGCCGCAGCTCACGCCCGGAGATCCAGACGAAGTTCCGGTAGGCGTGCCGGTAGATGCTGGGCGGGCCCAGCCGCCGCAGCTGGCCGTACTCCCTGCGTGCGATCGGCAGCGCCCTGGCCAGCACCTGCGCCAGCTGCGCGACGCTGCGTGCCCGCCCCAGCGCGACGGTCGCCAGCGTGCTGGACCTGCAGATGCCGTCAAGTGCCGAGCTGAACGCCAGCCTGCTGGCAGCTGCATCGCCGGGCGCCCTGGTCGACGCGCCGCACCCCGCGAGCGCGGCGCTCAGCGCCAGCACCGCCAGTGGGCGCCGGATCCGCGATGCGCTGCGCGCAGCCGTCCGCATCGCCGCTTTATAGCGCCACCGGCGCGTGGCACGGCCTAACCAAGCCGTAACGCGGCGCGGTGGGAATCGTGCGAACGGCACCGATCCGCGCTCTACACTCGCGTCTTTAATGCTCCCCACAGCAGGCGTATTCGGCATTCACAGCCACACCATCAGCCTGGTGGTGGAGCTGATCCTCGTCTTCCTGGCGATCGTCTGGCTGGCGCTGGTCTACTGGACCTTTGCGGACGCGCGCCGCCGCATCGATGACAACGTGCTGGTCGGGGTGGCGACGGTGGCCTCGCTGGTGCCGTTCGTCGGCGCGCTGGTCTACATGATCGTCAGGCCTCCTGAGTACCTCGACGACGTGCATGAGCGTGAGCTCGAGATCGAGGCGGCGCAGGCGCGGCTCGCGCAGCTCGGGATCCACGCCTGCCCGCACTGTGAGTACGAGGTGGAACGCGACTTCCTGCGCTGCCCCAACTGTATGCGCAAGCTGCGCGATCCCTGTGTAGGCTGCGGTAAGCCGCTGCAGCCTGAGTGGCGGATCTGCCCGTACTGCGAGACTGAGGTAGGTCTCGATCCCGCGATGGTGCGCCGGTCACGGCGGACTCGGCGTGAGTCCGGGCAGACCATCGGCGGCGGTCCCACATCGGACCTGATCTGACCGGGCGCCAGCTGGCGCCCGTCACAACCAAGTAGAACCTCACCCAACAAGGAGACCGCCCCACCATGGAGCGCACGCTGATCCTCGTCAAGCCCGACGCCTTCGCCCGCAACCTGACAGGCGAGATCATCGCCAGGTTCGAGCGCAAGGGTCTGAAGCTCGTCGCGCTCAAGCTGCAGACGCTCTCGCGTGAGACCGCTGAGCAGCATTACGGTGAGCATCAGGGCAAGCCGTTCTTCGGTGAGCTGGTGGACTTCATCACCTCCGGCCCGCTGGTCGCGATGGTGTTCGAGGGAGAGTCCGCGGTTGAGGCCGCGCGCCAGCTGATCGGCGCAACCAACCCGCTGCAGGCGGCTCCCGGCTCGATCCGCGGTGACTTCGCCGTCGCGATCGGCCAGAACATGGTCCACGGGTCCGACTCGCCCGAGTCGGCCGCGCGTGAGGCACACATCTTCTTCCCCGAGCAGTTCTGAGCGAGCCGGCGCCATGCCGGAGCTGATCCTCGCCTCCAGCTCGCCCCAGCGCCGGGCGATCCTGGAACAGCTGGGGGTGGCCTTCCGGACGATCGTCCCCGACGTTGAGGAGCTCAGCGCGGGGCCCCCGGAGGAGCTCGTGCTGGAGAACGCCCACCGCAAGGCCGCCGCGGCGGCGCGGTCGCTCGGCAGCGAGGATCGCTCGGAGCCCGGGCAGGGGGGCGGCGCCGCAGCGGCGGCGCCGCTCGTGCTGGGCGTCGACACGATCGTCGCGCTCGGCGCCAGCGTGTACGGCAAGCCGGCCGACGAGCGTGAGGCCCGCGACACGCTCGGAGCGCTCTCCGGAAGGACTCACCGAGTGCTCAGCGGCGTCTGTCTGATGCAGGGCGGCCGCGCGCGCAGCGCGGCCGCTGTGACCAACGTCAGCTTCCGTTTAGTGGACCGTCGTACGCTTGACTGGTACCTGGCCTCCGGCGAGTGGCGGGGGCGTGCAGGTGGTTACGCGATCCAGGGTCGTGGTGCGGCGCTGGTGCAGCAGATCGACGGGGACTACCTGAACGTCGTCGGCCTACCGGTCGCGACACTGCTCGATCTCCACCCCTCAGCTTTATTTCCGTCGATTTCCTAGACTTTCGGAGCGTTCATGGGTTTCTTCACGTACCTCACGGGTTTTGGCGGCCGCGACATGGCGGTTGACCTGGGCACCGCCAACACACTCGTGTACGTGCGAGGCCGTGGGATCGTGCTCTCGGAGCCGAGCGTCGTGGCCGTCGACTCGCGCACCGGTGAGGTGCATGCGGTGGGGATCGAGGCCAAGCGGATGCTCGGGCGCACCCCGGGGACGATCTCCGCGATCCGGCCGCTGAAGGACGGCGTGATCGCCGACTTCGAGGTGACCGAGGAGATGCTCCGTCACTTCATCCAGAAGGTCCACCAGAACCGCTGGGCGCACCCGCGTGTCGTGGTCTGCGTGCCCTCCGGTGTCACCGGCGTCGAGAAGCGCGCGGTGGAGGAGGCGTGCCTCAGCGCCGGCGCGCGCCAGGCCTATCTGATCGAGGAGCCGATGGCGGCCGCGATCGGCGCCGGGCTGCCGGTGGGCGAGCCGACCGGCTCGATGGTCGTGGACATCGGCGGCGGCACCAGCGAGGTTGCCGTGATCTCGCTCGGCGGGATCGTCGTCTCGCAGTCGATCAGGATCGGCGGCGATGAGCTGGATGAGGCGATCATCAACTACGTCAAGCGCGAGTACAAGCTGCTGATCGGCCAGCAGACGGCCGAGGAGGTCAAGCTGGAGATCGGCTCGGCCTTCCCGATGGCGGAGGAGGTGCAGGCTGAGATCCGCGGACGCGACATGGTCTCGGGACTGCCCAAGACCGTCGTGCTCACCAGCGAGGAGATCCGCGGCGCGCTGGAGGAGCCGGTCTCCCAGATCATCGACGCCGTCAAGGAGACGCTCGACCGGACACCGCCGGAGCTGGCCTCCGACATCATGGATCGCGGCATCATGCTGGCCGGAGGTGGGTCTCTGCTGCAGGGGCTCGAGGAGCGCATGCGGCACGAGACGCAGATGCCGGCGCACCTCGCCGAATCGCCGCTGACCTGCGTGGCCGTCGGGTCTGGGCGTTCGCTGGAGGAGTTTGAGGCGATCCACCGCTCCAGCAAGAATTCACGCAACCGACGCCGCCGCTACTAGGCGCCAGGACGAAGCTTTGGAGATGAGCAGCCCGTGCATGACAAGACCATCAGGCGACGACGAGCGGTCCTCGTGCTGCTTGTCGCTGTCTCCCTGATTCTGCTGACGGACTACTTCGGCGAGTCGCCGAGCAGCCCGCTGCACACCGTGCAGCGGGGCATCGCCGCGGTGCTCTCACCGCTGCAGTCGGCCGCGAGCACCGTGCTCTCGCCGGTCAGGAACTTCTCCAGCTCAATCTCCCGCACGCTCAACGCGGGCTCTCAGAACGTCAAGCTGCGCGCCGAGAACGCCGCCTACCGCAATGAGAACGCGTCGCTGAACTACTACAAGGTGCAGTATCAGCGCGATCAGAAGCTGCTCGGGTTGGACACGTCCGCCAGCCTCAAGAAGGACGGTCCGGTCGCGGCCAACGTGATCGGCTACAACCCCTCCGCCTGGTACGACTTCATTGAGGTCGATCGCGGCTCGGACTCCGGCGTGCACATCTATGACCCGGTGGTCAGCGGCGGTGGGCTGGTAGGCGACGTCACCGAGGTGGGCACCAACTACTCCCTGGTCACCCTGATCACCTCACCGAAGTTCGCGGTCGGCGCGATGGTCGAGGACGGCAGCAACGACGCGGGCGTCCTGCAGCCGGCGGTCGGCAACCAGGGAGCGCTGGTGCTCAGTTCCCTGCCGTCGACCGCGAAGGTGGCGCAGCTGCAGATGGTGGTGACCAGCGGCTTCAGCGATCCCGCCAACCCGGCCATCCACTCGTACTACCCTGCGGGGATCCCGATCGGTCAGGTCTCGAACCAGGACGCCTCCACGACCGTCGTCACCAGCCAGCAGGTGAATGTCACGCCGTTCGTCGATCTCACCCACCTGAGCGTCGTGCAGATCCTGACCCGACCGCGACTCTGACACGCATTCCCACGTGAAGCGAGACTTCTCAATCCGCCTCCCGCTCCGCATCTCGATCGTGGTGCTGGTCGCCGTCGTGTTGCAGGAGACGATCGTTTCGCAGATTCCGATCTTCGGGATCAATGCCGACCTCACACCGCTCGTGGTGATGTCCGTCGGCCTGCTGTGCGGCTCGCTGACCGGTGCGGTGACGGGGTTCTTCGTGGGGCTGCTGATTGACCTCGCGCTGTTTCAGACGCTCGGGATCAGCTCGCTGCTGCTGATCGCCGTGGGCTACTGGACCGGCCGTCTCAATGAGCTGCGGCCACCGTCGCACGGGCTCGTGCCGCTCCTGCTCGGGGCGCTGGCCACGGCGTTCACCGGGTTGGGGATGGCGGTCATCCAGTTCATGCTCGGGGTGGACGCGCCCGTCAGCCTGCTGCTGATCGAGCAGATCATCATGCAGGTGCTGATCAACAGCCTGATCGCACTGCCCGTCTATGAGCTCGTGCGACGCTTCATCCATCGCGCGCTGCCGCGCGCCCCGCGCCGCCAGCGCGTGTACAACAACGGTGTGCTGAGTCCGCTTCAGCGACCGTCGGAGCGCGCCGCCCGCGTCTCCCGGAGCGCACATTGATCCAGCCGTCAGATGACCGCAACCCGCCGATGACACCGCAGCTCGCGCTGCGCGTGGCGGTCGTCGGCACGCTCGCGCTGATGCTCTTCGCGCTGATCTTCTTCCGGCTCTGGTTCCTGCAGGTGCTCTCCGGCAACCAGTACGTCGCCCAGGCGCAGGGCAACACCACCAACACAGTCCCGATCAACGCCCCGCGCGGGGAGATCCTCGACGCCAACGGCACCGTGCTGGTCGACTCGCAGGCGGTGCCGGCGGTGCAGATCGCGCCCTCCGTGCTGCCCGTGCCGATCAGCCTCGCCACCGTGCAGGCGCACCCGGTGCAGATCCCGTCGCAGGACACGATGATCTTCAACGCGCTGGCCAGGGTGCTGAAGATGTCGACCCGTCCGCAGCGCTGCACGTACTACGTGTACCCGGGACCTGTGATCTACAACCCGGCGCTCTCGCCGATCGCCTGCCTGGTGGCCAAGAGCGTCGCCAACTCCCCGTTCGCCAACGCCACGATCAAGACCGACGTGGGTCAGGACGTCCAGGCCTACCTCGCCGAGCGCCAGACCCAGCCGCAGTACCAGGGGGTCGTCACGCAGGAGATCTACCTGCGCCAGTACCCATACGGCAAGCTTGCCGCGCAGGTCTTCGGGTACGTCGGGCAGCCCACCGCGGCGGAGCTCAAGCAGCCGACCTACAAGGGCCAGACCGGCTCTGACATCGTCGGGCTGTCCGGGCTGGAGTACCAGTACAACCAGAGCCTCAAGGGCATCGACGGCGTGCAGCGCGTGAAGGTCAACGCGGCCGGTCAGTTCCAGGGCTACGGGACGCGCACCGCTCCCGCCGCCGGCAACAACCTGCGGCTCTCGCTTCACCTGAACCTGGAGAAGGTCGGGCTCAAGGCGCTGCAGACGGCGATCACCCAGAACCCCCCGGCCAACAGCGGCGCGTTTGTGGCGATGAACTACAACACCGGCGCGATCTATGCGATGGGCTCACTGCCCAGCTTCTATCCGAGTGACTTCGTGCCGACGCTCTCCAGCAAGGAGTGGAGCAAGCTCAACAGCACGGCGGCCAACGATCCGCTGCTGAACCGGGCGATCGGCAGCGCCCTGCCGGACGGCTCGACCTTCAAGCCGATCACCGCCACGGCGGCGCTGGAGAGCGGCGTGTGGTCGTTGAACAACACCTACACCGACCCGGGCAGCTTCTGCTATCCCGGTGAGAACCCGTCGCTTCCCGGGTCCTGCCTGCACAACGCCGGCAACATGGTCGGCGGGACGATCAACCTGCAGTCCGCGATCAGGATCTCTGATGACGTCTTCTTCTACAACCTCGGGTACAAGCTGCAGTTCGACCCGAACAAGCATCCCAACGGCGGCCAGCTGCAGAGGTGGGCGCGCGCCTACGGTCTCGGCCAGACGACCGGCGTCGATCTCCCGGGGGAGTCTCCGGGCGTGCTGCCGACCCCCAGGTACCTCTGGCAGCGCTACATCGAGGAGAAGCAGTGCGAGACCGCGACCGGCGCCTACGCCTACACCAATGGCCAGGGCATGGTGAGCGCCACCCGGCTGCCCGGCTACAAGCCGAGCCCCAAGCATCCCGGTGGCTGCGGGATCGCCCAGCCGCAGTGGAAGAACGACAGCTGGACGGTCGGCGACAACGTGGAGTCCGGTGTCGGCCAGGGCGATGACCTGCTGACCCCCATGCAGCTCGCCGTCGTCTACGCGGCGCTCGCCAACGGTGGCACGATCGTCACGCCGCATGTCGGCCAGGACGTCCAGTCGCCGAACGGCACGATCCTGCAGCCGATCAACCCCGCGCCCAAGCGCAAGCTGAACATCAACCCGGCATATCTGAACGCGATCCTCACCGGCCTGCACGAGGCTGCGCAGTCGCCCGGCGGCACCTCCTCGGACGTGATGACGAGCTTCCCGATGACCGTCTACGGCAAGACCGGTACGGCCCAGGTCGGCACCCAGCAGCAGATCCTCACCCACACCGAGATCGACTACGCCTGGTACGCGTGCTTCGTCAAGAGCGCCACCAAGCCGATAGTGATCGTCGTCAGCGTCGAGCGCGGCGGGTTCGGCGATGTCGCGGCCGCGCCGGTCGCCCGCCAGATGCTGTCGCAGTGGTTCTTCGGCAACGCCGGCCAGTTCCACCGCGGCAGCTCCAAGGACCTATGAGCACCAGCCCGATCCAGCGCTCCGAGCGGCCCAGCGCGCACGTGCGCCAGCTCTTCCTGGGGCTTGACCCGCTGCTCTTGCTCGCCGCCGCCGGGCTGGTCGTCTGCTCGTTCCTGACGCTGCGCAACCTGCCCGCCAGCATCTACGGCAGCGAGGCGCACAAGCAGGTCTTCTATGCCGCCGGTGGTGTGGTGGTGGCGCTGCTGGTGAGCCGCTTCGACTACACGCTGCTGCGTGAGTACCGCTACGTCTTCTACGGGCTCGCGATAGTGCTGAACCTGGTGGTGTTCGCGTTCCCCGCGCCCCCCGGAGCCGGTGCTCAGCGCTGGATCCCGTTCCCGGGCTTCAGCTTCCAGTCCTCGGAGTTCGGCAAGATCCTGATCGTGCTCTCCCTGGCGGCGTTCGCGGTCGACCGTTCGCGCCGGCTCTCAGAGCACCGCACAATGGCGCGGCTAATCCTGCTGGCGCTGATCCCGGCGATGATCGTGATGAAGCAGCCGGACCTCGGCACCGGCCTGATCTACGTGATCATCGCCATCGCCGTGCTGTACTTCCTGGGCACCAGCTGGAAGCACCTGGGCGCGCTGGGCGCGCTGGTCGTGGTCGCCGCGGTGCTCGTGGTGGTGGTGGCGCCCACCTTCGGCGTCCACCTGCTCAAGGGCTACCAGAGCCAACGCCTGACGACCTTCCTGAACCCGCCGGCGTACTGCAACGCGCAGAAGGACACCACCTGCTACCAGCTGCAGCAGTCGCTGATCGCGATCGGCTCCGGCCAGAAGACCGGTGTCGGGGCGGCCAACGCCACGCAGGCGATCGGCGGCTATCTGCCCGTCGCCTCGTCGGACTTCGTCTTCGCGGCGCTGGCGGAGACCTACGGGTTCGCCGGGGCCGCCGTGCTGCTGTCGCTCTACGCCCTGCTGATCTGGCGCACGATCCGCATAGTGACGATGGCCAAGAACCTCTACGGGACGCTGATCGCCGGGTCGATCCTGGCGATGTTCATGTTCCAGACCTTCCTCAACATCGGCATGACCCTCGGGATCATGCCGGTCACCGGGGTGCCGCTGCCGCTCGTTTCCTACGGCGGCTCCTCCGTACTCGTGACCTTTTTGGCCATTGGCCTGCTCGAGTCGATCCACGTCCAGGCACGTGCGACGTCGGCCGGCAAGGCGAAGGTCCTGATCGTATGACGGCGCACGGTTGACCATCGGCCACCGCCGCCGCTCCACTTAGCCTCCCTCACGGTTGTGTCGAGAGGCCGACTAATTCACAAAGGACTGAAAAATTGAAGAAGCAAGTGCTTGTGAGCGTCGACCGCGGGGAAACCCGGGTCGCGCTGCTGGAGGCGACCGGTGAGGTGGCGCCCAGCAAGCCCGGGACCGCGAGCAGCCGCCGGCGCCGCCGTCCCGCCAACCCGGCCGCGGGCTACCAGGTGGCCGAGCTCTACCTGGAGCGGCGGGGCGCGCGCTCGATCGTGGGCAACATCTACAAGGGGCGCGTTGACAACGTGCTGGCCGGGCTGGAGGCCGCGTTCGTGGACATCGGCCTGGAGAAGAACGGGTTCCTGCACGTCGATGAGATCGTGCTGCCCGGCGTCGAGGCCCCTCGCCGCGGCCGCGGCAGCGGCAGCCAGATCACCGAGCTGCTCAAGCCCGGGCAGGAGATCGTCGTCCAGGTGGTCAAGGACCCGCTGAAGACCAAGGGCGCACGCCTCTCCATGGATCTCACGATCGCGGGGCGTTACATGGTCTACGCCCCCTACGGGGAGGGTGTCGGCGTTTCCCGCCGCCTCGGCGAGCGCGAGCGTGACCGCCTGCGCAAGGAGGCCGCCAAGCTCGACCTGAAGGGTGCCGGTGCGATCATCCGCACCGCCGCGGAGGGCGCCACGCGCGCGGACTTCGAGCGTGAGCTGCTGTACCTGTTCAAGCTCAACGACGTGCTCCAGAAGCGCGTCGAGGAGACCACCGGCCCGGCGCTGGTCTTCCAGGAGGCCGACCTCTCGGTGCGGGTCGTGCGCGACGTCTACTCGGCCGAGTTCGAGCGTGCCGTGGTCGACGATGAGAAACAGCACCACCGGCTGGTCTCGTTCTTCTCCCGCACTGCGCCGGAACTGGTTGAGCACGTGGAGCTGTGGACGGAGGACCGTCCGCTGTTTGAGGCCTACGGCGTTGACAAGGTGCTTGACTCGACGCTCTCCCGCCGCGTGGACCTGCCCAGCGGCGGCTACCTGGTGATCGACTACGCCGAGGCGCTCACCGTGATCGACGTCAACTCGGGCAGCTTCATCGGGCGCGGCAAGGGCGCCCGCCTGGAGGACACGATCACCAAGACCAACCTCGAGGCTGCCGAGGAGGCCGTGCGCCAGATGCGCCTGCGTGACATCGGCGGGATCATCGTCATCGACTTCATCGACATGGCCAGGGCACGCAACCGCGACGCCGTGCTGAAGACCCTGCGCAAGTCGCTGGATGAGGACCGCACCAAGACCTTCGTGGTGGAGATCTCACCACTCGGGCTGGTCGAGATGACGCGCCAGAACGTGACCGAGGGGGTCCGGGAGATCATGACCCGGGCATGCCCGACCTGTCACGGTGAGGGCGTGATCAAGTCCGAGGAGACGATCGCGATCGAGTTCGAGCGCCGCATGCGTGACCTCGCTCCGCAGGTCACCGAGGAGGCGCTGCTGATTCAGATGAACCCGCGCGTGAGCGCGGAGTTCACCGGCAACGGCGCCCGCGTGCTGCACCAGATCGAGCATGAGACCGGCAAGTGGTTCCACTTCGAGGGCTCCGAGGGTCTGCCGCTCGAGCACTTCGACGTGCTGATGCAGGCCACCCGCGAGCAGGTGCTGGAGCGTGCGCTGCCCTTCCGCCAGGGTGAGGAGGTGTACGTCGAGATCATCGAGCCGCACATGTACAGCGCCGGTGACGCCGTCGCCAAGGTCGACGGCTACATCATCTCTGTCAAGGGTGCGGAGCGGTCCGTCGGGCGCAAGCGCCTGGTGCGGATCGAGGAGGTGGGGCGCACCGCGGCTGTCGCGGTGCTGATCGACGATCCGCACGCGCCGGAGGAGCCGCCGGCGGCCAAGCCGGCCCCCGCGGCGCGTGCCAAGCGCGCCCCGCGCACGGTCAAGCCCAAGCCCGCGCAGACGCCTCCCGTCACGCAGGCCGATGCGGCGGCGCCCGCGGCTGCGGAGCCAGAGCAGGAGGCTGCCGGTGAGCAGGCGCAGGCCGGAGAGGACGCCTCCGCTCCCGCGCAGACGTCCTCTGCGCCAGATGAGGTCAAGCCGGCCAAGCGGCCGACGCGCCGGCGCGCGAGCGCGGCCAAGGAAGCGCAGGCGCCCGATGCGGAGCAGCCTGAAGCGGCAGACTCCGTTGCGGAAAGTGCTGCGCAAGCCGCTACCATCGCGCTGCAGGACGCCGAAGCCGCGCAGGATGGCACGGATGACGTAGAATCAGCCGTCCGTCGTCGCGGACGGCGCGGAGGCCGGCGGCGTTCCACGGCCAGCGCGGCCGCGGTCAGCGCCGCACAAGAAACTTCCTCAGAGTGATCATGTACGCAATCGTCAAAACAGGCGGCAAGCAATACCGTGTCCAGGAGGGCCAGCATCTGCTCGTTGAGCGCCTGCCGGCCCAGGACGGTGAGCAGGTGTCGCTGACCCCGCTGCTCTACGTCAACGGTGAGGAGGTCGTCGATGGCGACCAGATCTCACGCGTTGAGGTGGCGGCCAAGGTCCTGGGCCACGAGCGTGGCCCCAAGCTCCGCGTCGTCAAGTTCAAGCCCAAGCGTGGCTACAAGCGCCGCAACGGCCATCGTCAGGATCTGACGCGGATCCAGATCGAGAACATCAAGCTGGCCAAGGCTGGGAGCTCCAGCAAGCCGGCAGCCAAGGCGGAGGCCGAAGATGGCGCATAAGAAGGGACTTGGTTCCTCACGCAACGGCCGCGACTCCAACGCCCAGCGGCTTGGCGTCAAGGTCTTCGCCGGGCAGAAGGTGACCGGCGGCGAGATCATCGTGCGCCAGCGTGGCACCGTGTTCAAGCCCGGTGAGGGCGTCGGGATCGGTAAGGACGACACGATCTTCGCCAAGTCGGCGGGCGTCGTGGAGTTCACCCGCGGTCGCCGCGGGCGCGTGATCAACATCACGCCGCCCGACGCCGCGTAGCGCCCGAGCTTCAGTCGGAAAGCGGTCATCCCGCCCGGACGGTGCGGGATGACAGATCCGCGTCGACGCGGCGCACGACCCGGGCGATTCGTGATGCGCCCCAAGCCCCGTCTGAGTCCTGGCGGTCTGAAGCGCTCTCCGGTGGCCACAGGGCCTGTCGTCTGCGCGGGCGGCCGGTGGCTGCTCGCTCCCGCTTCGGCCACGACACCCACCGCATCGATCGACCCCTCCGGCACGCCACGGCGTGGTGTCTGAGCAGCAGCAGCGCTCCGCCGTCAGCTGGACGGGCAGCGCCCGCCCGCAGGGGTGGGTGACAGCGGTCACCCACCCCTCGCTCACCTCAGCTGCGCTGCGGCTGCGGCGCTGTGCACGCGGAGCAGCGTCGCGCACCCGCGGGGATCTTGGTGAGGCACTCCGGGCACTCCTTCACGCTCGGGTCCTCCTTCGTGCGGCGCTCGTCAAACACCTGGTAGGGCTTGACGACGAAGAAGAACACGGCGGCGGCCGTGGTGACGAACGTGAACAGCGCGTTGATGAAATCCCCGTACTGGAAGTGGCTGCCGTTGATCGTGAACGACAGCGCCCCAAAGTCGGGCTTGCCCGCCACCAGCGCGATGATCGGGGTGATCAGATCGGTGATGAACGCCTTCACCACCGATGAGAAGACGGTGCCGACGATCACCGCGACCGCCAGCGTCACGAGGTTGCCCTGCATCAGGAACTTCTTGAAATCGCGGATCAGCGCCCGCATCTGCTGTCGCCTCCTGTCGGCTCGGAGTGCGGGCCGGCGGCCCGCCCGGATCGCCTGAGCTTAGGCGCGGCTGCGGCTGCGACCAGGGGCGCGCCGGCTGCGGGCGCCGGCTGCGGGTGCTGCTGCGGGTGCTGCTACGGGTGCTGCTACGGGCGCACGATCCAGACCGCCACCCGATGCCCGTGCCGCAGCACGTGCCGGCGTCCGGGCGCGCTGCGCAGCACGCGCTGATGGCGCAGTTGCCTTCTGGTGAAGCGCCTGCGCCTGTCGCGCCGCCGGGTGGCCCTGGTGGTGACCAGGTGCACCCTGCCCAGGCGGCAGCCCGCCGCCCTCAGCAGGTGTGCGGCGCGCGCCAGCGTCACGCCACGCAGGCGGGGCACCACGCAGCGGCGCGGCGGCCTGCGGTGTCCGCTCCCGCTGACGGCTGTGGTCGGCAGCGCGGTGGTCGGCAGCGCGGTGGTCGGAAGGGCGGTTGTCGGCGGGGTCGTGGTGGGCGTGGGGGTGGTGCCCGTGCCCGAGCTCTGCGTGCTCGGCGGCCCCGGCACCGTCGCGCTCACGGGTGCGCTGCCGACGCTGGTCAGGTCGTTGGGGTTGTCCACGTTCGCTGGCGTGTTGGTGCGCACAACGAAGTAATCGGTCCCCGCCGGCAGGCCGCTCAAGGTGATGCCGGTGGCCGCCTTGCCACCGGCTCCGATCGTCGAGCCGACCTGCGTGTAGGGGCCCGCGGGTGACTGCGAGACCAGCACCTCGTAACCGCCGCCGTTGGCCTGGTAGGCGATCGGGGTCCAGGAGAGCGTGGCCGTACCCACGGAGTTCGAACTGACCTGGACGTTTGCGGGCGGGACCGTTTGGGTCAGGCGCCAGTTTGGATCGGCCTTATCGATGTTGCCCGCTGGCGTGCCGGCCACGTCCAGCATGTTGTAGTCCAAGTTAATATCGCCCTGGTCCGCCAGCGCCCAGGCCGGAAGCGTCCCGGAGAGCTCGTTGCCCTGCGCAAAGAAAGTCCTGTTCGTGTCAGGCGGCCCGGCGCTCGGGTCACGCGCCGGGAGCGTCCCGCTGAAGTGGGCGTCCTCCAGGAAAACGGGTGTGGTACCCGGGAGATCCGCGATCCACGAAGGGATCGGCCCACTCAACCCGGTGTGGTCCAGATAGATCCTGGCCAGCTGGGTGGAGCTCGCGTCGACGCCGTTGGGGAAGATGTCAGCGATCGTGCCGCTCAAACCCGTGTTCCCCGAGAGCTCGAGAGTCCCCAGCTGGGACAACGAGCCCAGGGACGCCAGCCCAGTCACCGGCTGGCTCTGCTGGTAGCAGTTCTTGAGATCCAGTACGGTCAGACCACTCAGCTGGGCAAGTTCCGTGCCCGGAAACTGGCCACTGGCTAACGCTCCGCTGCAGAGGCCGGTGATGTAGATGACCTGGTTGCCATCGCAGGTGACGCCGTTCCAGTCGGCTCCGGTGGTCGGGCAGGGGTTGGTTTTCGCGCTCCAGCCGAGCGCCTGGCCCAGGCCGGTTGCCTGCAGTTGCTTCATCGTCGTCAGGTCGCTTCCGCTCAGGTCCGCTGCAGCTGCCGCCGGGATCAGCAGCGCGACCGTGACGCACGCGACGGTCAGCGGCAGTCCGCGCGCCCCCCTGAAAATCCGCATCGTCCACCCACCCCCCAGAACTCGGTTGTTTGCGCGGCCGACCCGCCGCCGGAGGGATTCTATGCCTGCCCGCGCGCTCTCACGCCGCTTCGCTCGCCCGCCCCCGTGGATTTGCTCTCAGCGCCCCGTGCGCCCGCCTCAGGCTTGTCATGGGTCGCCGCGCCTCATCCCGCCTCGGTCCCTGGCCCGTCGCGTCTCAGCCGCCGCTCATCTTGATCCCGCCCGCGGCCGGTCCTGAGACCGCAGTCGGGCGCTCGCGCCGGCGCCAACTAACCTTCAGAACTTCCTGCAAATGAAAGATCGAGCGCGAATTCACGTGGAGGCCGGCGGCGGCGGCGACGGTTGCATGAGCTTCCGCCGCGAGGCGCACGTGCCCAAGGGCGGTCCCGACGGTGGCGACGGTGGCCACGGTGGGGACGTGGTGATGGTCTGTGACGACTCCTACCGGGACCTCGAGCACTTCCGCCGCCGCTCACACTTTGCCGCCAAGCGCGGCGCCCACGGGCAGGGCTCGCAGCGCCACGGAGCCGACGGTGCGACGCTCGAGATTCCCGTCCCGCCGGGCACCGAGATCCTCGTTGAGGCGGACGGCACCCGTCACGATCTGGTGCGTCCGGGGCAGCGCGCGACAGTCGCGCGGGGCGGCGCCGGCGGGCGCGGCAACCGCCACTTCTCGAGCTCCACCAGGCAGTCACCGCGGTTCGCGGAGCGCGGGCTCGGCGGTGACGAGTCGTGGCTGACACTGCAGCTCAAGCTGCTCGCGGACGCGGGGCTCGTGGGCCTCCCCAACGCCGGCAAGTCCTCGCTGCTGAGCCGGATCACGCGCGCCACGCCGAAGGTGGCCGACTACCCGTTCACGACCCTCGAGCCGGCGCTCGGGACGCTTCACGCGGGCGACCGGCAGTTGGTGATCGCGGACATTCCGGGGCTGATCGAGGGAGCCAGCGACGGGGTTGGGCTGGGGCATGACTTTCTCGCGCACGTCGAGCGCACCAGGCTGCTGGTGCACGTGCTGGACCTGGCGCCCCTCGATGGCTCAGACCCGCTGCAGAACTTCAACACGGTTGAGCGCGAGATCGAGCTCTATCAGCAGCGGCTGGCCGGGCTGCCGCGGATCGTCGCACTGTCCAAGGCTGACCTCGTCGCCCCAGCGGACGCTGAGGCGACGCGCGCAGACTGGCAGCAGCGCATGGGCCCGCAGGTGCCCGTGATCCTCACCTCCTCAGCGACACGGCAGGGACTTGACCAGCTCGTCACAGAGCTGCTGCACAGGCTCCCGCTGGCCGGAGAAGCGGACGCTGAGCCGCTGCCTGCCGCCGGTGCGCCCGCGGCAGGGGAGCTTCCCGAGCATCGCGTCTTCAGGCCCACCGGCAGGCGCGGCTTTGAGGTCAGCCAGCCTGAGCCGGGGAGCTTCCGGGTGAAGGGGGAGAACGTGGAGAGGCTGGTGGCGCGATATGACCTGGACAATGAGGATGCGCTGGCGCACCTCGAGCGGCGACTGCGCGGCCTGGGTGTGATCCGCGCGCTTGAGTCCGCGGGCTTTGAGCCCGGGGATGAGGTGGAGATCGGCGGGGTCGTCTTCGACCTTGATCCGTGACACTCTGCCCCGATGGGTGCAGTCGTCATCAAGCTGGGCTCGAGCGTCGTCGCTACCGACGATGGCACCGTGCGCACGGACGTGCTCACGCAGATCTGTGACGATGTCGCGGAGCTGCAGCGCGAATCACTGGCGCCGATAGTCGTCACCAGCGGTGCGATCGCACGCGGGCTCGGCGTGCTCGGCATCCCGCCGGCGCGGCGCCCACGTGCGGTGGAGGAGCTGCAGGCCGCCAGCGCGGTCGGCCAGGGCAAGCTCTACCGCGTGTATGACGAGCTGCTCGGCGCCCGCGGTGTGCGCAGCGCCCAGGTGCTGCTGACGTTCTTCGACCTCAGCGCCCGCAGCCACTACCTGAACGCCAGGCAGACCCTGCGCAAGCTGCTGGAGTGGCGGGTGGTGCCCGTGATCAATGAGAACGACACCACCACCACCGACGAGATCTCCTTCGGTGACAACGACTTCCTCGCCGCGCAGGTGGCGATCCTGGTCGGGGCCACGCGGCTGGTGCTCGCCACCAACACGGACGGTCTGTTCACCGCCGATCCGCGCAGCGACCCGGACGCGCGGCTGGTTGAGGAGGTCACCGACTTTCAGGCGCTTTCGCAGCTCGCCATCAGCCAGGTGACCTCGGTGCTCGGCTCGGGAGGCATGCGCTCCAAGGTGGTTGCGGCGGAGATGGCCACGGCCGCGGGCATCCCGACCGTGATAGTCAACGGACAGCGTCGGGGAGCGGTGCTCGGCGCCGCCCGCGGCGAGCGGGGCGGCACGAGCTTCCCGGCGCAGAGCGACCGCTACTCGAGCTTCAAGCTCTGGCTGAAGTACGCCAAGCCAGCCCGCGGGCGGGTGCAGGTCGACGCGGGCGCGGCGCGGGCGCTGCGCGAGGGTGGCACCAGCCTCCTGCCGGTCGGCGTGGTCGCGGTGCAGGGCAGCTTCGAGGCGGGCGACGCGATCGAGATCTTCCACGCTGAGCAGGCGGTCGGCAAGGGCATCAGCAACTACTCGGCGCCGGAGCTTCGCCGGGTGTGCGGGCGTCGCTCGGCGGAGGTCCGTGAGCTGCTGCCTCAGGCCGGCGAGGAGGCCGTTCACCGTGATTACTTCGTGCTTGCGTAGTCTTTAGCTCGGATGGCCGTTGCAGCAGCATCTGTGGCTGAGATCTGCGCGGGTGCCAAGCGCGCCTCGCGGGAGCTCGGCATGCTCGGATCCGCGGTCAAGGATCGCGCCCTACAGCGCGTCGCGCTGGCATTGCAGGAGCGCTCCGAGGAGATCCTGCACGCAAACCGGGAAGATCTCCAGGCGGGCCGTGAGGCCGGTCTCAGCGACGCCCTGATCGACCGGCTGACGCTCGATCGCCGGCGGCTCGAGGCGATCGCCGACGGTGTGCGCAGGGTCGCGGCGCTGCCGGATCCGGTGGGGGAGGTGATCGACGGCTTCCGCGCCCCCAACGGGCTGGACGTGCGCAAGGTGCGGGTCCCGCTCGGTGTGGTCGCCGTGGTCTACGAGGCGCGACCCAACGTGACGATCGATGCGGCCGCCCTCTGCCTGAAGTCCGGCAACGCGATCGTGTTGCGTGGCTCATCGGCCGCGATGCACTCCAACGCGGTGCTGGCCCGTGTGGCCGCGGAGGCGGCCACGCAGGAGGGGATTCCCGAGGGTGCGCTCTCGTTGGTCGCCGGCGGCGGCCGTGAGGAGCTGGCGGAGCTCGCCACGCAGTCAGGCGTCGTGGACCTCATCATCCCGCGCGGTGGCGAGGGGCTCAAGCAGGCGCTCAGGGGCGTGGCGACGGTCCCGGTGATCTACGCCGCGTCGGGCAACTGCCATGTCTACGTGGACGCGAGCGCCGACCTCGGCTCGGCGCAGGAGATCGTGGTCAACGCCAAGGTTCAGCGCCCCGGGGTCTGCAATGCGGCGGAGACGCTGCTGGTGCACGAGCAGGTTGCGCCCAGCTTCCTGCCCAGGGTGCTGCACGCGCTGCATGACGCGGGCGTCAAGCTGCACGGCGACGCGCGCGCCCGTGAGCTGGTGGCGGATCTGCCGATGCGTGCCGCGACCGACGAGGATTGGGCTACCGAGTACCTGGCGCTGGAGCTGGCCGTCGGCGTGGTCTCATCGGTGGATCAGGCGATCACGCACATCAACCGCTTCGGCAGCGGCCATTCGGAGGCGATCGTCACATCCGACACGACCTCTGCGCGCCGCTTTCAGCTGGCCGTTGACGCGGCGTGCGTGTACGTCAACGCCTCCACGCGTTTCACCGATGGTGCGGAGTTCGGTATGGGGGCTGAGATCGGCATCTCCACGCAGAAGCTCCACGCCCGCGGGCCGATCGGTCTGCGTGAGCTGTGCACCACCAAATACCTAGTTGAGGGCTCCGGCCACGTCCGCCTCTGAGTCAGTGCTCGCACCGCGCCGAGCGGCGCCGTCACACCCGGCCGCGGGGGCCTGAGAGGTGCGCATCGGAATTCTCGGGGGCACGTTCAATCCCCCGCATCTCGGGCACCTGATCTGCGCACAGGAGGCTCACCTGCAGCTCGGTCTGGATCGCGTGATCCTGATGCCGGCCGGCCGGCCGCCGCACAAGCCGTCGCTGCCCGGGGATCCCGGGCCGCTGCATCGCCTCGAGCTCTGCCGCCGCGCGGTCGCCGCGGACAGCCGCTTTGAGGTGTCCGACCTCGAGGTCACGCGCGAGGGACCGTCCTACACGGTGGATACGCTTTGCGCACTGAGCTCACTGATGCCCGATAGTGAGTTGTTCCTGATCGTCGGCGGCGACGTTGCGGCAGGGTTGCCGACGTGGCATCAGCCGGAGCGTGTTCTGGCGCTGGCTACACTGGCTGTTGCCAGGCGTCGCGGCACGACACGGGCGTCGATCGACGCGGCGCTCTCCACCCTCGAGGGCGGAGACCGGGCGAGGTTCTTTCGGATGCCGAGGATCGGGATCTCCTCCACGGAGATCCGCCGGCGAGTTCAGCTGCAGCAGCCGATCACCTACCTCGTCCCGGATCAGGTGGCGAGTTACATCGACGAGCACCGTCTCTACGGAGGTCGCACACAGTGATGAAGCCCGATCAGATCGCATTGGCAATAGCTGAGCTGGCCGCGGACCGCAAGGCCGTGGACATCGTTGAGCTGGACATGCGAGGTCTCACGTCGGTTGCGGATTACTTCCTGATCTGCAGCGGGCGCAGCGATCGCCAGACGCGAGCCATCCACGAGGGCATCTCGCTGGGGATGAAGCAGCAGCACGGGCTGACTCCCACGCGCGTTGATGGGGTGACCGAGGCGACCTGGATCCTGATGGATTACGGCGACGTGATCGTCCACGTGTTCACGCCTGAGACGCGTGAGTTCTACCGCCTGGAGCAGCTCTGGGGCGAGGCGCCCCTGAAGAGCTTCGAGTTCGAGCAGGCAACCTCGGTCGCCTGAGCGCGCGGCCAGCTGGCCGCGCGCCTGCTCAGCGGCTCAGAGCGCCGCCAGCAGCTTCGGCGCAACCTGCTTCTTGCGGCTCATCACGCCCGGCAGCGTGAGCGAACTGCTGCCGTTGGCGGGTTCCACCCCAAATGCGCGCGCGGCCGCGCCGACGTCACCGGCCACCAGCAGCTCGGTGCCGTTGTCGAGGATGTCGGTGACCATCAGCGCGTAGAGGGCGACACCCTGGGAACTGCGCTCGCGGCGCATCGCATCCAGCAGCTCATCCTGACGCGCCAGCAGTCCGCGGCCCACGACCTCGATCTGAGCCACCAGGAACGGCGTTCCGCTCGCGGACTTGTAGCCCTTGGCGTCGCGCCGCACGATCTCCTCGGCGCTGATGTCGGCGACGTTTGAGCTGGCCTCGAACATCTGCCTGCCAAAGTCCCGCGCGTCTATCTCCAGCGCGCGCTCGAGATAGTCGACCACCGCGGCGTCGCGGTCGGTGGTGGTTGGTGACTTGAGGATCACCGTGTCGGAGAGCACCGCACCCAGCAGCAGCAGCGCGCTCTCCCGGCTGGGCTCAACGCCGTTGCGGCGGAAGCGTTCGATCACCAATGTCGCCGTGGACCCGACCGGGTCGAACACGGCCTTCACCGGCGCGCGGGTCTCGATCGAGCCGATGTGGTGGTGGTCGAGGATCTCCACGATCTCCGCCTGCTCGATCCCCGGCACCGCCTGCGCCTGCTCCGCGTGATCCACGAGCAGCACCCGGCGCCGCATCGGTGAGACGAGGTCCGAGCGGGTCAGCAGCCCTGCGGGGCGTCCCTCCTCGTCAAGCACTATTGCGGTGCCCTGGTGGGAGTGCTTGAGCTGCTCGCCGACGTCGCTCACAAGGTCGTCAGGGCTGGCCAGCACCTCAGCGTCCTCCATCAGCTCGCTGCACGGTACGGCGAGCGTGTCCACGCCCGTGTCGTGACGTTCGCGCACGTAGCGGCGAGCCAGTGCGCGGGCGGTGACCACGCCCACCAGGACATCTTCGCCGTTGACGATCGGGACCAGGTCATAGTCGTCGCTGTCGATCGCGATGCCCGCGTGGCGCACAGCGTCGCCCTCACCGACGCAGGTCAGCTGCGTGCGCATCAGGTCGCATGCACGCAGGCGGATGTGTGGCAGGTACTGCGGCTCCTGCGCGCCGGCGCGCTCCAGCACCCAGCGGGTCTGGGGGTTCAGCTCGCCCAGGCGCACCGGCAGATACTGGGTGTCGGGCTCGAGTCGGGACTTCAGCTCCGCGTATCCGACCGCTGAGGCGATCGAGTCGAGGTCAGGGTTGCGGTGCCCGGAGACGTAAACAGGTTGCACAGCGGGATTATGTCCGGATCGTGACTTTTGCGGCGTTTGCTTCGGGGCGGTAGCGTGTCGCGCGAATCTCGCAACCCTGCAAACAGACTCAGGTCACCCAGAACGGAGCGGTCATGCCTTCGGCGCCGAGAATCCTTCCCACGCAGATCACCGAGGGGACAGCCACGGGGCTCAGCTATCGCCTGGAGGGCGAGCTTGTGCCCGTGTTGCACCTTGCCCTGGATGGGAGCACCCCGGTCTACTTCGAGCATCACGTGCTGCTGTGGAAGTATCCGGAGATGCGGCTGGGGCTGCATCCGCTGCGCAAGGGGCTGATCAAGCGCGCGTTCGCCGGCATGCCGCTGCTGCTGCTCCAGGCGGAGAGCGCCGGCGAGGTGGCGTTCAGTCGCGACGCCCCGGGGCACGTGGTCGCGCTGCACCTGCAGGCGGGGGAGGGCATCCAGGTGCGCGAGCACCAGTTCCTTGCCGTCACCCAGAACGTGGAGTACGACTACACGCGGATGAAGGGCTTCGCCAACATGGCCTTCGGCGGCGGCTTCTTCATCGACCAGTTCATGTGCACCCAGGGTGAGGGGGTCGTCTGGCTGCACGGCTACGGGAACGTCTTCGAGAAGCAGCTCGAGCCCGGTGAGTCGATTGACATCGAGCCTGGCGGCTGGCTCTACTACGACCATTCGGTGCAGATGAGCCAGGAGGTCTACGGGTTCAAGACCGGGCTGCTGAGCGGCGCCGGCAACCTCGTCTTCAACCGCTTCACCGGACCCGGTCGCGTCGGCCTGCAGAGCGCCTACTATCACCCGCCCGGTGCCGAGACCGGAGCCGGCGGCGGCCAGGGTCAGACCGGCGCCGGCGGGCTCGGCGGCCTGATCAGCGGACTGCTTGACAACTGATCATGGCCTTCGCCACCGGACACCTCCAGGAGAACCCGCTGCCCCCGGGGGTCGTCGGTGCGCTGACGCTCAGCGGCTATCAGCTGCTGGTGGATGTCGGTGGCGTGGGAGCCGGGCGGATCGGCCAGCAGATCTTCCTGCTGGCCGCTCCCGACCCGGACGCCACCGGCACCGTGCAGATGACCCACATCGCGCTGCATCAACAGCGGCTCACCGATGAGAGCGACGCGCTCGCCTATCAGCAGCTCGCCGCGCAGCTCGGGTACCTGCGGCTCTCCGGCTACCGGGTTGCGCTCGAGCGTTCGGGCCTGCGCTCGAAGCTGAACCTGGTCAACCCCGCCAGCGGCGCGGTCGCGCTGCAGGTGCCAGACAGACACCCCGGGCGCCTGTTCGGCGCTGGCGGCAGTGTGCGGGCGCTGCTTGGCGCTGCCCGCACGCTGCCACCCGCCGGCCCGCCGCCGGACCTGCAGAACCCGGAGCTGCTGCGTCAGACGCTGCTCGCGCTGGCGCTGGGCGATGAGTCGACAACGGGCGCCGAGGCGGCGGAGCTGGCCGACAGGGCGCTGACCCTGTTCCAGCGGGACTCGACGCTCGCTCCGCAGGCCGCGCTCGAGGCTGCTCGGCAGCAGTGACCCGCGGTGTGACGCGGGCGCCCGGCGCGGCCTGGTGGGCGCTGCGGTGGGGTGGCGACCGCTGAGCTGCGCGCAGCCGCTGCGCTCCGGTGCGCTCCGGTGCGCTCCGGTGCGCGCAACCTCTCCGCTCCCGCTCTGCTGCGCGCAGCCTCTCCGCTCCCGCTCTGCTGCGCGCAGCCTCTCCGCTCCCGCTGCGCTCCCTCTCCGCTCCCTCTGCGCTCCCTCTGCGCTCCCGCTGCGCTCCCGCTGCGCTCCCTCTGCGCTCCCGCTGCGCTCCCGCTGCGCTCCCGCTGCGCTCCCGCTGCGCTCCCGCTGCGCTCCCGCTGCGCTCCCTCTCCGCGCAACCTCGTGGGGGCTGGCGTGGATTGGCGCAGCGGCTGCAGCGCTTGGCGGCCGGCGGGTCGCGCCTCCCCGTGCGCTGGGAGGCCGGGGCTCAGCCCTAGTCTCAGGCTCAGGTTGAGGGTTACCCTAGATGACTCAGGCTCAATGACTCAGGCTCCGGGGGCTGTGTCGGGGTCAGGCGCTGCTCCAGGCGTCCGAATCGCCACACCAACAGCGCCACCAGCCATGTGGCCGCAAACAACACAACGATCACGATGCCCAGCGCGTTGATGTCGATCCCCTCGATCCAGTGCCAGGGCGCGCCAGCGAGGTGCAGTTGCGAGGCGACCAGCCCCAGGACCTCGATCGTCCCCACCACCAGCGCCACGGTCACCGACAGCCCGGTCATCGTCAGGTTGTAAAAGAGCCTGCGGGTCGGCCGGGCGAGCGCCCACTGGTAGGCGTGGCCCATGAACGCTCCGTCGAGCGTGTCCATCAGGGCCATGCCGGCGGCGAACAGGACCGGCAGGCAGAGAATCGCGTACCACGGCATCGCGCCGGCGCCGGCTGAGCCGGCCAGCACGAGCAGCGCGACCTCACTGGCGGTGTCGAAGCCGAGTCCGAAGAGCAGGCCGATCGGGTAGATCTGCGCAGGCCTGCGGATCCTGCCGGTGAGCCGCCCGAAGAAGCGGTTCATCAGCCCGCGCTGGCTCAGTTGCCGCTCCAGTTCCCGCTCGTCGAAACGGCCCGCGCGCAGGTCGCGCAGGACGCCCAGGATGTTGATCAGGATCAGTGCGTTGAGCGCCGCGATCAGGTAGAGGAACAGGCCGGAGATGCCGGTACCGACGAGGTTCGTGAGCGTGTGCAGTTCGGAGTGCTCGTTGCGCACCGGGCCGTTGAGAGTGCGCACGCCGAGAGCGATCAGCAGCGCCAGCGCAAACACGACAGTCGAATGCCCCAGTGAGAACCAGAACCCCACGCTGACCGGGTGGTCCTCCTGCTCCATGAGGGCCCGGGTGGTGTTGTCGATCGCGGAGATGTGGTCGGCATCGAAGGCGTGCCGCAACCCCAGCGCGTAGGCGGTCAGACCGACCCCCGCCGTCAGTGCGCCGGCGCCACCGCGTGGCGTCACCAGCCAGATGAGCGCGGCGAAGCCGACCACGTGAAGCGCGAGGACCACGAGCGCCATCCAAACCAGGATCCGCCGCTTCCCGGCCGGCAGCGATCGCCAGCGCGCGGTGAGCCCGCCTGCACGGCGCGGAGCGCGGGTCGATCTGCTCGTCAGCATCGTCTGAGGCGCCTTTCTGCGCACGGCCGGCTCCTGTCCTGGGAGTCACGCCCGTCGCCAAGGGCAACGTATCGCAGCATCCTCGGCGCTGACAGCGTGCACTCCACTGAGCCGCAAGCGCACAGTTCCGCGACTCTCGCCGGTGGCGCGACGCGGACGCGGGGGCCGAGGGCCGGGGACCTGACGGCCCGCCGTCCCGTCACCCGGCCCTCGGCTCCTGGGTGCCCTGGCCGCCCGGCCTCTGGTTTGGGTGTCCTGCCCGCCCGGCCTCTGGTTTGGGTGTCCTGCCCGCCCGGCCTCTGGTTTGGGTGTCCTGCCCGCCCGGCCTCTGGTTTGGGCGTCCTGGTCGCCCGGCCGTGAGCTTCCGGCGTGCTTCGCGGCACGCAGCCCACCGCCTGGTTCCTCCGCGCGGCGGCTGGGGCCATGGGCATCTGCGGCATCGCTCAGGTGCGCGGCGCCGCCGGTGACTCACCGCCATGGCTCTATCGTGCGTCCGGGGTGTGCTGGCGGCGCCCGAGAACTGGAATTTGAGATGGATGATCCAATGCAGATTGGTGCTGGCGCAGAGATCCCGCTTGCGGAGATCACACTTCGCGCATCGCGCTCATCCGGTCCTGGGGGACAGCACGCCAACGTCACCGCGTCCCGCATCGAGGCGGTCTTTGATGTGGCTGGTTCAACCAGCCTCACGGATGCGCAGAAGCAACTGATCACGAAACGTCTGGGGCCGCGGGTGAGCGCCGTCGCGCAGGACGCCCGCAGCCAGATGCAGAACCGCGAGCTGGCGCTCACACGGCTGCGCGAGCGCCTCGAGGCCGCGCTGCGTGTGGAGCCGCCGCGCACCCCCACACGCCCCACCCGCTCTTCGCAGGCACGCCGGCTGGAGGCCAAGCGCCAGCAGGGTGAGCTCAAGCGCGGACGCCGCGGTCCGCAGGCAGAGGACTGAGTTTCGTCCCGCGTGGGGCCGGCGCGCTGCGAGGCGCTCTTTGCGTCGCCATACGTCAATAGCGCGTACGGGGACGCAAAGAACGCTGGGGTGCGCGCGACGCTGGGCTGCGCGCGACGCTGGGGTGCGCGCGACGCTGGGGTGCGCGCGACGCTGGGGTGCGCGCGACGCTGGGGTGCGCGCGACGCCCGAAGGTGGCTTTGCTCAGGTGGCGGGCAGCGCGTGCGCGTCGCGGGCGGGCAGCGCGTGCGCTTCCGCGAACGTCACCAGACGGCCGCGTTGGTCATCCCAGAGCTTCAGCCTGGTGCTGGATAGCGCGGCTCTCAATGTGAGCACCGGAACCTCACGGAAGAGCTCCACCGAGTCATGTGCACGACGCAGGTTGTAGTTGGGGATCCGGGCGCTGAGGTGGTGCACGTGGTGGTAGCCGATGTTGCCCGAGAAGAAGCGCAGGATCGCCGGCAGTCTGAGGAACGAGCTGCCTCTGATTGCGGCGTCCGTGAAGTCCCAGTTGTCGCCGTTCTCCCAGTAAGCGTCCTCAAACTGATGCTGCACGTAGAACAGGAAGATTCCGGCGGAGCCGGCGAGCCATGCCGCGGGCCACTGCACGAGCAGGTAATCGAGCGGGCCCAGCCAGACGCAGAGCGCGACCACGGCCGCCGCGAGGATCACGTTGGTCCGGATCACCGCGCGCCGCAGCCGTGGACGCATCGCTCGCCTGGCGAGGCGCGGCAGGACCACGAACGAGAGCAGCGGGCCGAGGCCGAACATGATCAGCGGGTTGCGGAACAGGCGGTATGCGAGCCGTCCGCGCGGTGTGCGCGCGAGATACTCCTCGACGGTCAGCGTCGGCACGTCGCCGATCCCACGGCGATCGAGGTTGCCGGCGGTGGCGTGGTGCACCGCGTGGCTGTGAGCCCAGGTTGCGAACGGGGTGTAGAGCAGCAGGCCCAGCACGGTGCCAACGGCGCGGTTGGCGCGGCGCGAGGCGAACATCGAGCCGTGTGCGCAATCGTGGAAGACGATGAACGTCCGCAGCAGGAAGCCGGCGGTCAGTGGGGCGAGCGCGAGCGCGAGCAACACCGAGACGTGCGCGGCAAATCCGGTGGCCACCAGCAGGCCCAGGTAGGCCAGCACGGAGGTGGCGAGGTCAACGAGGGTGCGGCCGATGTGCGGCTCGGCGTAGTCGGCCACCGCCGCCCGCCATGGGGTGGAGGGGCTGCTCATCGCTGCGGCTCGTGTGCCGAGCGCCGCCGTGAACCGTGAGCAGATGTACGGGAGGAGCGCCGCAGTGAACCGTGAGCAGATGTACGGGAGCCCGTCTGCAGATCCTGCGCGCGGGAGTGTGAAGCGCGAGAGCGCGGTGCGCGCTCAGTGCTCGTGCCCACATGTAGCGGCGAACTCTCGCTCGCGTAGCCGCGGTTCGCGCACGTCAGGCGGCGCGTGCCATCTGGTCCCACTTCTGCTCCCCCTGGCCCGCGGGCCGAATAAGGGGTGGTCGCTGCGCAATCGCGCAGCGACCACCCCGCAAGTCGTTGTGGCGCTCAGACCGGCCGGACGTTGGCGGCAGCCGGGCCCTTGGGCCCCTGCTCGGCGTCGAAGCTGACTGCGGCGCCCTCGGTCAGCGAGCGGAAGCCGTTGCCCTGGATCGCGCTGTGATGCACGAACAGGTCCTTGCCGCCGTCGTCAGGCGTGATGAAGCCGAAGCCCTTGTCGTCGCTGAACCACTTCACGGTTCCTGTAGCCATTGCTAGTTCCCTCCACGGGTATGTGTTGCGAACCACGGAGGGCACCAAGAGGTGCTACTGCGAGAAACGCTGACACTGAGTTATCGGCCGGGCGAATTCCCGGCCTGCAAGCTCAGGAGCATAGCAGGCGCGCGATGCGGCTGCAGATTTTCGCATCACGACCCCGCGCCACCGCCGGAGATGCGCCGCTCGGGCGGCTTCCCGAGGGTCCGTTCGGCCCAATCCCGTTGGGCGGTAGGTGCCGTCGATCGGGTGCTGTTGGACTTGCCTGTCCCCTCGGTCGGGTCCCCGCGGATGGCCGGTGCCCTCGGGGCGGGGGCCTTTGGGCGGCGACTCCGCCGCGGCCGCCGACCCCGGTGCGCCGGCAGGCATCATCGGGGCGTTACACGAACGAAGAAGTGGAGCTGAGGGGGCTCGAACCCCTGACCTTTCGGCTGCCAGCCGAATGCTCTCCCAGCTGAGCTACAGCCCCTTCGAAAGCGAATCCGGTGGCAAGGTTAATACATGCGCGCCGGTTGTTGCGTGGCGGCATGCGCGAAGCTGGTCCTGACGGTCGCGTCGGCGGCCTCGCGCACGCCGTACTTCACCGGCTAGTGCTGCGAGGGATGAACTCCGGGACGTCCAGATCATCGTCGAGCGTCACGTCGCGCTTGGCGCGAGTGCCAGAGCCGCTGCCGGAGCGCTGGGTCGGCGCCCCCGGATTGAGGAACTGGCGCGAGGGATCGACCTTGTCGATCTCCGCGAGGAAGGTGGAATGCACAGCCTGCACATCACGGAGGAGGCGCTCAGCGTTGGAGCGCAGCGAGTCACCGAGCTCACGCACATGGCTGACGAGCTCACGGCCGTCGGTCTGCAGATCGCCGGCCACGTCCCGCGCGCCACGCAGGAGTTCGCGCGACTTCTCATCGGCCTCGGCACGCGTCTTGACGGCCGCGTCTGACGCCTCGCGCATCGTCTCCTCGGCGTTCTCCTGGGCCCGTGCAACGATCGCCAGGGCCTCGCCCGTGGCCTTCGTCTTGATCTCCTCGGCCTCCATGCGGATCCGGTCCGACTCAGCCTGAGCCCGGGCGACCGTGTCCCGGGCAACGCGCTGCGCCTCATCGTGCGCGGCCTTGACGATCTCCTCAGCCTCCTCCTCGGCGGCCCTCACGCGGTTGGCGGCGGCCCGGTCAGCCTCCGCGATCCGCGCGCGCAGTCGCTGCTCGGCCTCCGTGCGCAGTTGCTCCGCGGTCTTTTCTGCAGCCGCGAGGATCGCGGCGACCTGATCTGAAACTGAAGCGTGACCGTCGGGCATGCGGGGATGGTAAATGGGAACGCAAGCCAGGGGCGCAAGGTGCCACCCTCGTTCCGGCGCGGGCGGCCGTTGCGGGCGGTGAGCTGCGGGCCAGGGCGTGAATCGGGCTGGAGCAGGACGCCGCTCGTGGGCGCCGCCCCCGCAGGGAATCTCTAACCTCCCGCGCAGATGAGCGAGACCAGCGAGCGCCGGTATCAGGCCGGTGAAATTGAATCCCGGTGGCAGGAGCTGTGGGAGCGCGAACAGACCTGGCATGTGGAGAACCATGCCCCGGCGGGCGCGCGCCAGCCCAAGTCCTACGTCGTTGAGATGCTCCCCTATCCGAGTGGTGAGCCCCACATCGGCCACCTGAAGAACTACGCGATCGGCGACGCGATTGCCCACTTCCAACGGCGCACAGGGCATCGCGTGCTGCATCCGATGGGCTTCGACTCCTTTGGGCTGCCGGCGGAGAACAACGCGATCAAGACCGGTGTGCACCCGCGCGTGGCCACCGAGGCGAGCATCGCCTCCTTCCAGAGGGCGTTCCGCTCCTGGGGGATCTCGATCGATTGGTCACGGGAGATCGCCAGCCACACACCGGAGTACTACCGCTGGACCCAGTGGATCTTCCTGCAGCTGCACAGGCGCGGGCTCGCCTACCGCAAGGAGGCGGCGGTCAAGTGGTGCCCCAACGACCAGACAGTGCTGGCCAACGAGCAGGTGGTCGACGGTCGCTGCGAGCGCTGCGGGTATGAGGTGGAGCTGCGTCAGCTGGAACAGTGGTTCCTGCGTATCACCGACTACGCGGAGCGGCTGCTGGACGATCTCGACACGATCGAATGGCCTGAGCACGTGAAGCTGATGCAGCGCAACTGGATCGGGCGCAGCGTCGGCGCAGAGGTGAACTTCCGCTGTCAGGAGCTGGGCATCGACTATCCGGTGTTCACGACGCGGCCGGACACGCTGTTCGGTGCCACCTTCTTCGTGATGGCCCCGGAGCATCCGGACGTGCTGCGGCTGGCGGCCGGCACCGAGCGCGAGGCCGAGGTGCACGCCTACGTCAACCACGCGCTGACCGAGTCCCTGGAGGACCGCGGTGACGCTGAGAAGACCAAGACCGGCGTGTTCCTCGGGCGCACGGTCACCAACCCGGTGACGGGCGAGGAGATCCCGATGTACGTGGCGGACTACGTGCTGATGGAGTACGGCACCGGCGCGATCATGGCCGTGCCCGCCCATGACGAGCGGGACTTCGCGTTCGCGCGTCAGTTCGGGCTGCCGGTCCGCCACGTGGTCGCACCCCTTGACGGATCCACCCCGCCCGCGGACGCGGCCTACGTCACCAAGGGTGATGACGCGGTGCTGATCAACTCCGGGGAGTTTGACGGGCTCACGCCAAAGCAGGGGTTCGAACGGATCGTCGCGTGGTTGGACCGGCAAGGCATCGGTCACGCCTCAGTGAACTTCCGCCTGCGCGACTGGCTGATCTCCCGTCAGCGCTACTGGGGCTGCCCGATCCCGATCGTCTACTGCGAGCGATGCGGGGTCGTGGAGGTCCCGGAGGACGAGCTTCCGGTGCGCCTGCCAGAGATAGAGGACTACCAACCCCAGGGCCGTTCGCCGCTCGCCGCGGCTGAGGACTGGGTCCAGGTACGTTGCCCGGAGTGTGGCGCCGACGCTCGCCGTGAGACCGACACGATGGACACCTTCGTCGACTCCAGCTGGTACTTCCTGCGCTACTGCGACCCCCAGAACACGCACGCCGCCTGGGATCCGAAGGTGTTGAGCCAATGGATGGGCGTGGACATCTATATCGGCGGCGTTGAGCACGCGATCCTGCATCTGCTCTACGCGCGCTTCTTTGTGAAGGTCTTCGCCGACCTTGGTCTGCTGGAAGTACAGGAGCCATTCAGGCGGCTGTTCACGCAGGGGATGATCCTGGGTCCTGACGGCCAGAAGATGTCCAAGTCCCGGGGCAACGTGATCCCTCCCTCACCGCTGGTCGAGCGCTTCGGCGCCGACACGGTGAGGACGTACATCCTCAACATGGGCCCGCCGGAGCAGGACGCCGCCTGGAACGAGGGTGCGCTGGGGGGCGCTCATCGCTTGCTCTCACGCATCTGGACGCTGGCTGATGAGCTCTGCTCCGCGGAGGCGATTGCGCCGACAGACGCGGCCGCGCAGCCGAGCGAACCTCAGGGTGAGGCACTCACGCTGGTGCGCAAGGCCAACTGGGCGATTGACAGGGTCACAACCGAGTTGAGCGGGCGCTTCGGCTTCCACAATGCGATCGCCGCGATCACGGAACTGGTCAACGACCTCTACCGCTACCCCCAGGCCGAGCGCGGGGCACGCACGTTCGCCGTGACCACCGCGGCCTCACTGCTGTTTCCGTTCGCGCCGCACCTGGGCGCTGAATTGTTCCAGCGGCTCACCGGGCGGCGCGTCTGGGAGGAGCCGTGGCCGGCAGCTGACCCAGAGATGCTGAGCGCAGAGACCTTCGAGTTGGTCTGCCAAGTGAACGGGAAGGTTCGTGACCGGGTGCAGGCGCCATCCGACGCCGAGCGCGAGCTGCTCGAGCAACTCGCGCTCGATGCTCCGGGAGTGCGCCAGCATCTGGACGGCCACGAGCTGGTGAAGGTCGTCGTGGTTCCCGGGAAGCTCGTCAACATAGTCGTGCGCTGAGCATGGTCGGCCCCGTCTACGTCGGCGTGGTCGGAGCCAGCAGGGCGACCGAGCAGGATCTGCTCGACGCGGAGCAGGTGGGCAGGTTGCTCGGTGAGCGCGGCGCGATCGTGGTCTGCGGCGGGCGTGGTGGTGTGATGGCGGCCGTCTCCAAGGGGTGCGCCGAGGCGGGCGGAGCGGTGATCGGCATGCTCCCGGGCGACGATCGCAGTGACGCCAACGAGTGGGTGTCATACGCGATCCCGACGGGTTTGGGGGAGTTGCGCAACGGCCTGATCGTGCGCACCGCCGACGTGATCATCGCGGTCGGCGGTTCCTACGGGACGCTCTCCGAGGTGGCGCTCGCGTTGCAGGCCGGGATGACTGTGTTTGGCCTGCACACCTGGCCGATCGAGGGCATCACGCCGGTATCCACGCCGGCGGATGCGGTGGACCGCGCGCTCGGCTCCGTGGTGGGTTAGGCAACCGGCGACCGGGGCTGGCCACGGTGGCCCGCCCCGGCGACCTGGCCCGCCACGGTGGCCCGCCCCGGCGAACTGGCCCGCCACGGTGCCCGCCCCGGCGGACTGGGCAGCCACGGTGGCCCGCCACGGCGACCTGGGCAGCCGTGGTGCTCCGGTGCCGCGCCCGGGCGTCGTGAGCTGAGCCGGTCGGGGATGGGCTACGCACTGGCGTCATCGCGCTCGCGCAGGGGCGCTGTGACGCGGCTCCGGTCGCGTGGCTGCGGATCGCGCAGGGCCCGGTTGCGCAGCCCCCGGTTGGGGCACGCATCCGTGTGTGGAGCCGGCCGCCGGCCCGCATAGACTCGAGCAATGCCACCTTCGTTCAAGCCCGCGTATCTGATCCATGGAGATGATCACGGCCGCATCGCCGAGCGACGCGCGAATCTGCGGGGGCTGGCGGAGGCGGCGAGCGGAGCCCAGGGGTTCGAGCTCTTCGAGGGTGAGGGTGCGACCCCGGACGCCGTGGCGGCGGCGTTGAACGCGATGACTTTCGCGATCGGACGCCGCTTCATCATCGTTGATGGCGTCGAGCGCTGGAAGGAACGGGACCTGGAAGCGCTGGAGGCAGCCATCAAGGCGATCCCGCCGGACACGACCGTGGCGTTCTTCGCGCGTGAGGAGGGGCGCCAGAAGGTGCCCAAGCGCCTGGTCGATGCTGTTCGGCGCGCGGGTGGGGACATCGCCACCGAGGAGAACGTCAAGCCGTGGGAGCTGCCCAAGTGGGCAGTGACCCAGGCGCGGGCACTGGGGATCGAACTGACGCCGGAGGCGGCGCGCGTGCTGGTCCGCCAGGTCGGTGAGCGCCAGCAGCGGCTGCTGCGAGAACTGGAGAAGCTGGCGCTGGAGTTGGCCGACGCGCCCGCTGGGCAGCCGCGGTCACCGATCCAACTCGATGCCGATCAGGTCCACGAGCTGAGCGCCAGCTCAGCGGAGCATCGGGCCTGGTCACTGGCCGACGCGATCCTCGCGGGCGACGCCCCCCGGGCGGTGCGCCTATACCTGCAAACCCGCGCCCAGGGCGAGCGTCTGCCCGGTCTGGTGTACTGGATGGGCGCACGTCTGCGCCAGGCCCATCAGGCGGCCGTCGCACTGGAGGCAGGACAGTCTCAGGCGACCGTTCGCTCCGGCCTGCGGATGCCGCCGAAGGCCGCGGATCAACTGATCGCCGACGCGCGGCGGATGGGTGTGGAAAGGCTGCGTCAGGCGATCGAGCTGACAGCCGACCTCGAGCTTGCCTCGCGCGGCGGCGGTAGCAGGGTGGCGGCCCGTGCCGGCGCGTTCGGCTCGGGCGGCGCGTTCGGCTCGGGGGGCATTCACGGCCCCGCCGGTGCCCACACCCCCGGCGGCGCC
>JAJZDA010000132.1 GCA_021851525.1 Actinomycetes bacterium | reverse complement strand
CTGGCCGCCTGCGCCGCTGCCCCGCTTGCAGGCTGCGCCGCGGCCCTCGCCCGCGCGGCAATCCGGGCAAGGGCCGCTGACGACTTGCTCGAGCGCTCAGACGACGGCGTGTCCGGCGTGCTCCAGCGCCTCGCGCTGCTCGCGCCCCAGCCGCTGCTCGCACTCGAAGATCCGCTGCGTGGTCTTGAGCACCGTGTCCGGGTTCAGGCTGATCGAGTCGATCCCCAGCTCCACCAGGTACTCGGCCATGTCCGGGTAGTCCGACGGTGCCTGGCCGCAGAGGCCCGAATGGATCCCGTTGCGCTCACAGCCCTCGACCGCCAGGCGCAGCATCAGCTTCACGCCGTCATCACGCTCGTCGTAGTCGAACGCCACTATCTCCGAGTCGCGGTCGACGCCCAGCGTCAGCTGCGTGAGGTCGTTGGAGCCGATCGAGAAGCCGTCGAAGCGCTTGGAGAACGCGTCGATCAGCAGCACGTTGTTGGGGATCTCGCACATCGCGTAGATCTGCAGGCCGTTCTCACCGCGGCGCAGCCCGAGCGCGGCCATCTGCTCGAGCACCGCGTCTGCCTCGTTCACGCGCCGCACGAACGGGAGCATCAGCACGACGTTGGTGAGGCCCATCTCATCGCGCACGCGCTTCATCGCCCGGCACTCGAGCGTGAACCCCTCGACGTAGGCCGGATGCGCGTAGCGCGAGGCGCCGCGGAAGCCGAGCATCGGGTTCTCCTCGTGCGGCTCGAAGCTCGAGCCGCCCAGCAGCGTCGCGTACTCGTTGGTCTTGAAGTCCGACATGCGCACCACGACCGGCTTGGGCCAGAACGCCGCGGCGATCGTGCCGATGCCCTCGGAGAGCGTCTGCACGAAGAAGCTCTCGCCGTCGGGGTGCCCGACGATCAGCCGCTCGAGCGCCTCGCGCTCGCCGGGATCCCTGACCCGCTCCGGATGCACCAGGGCCAGCGGGTGCGCCTTGATGGACTCGCTGATGATGAACTCCATGCGTGCCAGCCCGACGCCGTCGTTGGGCAGGAACGAGGTCTTGAACGCCAGGTCCGGGTTGCCGATGTTGACCATCACCTCGGTGCGCGGCCGTGCCTGCTCGCCGAGCTCCGCGCGCTCCACGTGGTAGCCCACCTCACCGTTGTAGATGCGGCCGCTGTCGCCCTCCGCGCAGCTCACGGTGACCTTGGTGCCGCTCGCTATCGCGCTGGTCGCGTTGCCGACGCCGACCACCGCCGGGACCCCCAGCTCGCGCGCGATGATCGCCGCGTGGCAGGTGCGCCCGCCGCGGTTGGTGACGATCGCCGCCGCCGTCTTCATCACCGGCTCCCAGTCGGGGGTCGTGATGTCCGCGACCAGCACCTCGCCGGGCTTGAACTCCGCGAGGTGCGCGAGGCTGTCAATCACGCGCGCGGTGCCGCTGGCGATCTTCTCACCCACCGAGCGTCCCTCCGCCAGGATCTCACCGCGCTGGTCCAGCACGTAGCTCTCCAGCACCGTCTGCTTGCGCTGGGAGGCGACCGTCTCCGGACGTGCCTGGACGATGTAGATCTTGCCGTCGATCCCGTCCTTGGCCCACTCCATGTCCATCGGGCGGCCGTAGTGGCGCTCGATCTTGATCGCGCAGTCTGCCAGCTCCAGCACGTCCTGATCGTCGATGCAGAAGTGCTCACGGTCCGCGTACGGGGTGGGGATGTTGCGCGTGGTGTTCTTGCTCTCGCCCTCCACGAAGATCATCTTCACGGCCTTCTCGCCGCGCAGCCGCCGCAGCACGGCGCGATGCCCGAGCTCAAAGGTCGGCTTGTGCACGTAGAACTCGTCGGGGTCCACCGCGCCCTGCACGACGTTCTCGCCGAGGCCGTATGCGCCGGTGATGAAGACCGCGTCACGGAAGCCGGACTCCGTGTCGATCGAGAAGAACACGCCCGAGGACGCCAGGTCCGAGCGCACCATCTTCATCACGCCGATCGAGAGCGCCACCTGGAAGTGGTCGAACCCCTGATCGATGCGGTAGTGGATCGAGCGGTCTGTGAAGAGGCTCGAGAAGCAGCGCCGGCAGGAGTCCAGCAGGCTCTGCTCACCGTGGATGTTGAGGTAGCTCTCCTGCTGGCCGGCGAAGCTCGCGGTCGGCAGGTCCTCGGCGGTGGCTGAGCTGCGCACCGCCAGGCGCACATCCTCTCCGCTCTCCTGCTGCAGGCGACGGTAGGCGTCGAGGATCTCCCGCTGGAGATCCTCGGGCAGCGGCGCGCCGCGCACGATCTCACGCGCGCGCTTGCCGCGCCGGGCGAGGTCTGCCACGTCGCCCGGGTCAAGACCGTCGAGCGCCTCGTGCAGCGCCGGCATCGCGCCGGCCTGCTCCAGCACGTAGCGGTACGCGTCGGCGGTGATGGCGAAGCCGTTGGGGACGCGAATGCCCTGGTCTGAGAGCGTTCGATACATCTCGCCAAGCGACGCGTTCTTCCCGCCCACGAGCGGGACGTCGTCGATGCCGAGCTCCTCGAAGAAGCGGATGTACCGTGGGTTGTTCATGTCAACCCTCCTGAAGGCTGGGTGCAGCGAGCGGTTGCTCGCGGAAATGTGGATCGCATCCAACCTAGCTCCCCGGGTGAGCCCGGCACAGGGCGGGAGCCACCTAGCGCGGTAGGTAGAAGACCGCTGTCGGGCGGCGTGGATGGGCCTCGCCGGCCGGGGCGGAGTGGAGGAGAGCTCAGGCGGGGCGGGGCGGGCGCCGAGGCGGTCGGCCCCGTCAGCGGACGGGGCCGACCGCGGGCTGCGTCAGCTCTTGACGGCTGCCGTGCGGATCCACTTGGACGTGCACGGGATCTTCGTCAGGTCACAGCGGTGCGCGAAGCGCCGCGCAATCTCGGTCACCTCGGTCAGCAGGTCATCCTGCAGCGTGATCGGCTTGAGCCCGAGCTCGAGGAGGTGGTTGTTGGCGACGAACAGGTCGTTCTCCGCATCCTCCTTGCGCGGGTTGTCGACGTAGTCGATCTCCGCGCCGGTGAGGCTCGAGACCAGCTCCGCCAGCTCGCGCACGCGGTGGGTCTCGGTCATCTGGTTGAAGACCTGGACGCGCTCGCCGCGGGACGGCGGGTTCTCGATCGCCAGCTGGATGCAGCGCACCGTGTCCTGGATGTGGATGAAGGCGCGCGTCTGCCCGCCGGTGCCGTGCACGGTCATCGGGTAGCCGACAGCCGCCTGCATCAGGAAGCGGTTGAGCACGGTGCCGTAGTCACCGTCGTAGTCAAAGCGGTTGATCAGCCGCTCGTCCATGCGCGTCTCGGCGGTCTGCGTGCCCCAGACGATCCCCTGGTGCAGGTCGGTGACCCGCGTACCGTCGTTCTTGTTGTAGTACGCGAACAGCAGCTGATCCTGGGTCTTGGTCATGTGGTAGATGCTGCCCGGGTTGGCCGGGTAGAGGATCTCCTGCTCGAGCTCGTCGCCGTTGTCGGTCTCGATCTTGACGCGCAGGTAGCCCTCGGGGATCTTGATGCCCGCGGTGCCGTAGCCGTAGACGCCCATCGTGCCGAGGTGGACGACGTGCGTGTCGAGCTCTGCCTCCACCAGCGCGGCCAGCAGGTTGTGGGTCGCGTTGATGTTGTTGGCGACGGTGTAGCGCTTGTGCTGGGAGCTCTTCATCGAGTACGGCGCGGCGCGCTGCTCGGCGAAGTGCACCACCGCATCGGGCCGGTACTCCAGCAGCAGGTCCAGCAGCACGCGATAGTTGTCGGCGACGTCGAAGCGGTGGAACGGGATCTCATTGCCGGTCAGCTCGCGCCACGCCGCCAGCCGGGTGCCCAGCGGCTTGATCGGGGTCAGCGAGTCAACCTCCAGCTCGATGTCGATCGAGCGGCGCACCAGGTTGTCGACGATCGCGACCTCATGGCCGCTGGCCGACAGGTGCAGCGCCGTTGGCCAGCCGCAAAAACCGTCTCCACCCAGAATCAAGATGCGCAAGAAAGCTCCTTTGAGTCGTCAAACATGGACCGGGACTGCTCCGTGAGCCCGTGCACAAGATAAACGCAAGCTGAACAGACGCCGAACGAGGTGAGCGTCCCAGCTGTGGGCACGGCTGTCAACACAGAGCGTCCCTTATTGGCTCGGTAGCGAACTCATCCCTGCCGGACACTCGCCAGAACCAGCTCTTGGCGCATAAGGGTAGCCCCTCTGCGGCGCTTGCGGACTCCCACCGGAAGCTTTTACACGGAGCTGACATTGGCGCCGCGCGGCCCGGCACGCGGGCGGGTGCCGCTCGCTCAGCGCACCGTCATCTCGTCCAATGCGACCGCCGGGAACTCCTCGCTGAACTGCTGCAGCGCGTAGGGGGTGCGGAACGCCACCAGGTGGCTGCCGTCGCGGCGCTCGAGCAGCTGCGCCCAGCGCGAGCCGCGCGCGCTCGCCGCATCCTGCGCGCTGATCCGGCGGGCCAGGCGCCAGTCCAGCGGGTCGAGCCGCACGCGCACCCCGAACTCACTCTCCAACCGGTGCACGGCAACCTCGAACTGCAGTGGCCCGATCGCCGCGAGCACCGGCACCGGCGCGTCGGTCTCGCGCCTGAAGAGCTGCACCACGCCCTCCTGGTCAAGCTGCTCGAGCGCCCGGTGAAACTGCTTGTGGCGGGTGGGGTCGCGGTTGTGCGCGGTCACGAAGTGCTCCGGCGCGAGCGCCGGGATCGGCGCGAAGTTGACCGGCTCATCCGCGTACAGGGTGTCGCCGACCAGCACCTCGGTGGCGTTGACGATGCCGATGATGTCGCCCGGGTAGGCGTCGTCGAGCGTCGCCCGCTCCTGGCCGAAGAGCTCGTGCGCGTAGGACATCGCGACGCTGCGCCCGGTGCGGGCGTTGGTCACCCGCATGCCGCGCTCAAAGCGCCCCGAGCAGACGCGCAGGAACGCGATCCGGTCGCGGTGGCGGGGGTCCATGTTCGCCTGGACCTTGAAGACCAGCGCGGAGAAGGGAGCGTCGACGGGATGCTGGCGTCCATCGGCGGTCGGTCGCTGGCGCGCCGCCGGGGCGAAGCGCAGGAGCACGTCCAGCAGGTGCTCGATCCCGAAGTTCCAAAGCGCGGAGCCGAACAGCACCGGCGTCAGCTCGCCCCCGGCGAAGAGCTCGGGATCCCACTCGCGGCCGTCTGCCTGCAGCAGCTCGAGCTCCTCGCGTGCGCGCGTCCACGCCGCGTCGCCGCTGACCTCGGCGGCCTCCAGGCGCTCGCTGTGCGCGCGCGTGGCGCCGTGGGCGGTGCGCGTGAAGCGCACAAACGCCTCCCCGTCGGCCTCCAGCACACCCTCGAACTCGCCGGGGGCGCCGACCGGCCAGGTCATCGCCGTGCAGGAGAGCTCGAGCGTCTGCTCGACGTGATCGATCATCGCCAGCGGCTCCATGCCGGGACGGTCGTACTTGTTGACGAAGGTGATCAGCGGGATCTGCCGTGCCCGCGCCACCTGGAAGAGCTTCAGCGTCTGCTCCTCCACGCCGCGGGCGGCGTCCAGCAGCATCACCGCGCAGTCCGCGGCCGCCAGCACCCGCAGCGTGTCCTCGGAGAAGTCACGGTGGCCGGGCGTGTCCAGCAGGTTGAAGATCGTGTCGCGATGCTCGAAGCGCAGCGCCGTGGAGGTCACGGAGATCCCGCGCCGGCGCTCCAGCTCCATCCAGTCGGAGGTGGCGTCGCGGCGGCCGGAGCGCGCCTTCACGGCACCGGCCTCGCCCAGCGCGCCGCCGTAGAGCAGCAGCTTCTCGGTGAGCGTCGTCTTGCCCGCGTCGGGGTGGGAGATGATCGCGAACGTGCGTCGCCGCGCCGCCTCCTGCGCCACGCCGCCGTCGGTGTGGCCGGCCGTCTGGCCGCTGATCTCCTGCACGCTCACACCCTGCAGCGTAGCCGCGGGTCTCAGCGCGCCGGCGTGAGGTAGCCGAGCCGCCTGAGCAGACGGTTCAGCGCGCTCACGAACCGCTGGCCCTGCGGCACGCTCGGTGCCAGCGGGCTGTTGAGGTGCCCAGCGGCCGCCTGCGCGCGCAGGAATCGCGCGACCTCGGCGCTGTGGCCGAGCTCGTCCTCATCCGCAGCCCAGGCCGCCACCAGCCCGGTCGTGTCGGCGTAGCGGCTGGAACGCTGTGCCCTGAAGGCGCGCATCCACACGCGCGCGTCGCTGGCGATCAGCCGCGGGTACTGGCGTGTGAGGTTGAGGAAGCGGTGATGGGCAAAGCCCATGATCTGGAGCGGCATCCCGGAGGCCGCGTAGTCCGTGAACGCGTAGGCGAAGGTGTCATCGGCGCTCAGGAACTCCTGGACGCCGTTGTGCCCGAGGTCCGCGAGCCGGTATCCGGGGTCGCCAAACATGTGGCTGGTGGCGGTCCAGGTGCCGTTCGCATGAGGCGCGAAGACCTGGCCGGTGGTGCAGCAGTGCGCCCCGCCGGAGTAGAGGTTGAGCACCAGCACGGGCGTGGATCCGGGCGTGAACACCGCGAACTGCAGTGAGCTGGCATGCGGGCCGGTAGCTCCCGGTGAGCAGTCGTGGCCGCACAGCGGCGCGTTGACCCTGCGGCTGTAGACCACGTGTCCGTGATCACGGATGGTGAGCGTGTCGGAGTGGTAGAACGGCGGCCTGCCGCTGTAGCTGTAGCTCGCGCTGAGCGCTCCGTCGCTGGCCGTCTGGACATGCGCCGCGCCTCCGGCCGCAGCCGCGGGCGCGACCGCCAGCAGCAGTGCGGCGCCCGCGCTGAGAAAGAGCCTGAGGATCGCTGTGCGCATGCGGCCCTCAGTATGACCTGTGGCCGGGGCACCGGGCCAGTTGCCGTTGCGCTCTGGCGAGCCGCTGCCCGGTGCGCCATAGTCCGCCAGCGGGATGAGCGTCAACTCGATGCGCGTGCGAGACAGCCCGCAGCGCGGGGGCCCCGGGCAGGGGCCAGGCGGCGGTGAGCGCCACGTCTCCGGGCCGCTTGCCGGTGGCGGGCTGTTGCTGGCCAGCTGCACGTCGATCCAGGTGGGTGCGGCATTGGCGCGCGGGACGTTCGTCACCACCGGGCCGCTCGGCGCGGCGGGCTGGCGTTTCGCGCTGGCCGCGGCGATCATGCTCGTGCTTGCGCGACCGCAGATCCGCGGCTGGTCGCCGGCACGCTGGCGGCGGGTGATCGCATTCGGCGTGGCCGCCGCCGGCAATGAGGTCTGTCTCTATGAGGCGCTCGTGCGCCTGCCCCTCGGGCTCGCCGTGACCATCGAGTTCCTTGGACCGGTGGCCGTCGCGCTCGGCGCCGGACCCGGGCGCCGCCGCCTCAGCTGCGCGATCCTGGCGCTGGCGGGTGTCTGCACCATCTGCGTCACGACCGTCAGGCTGAACCCGCTGGGTCTCGCGTTCGCGCTGCTCGCCGGCGCCGGCTGGGCGGCTTACATCCTCGCCTCGCGCAGCGCCGGGCGTGATCAGCGCCCGCTTGACAGCCTGGCCGTGTCGCTGAGCGTCGGAGCGCTGCTCTGCCTGCCGCTGGCGCTGGCTCACGCCGGCGCCCTGGCCACCCATGCAACGACGGCGCTGACGCTCGCGATCGTCGCGATCCTGGGCACCGTCACCCCGTACGCGCTCGAGCTCGCCGCGCTGCGCCGGCTGGCGCCCGGCGCCGCCGGCGTGCTCTTCAGCATCGAGCCTGCGATCGCCGCCGTGGTCGGCCTGCTGGTGCTCAACCAGGGCCTGCGAGCGGCGCAGCTGCTGGGGATCGCGATGGTGCTGCTCGCCGGCGCGGGCGTGCTGCGAGACCCGGCATAGACCCCGCCGCGGTCCGTCAGCCGCGGCCGGTCAGCCGCGGCCCGTCGGCTGCGGCGCGGGCTTCGTCGCGCAGTGCACCTGCACCGCCACGCGCGGCCGTGGCTGCTTCACAGCGATCACCCGCTGAGCCCGGGCACCCGCGAGAGGCGACCGGATGGTTGCCTGCGCAACTTTGGTAACGTGACCTCACAACCGGAGCCTAGCTCCGTTTAGGGCCGGCCACCGCCCTCAGATACCGCAGATCGCCCAACCAAACGGACTCCATGACCTCATCTTCGCCAAGTCAGCAGGTCTCCGCGTCACCTGACGTGGAGGAAGGCCGCGACGCTTCATCCGCTCGCCGCGCATCCGGAGGTGGTCGCTGATGCCCCGCGGACCGCTCGCCGGTCGCTACGCGGCGGTGGCCGCGATGGTGATGTTCGCGCTGATCCCCTACCTGGCGCTGTCCGCCGCGCTGGGTCCGTTGACGCCGATCATCGCCAGGCAGTTGCACATGAGCCTGCAGGCGATGAGCCTCAGCTCCGGGCTCGGTAACGCCGCCTACGCGGTGGGCACGGTGCTCTCCGTGCAGTTCGCCCAGCATCTGCCACAGCGCCGGATGCTGCTCGCGTACGCCGTTCTGCTGCTGCTCGGCTCGGTCCTCGCCGCCGCCGCTCAGGATGCGGCGATGTTCGTCATCGGCCACATGATCCAGGGGTTCTGCACGAGCCTGCTGCTGATCGCAGCTGTGCCGCCGCTGGCGATCGGATACCCGAAGAACAAGCTTCGCGACACGGCCGTGATCATGAACATGTGCATCTTCGGGGCGGTCGCGCTGGGCCCGTTCATCGGCGGTCTGCAGGCTCAGGCCCACGCCTGGCGGCCACTGTTCTGGGTCGTCGCGGGGATCTCCGCCATGGCGCTGATCCTCGTCCTGCTGACCTTCGAGGATGCGCCGCCCGCCAACCTCGACGCGCCCCGGGATCTGCGGGCGATCACGCTTGCCGCCGTCGGCTGCTTCGCCGCGTTCACCGGTGCCTCGGAGCTCACGAGCCATCGGTTCCTCGCCCCGGAGTCGATCATCCCGCTGCTCGGCGGACTGGCCGTGATCCTCGTGCTGGTGGCCTACCAGTTCCGCGCCAAACGGCCGCTGCTGACGGTCCGCACGATGCTGACCAGCTCGATACCGGTCGCCGGCATCGGACTGGCGCTGTTCGCGGCCGCGGCGTCGGTCTCCGCGACCGCGCTCACCGCGCAGGTCCTGGCCGAGCGCTACAGCCCGGTCCACATCGGCCTGCTGTACCTGCCGGAGGTGGTCGGGGCGGTGCTCACGTCGTTCATGCTCGGCGCGGTCATCACCAGGAAGTCGATGCACTACCTCCCGGTCTTCGGGATGGTCTCACTGGCGGCCGGGATCGCGATCTTCCGGATCGAGGTGCCGGCCAGTCAGGGGCTGGCCCTGCTCGGCTCTGGACTCACCGGGATCGGGCTCGGCGCCACGGTCGCGCCGGCGCTGTTCGTCGCCGGCTTCTCACTGCCGTCGGCCAACCTGCAGCGCGTGTTCGCGATCGTCGAGCTGCTGCGGGCCGTGGCCGCGTTCATGATCGCCCCGATCTTCATCCACTACGCGGCGACCGTCGGTGGCAGCCTCAACGCCGGAACGGCCTCGGCGCTGTGGATCGGTCTGGCGCTGGCGATCCTCGGGCTGCTCTTCGCCGTGATGATCTATGCGCTCAGCGGCGCCCGCCCTCAGCGCCCCGACCTGGACGGCTTTCTCGCCGGCATGATCCCGGCGTGGCACTCGCCGCCGCTGCTGGCGGCGCTGCGTCCCGGCGTGGCCCCCGCAGCGGCCGCTGCGGCCGCGCAGACGAGCGTGGCCGCTCCGGCCGCCAGCCTCGCGGCGGCGAG
>JAJZDA010000002.1 GCA_021851525.1 Actinomycetes bacterium | reverse complement strand
GGGCGCGGTCTCGTCGCCGGGCGCGGTCTCGTCCGCGCCGGCGCTCCCGGCGCCGCGACCGCCGTCCGCGCCGGTGCCCCCGGAGTGTCGCGGCGGGCTCTGGTGGGAACGCGGGAGGGGGATCCCGGCGGCCAGCCGCGCTCCCACGATCGCCCCCGCCGAGGTGCCGATGAAGTAGTCGCAATCGCTGAAGCTCACGGCCTCGCGATCCTCGATCCCGGCCAGCACGCCGCTCATCCAGCTGATCCCGGCGATGCCGCCGCCACCTAGCACGAGAATGTCCGGCCGAGTGTCCATCGCCTCAGCTTAGGCGAGCGGCGTGGCGAGCTGAGCGCCACAGCATACGGATGTCTGTGATAACGTACGGGGCGTGCGCACGGTTGAACACGCCGCAAGCAGTCCAGAGGTGCTGGGGGCACGGATCCGGGCGCTGCGCGAGGCGATGAGCCTCTCGCTGCGGGATCTGGCGGAGCGCTGCGGTGTGAGCGCGCCGATGCTCTCGCAGGTGGAGCGGGGCGAGACCTCGCCGACCCTGCAGGTGGCGGCGAAGATCGCCGCCGGTCTGGAGCTGCGGCTCTCTCAGCTGCTGCGGCTCGACGAGTCCGGCGCCGTGAGCATCGTGCGCAGCGCCGAGCGCCGTCAGGGCTCGGCGAGCGTGGGCGGGCACAGCTACGAGATCCTCAGCCCGCCGCTGCCCGGTCAGCGCGCGGAGCTGTCGCGCCACACGCTCGCACCCGGCGCCTCAACGGGGAGCGCCGGTGATCCCCCCGTGCATGAGCCGGGAAGCCGTGAGACGGCGCTGGTGGAGGCCGGCAGCGTCGTGCTCGCCTGTGATGGACAGCGCTTCGAGCTGGAGGTCGGTGACTGCGTGACGTTCGACGCCGACCTCCCGCACCACTTTGAAAACCCAGCCGACACAGAGGCCGTCCTGCTCGCGATCGTGAGCGCCGGCCTGAGGAGGAGCTAGCCGATGCCCAAGAGCCTGTTCGACAAGATCTGGGAGCGCCACGAGGTCGCGCCAGGTCTGATCTACATCGACCTGCACCTGGTGCACGAGGTGACCAGCCCGCAGGCCTTCGATGGCCTGCGGATGAACGGTCGCACCGTGCGCCGCCCCGACCGCACGCTCGCCACCGCCGACCACAACGTCCCGACCGACGGGACGCCGGTGGCCGCGCGGATCAAGGACGAGCTCTCACGCGTGCAGGTCGAGACGCTCGAGCGCAACGCGGCTGAGTTTGGGATCCCGCTCTACTCGCTGGGCTCCGAGCATCAGGGGATCGTGCACGTGATCGGGCCGGAACTGGGCGTCACGCAGCCGGGGATGACGATCGTCTGCGGTGACTCGCACACCGCCACCCACGGCGCCTTCGGCGCGCTGGCCTTTGGGATCGGCACCAGCGAGGTGGAGCACGTGCTGGCCACCCAGTGCCTGACGCAGGCCAAGCCCAGGTCGATGCGGATCCGCTACGAGGGGGAGCTCGGGTTCGGGGTCACCGCCAAGGACCTGATCCTGTACACGATCGGCCAGATGGGCGTGGACGGCGCCGCCGGCCACGTGGTCGAGTACTCCGGCCCCGCGATCGAGCGGCTCTCGATGGAGGGGCGCATGACCGTCTGCAACATGACGATCGAGGGCGGCGGCCGGGCCGGCATGATCGCGCCTGACCAGACGACCTTCGACTACATGGTCGGCAGGCCGGGTGCGCCGGCCGAGGTGCCAGCCGACTGGCGCGAGCTGTTCACCGATGAGGGCGCGCACTTCGACAGGGAGATCGTGATCGACGCCAGCAGGATCAGTCCGATGGTCACCTGGGGGACCACCCCTGGGATGGTCGTGGGTGTCGGTGACAGCGTGCCGCTGCCGCAGGGTGAGCAGGACGAGCGGGCCCTGGAGTACATGGGCCTGGAGGGCGGCACCCCGGTTCAGGAGATCAAGCTCGACCGCGTGTTCATCGGCTCCTGCACCAACTCCCGGATCGGCGACCTGCGGGCCGCCGCGGCGGTGATCGGTGAGCGGCGCGTGGCCGACGGTGTCTACGCGATGGTCGTGCCCGGCTCCGCGCAGGTCAAGGCCCAGGCCGAGGCCGAGGGTCTGGATGAGATCTTCCGCGCGGCCGGCTTCGACTGGCGTGGCGCGGGCTGCTCGATGTGCCTGGGGATGAACCCGGACATCGCGGCGCCGCAGGAGCGCGTCGCCTCCACCTCCAACCGCAACTTCGAGGGGCGCCAGGGACGCGGGGCCCGCACCCACCTGGTCTCCCCGCAGATGGCCGCCGCGGCGGCGCTGGAGGGCCGCTTCGTGGACATCCGCAACTATCCGATGCCCAACTCCGTCACGACTGGAGCCGACCGATGAGAGCTATCGAGACGATCACGGGGCCGGTCTCGGTCCTGCAACGCGATGATGTCGACACCGACCAGATCATCCCCAAGCAGTTCCTCAAGCGGGTCGAGCGCACCGGCTTTGGTGAGTTCCTCTTCTACGACTGGGCCAAGGAGCCGGGCTGGGATCTGCCGAAGAACCCGATCCTGGTCTCGGGCCGCAACTTCGGCTGCGGCTCGAGCCGGGAGCACGCGCCCTGGGCGCTGGAGGACTACGGCTTCCAGGCGGTGATCGCACCGAGCTTCGCGGACATCTTCAAGTCCAACTGCACCAAGATTGGGCTGCTGCCGGTGGCGGTTTCGGCGCAGAGCTGCGCGGCGATTGCGGCAGCCGGTCACGCGCAGGTCGACCTCGCCGCTCAGGAGGTCCGCTGGGAGGGCGGCAGTGAGCGCTTCGAGATCGACCCTGAGGTCAAGCACCGCCTGCTGGGCGGGCTCGACGACATTGCGCTGACGCTCGCGCAGGAGCAGGCGATCACGGCCTACGAGTCCGACCGCGAGCGGTCCGGCCCGGTGACCACGGCGCTGTGAGCCAGCCGCCGGCATCCGCCGCATTCTCAGCTCACGCGCCGCGATACACGGCGCTGCGGCGCCGGCTGGTGCCCGGTTACGACGCCTTCTACGGGGCCGCTGTCGCCGCTCTGGACAGCAGCGACAGCGGCCCCCTGGAGCGCGTCCTTGACCTCGGCGCAGGCACCGGCCTGATGGCGGCTCACGTCGCCGCGCGCCACCCGCGGGCCCGCTTTGAGCTGCTGGACGGCTCGGCGGAGATGCTCGAGCAGGCGCGGGCGCTGCTCGGTGAGCGCCTGATCGCGGCCCACGTCGGGGACATGGCGCTGGGGCTCCCCGCCGGGCCGTTTGACGCGGTGGTCTCGGCGCTGGCGATCCATCACCTCGAGGACGGGGCCAAACGCGCGCTCTACGCGGCGGTTCACGGGGTGCTGGCGCCCGGCGGCATGTTCGTCAACGCGGAACAGGTCGCGGGGCCGACGGCGGGGCTCACTAAGCTGTACGACGAGCGCTGGGAGTCGGACTGTCGCGCGCTGGGCGCCAGCGACGAGGAGATCTCCCAGGCGCTGGCGCGGCGCACATTCGATCGCTGCGCCCCGGTGGCCGATCAGCTTGGGTGGCTGGAGCAGGTCGGCTTCAGCTGGGCTGATTGCGTCTACAAGGACTGGGGACTGGCCGTCCTGGTCGCACTGAAAGGAAACGACTGATGGCGGAGCGCGACTGGGATGCCGCGACCTATGACCAGATCTCCGCGCCCCAGCAGGCGTGGGCGCGCGAGCAGCTGGAGCGCCTGCAGCTCTCTGGGGATGAGGTCGTGCTGGACGCCGGTTGCGGCTCCGGCAAGGTCACGGCGCTGCTGGCCGACATGGTGCCGCGCGGGCGCGTCTACGCGGTGGACGTGGCGCCGTCGATGGTGCAGCACACCCGCGGCGCGCTGGGGGACCGCGTGGTGGCGCTCTGCCAGGACCTCACCGAGCTGTCGCTGCCCGAGCCGGTAGACGTCATCTTCTCGAACGCCACCTTCCATTGGATCGCGGACCACGCGAAGCTGTTTGGCGCGCTCGCGCGAGCGATCGTCCCCGGCGGCCGCCTGGTGGCCCAGTGCGGCGGCCAGGGCAACATCGACAGCTTCCGCCGGCTGGCCGACGAGGTCGCCGCGCAGGGAGATTTCGCAACGTACTTCAGCGACTGGCAGGGGCCGTGGAACTACGCCGGCGCGGAGCCCACCGCACAGCGTCTGCGGGAGGCCGGCTTCAGCGAGGTCAGCACCTGGCTGGAGCCCAAGCCGACGCCGTTTGACGATCCCGCGCCGTTCGTGCGCACCGTCTGCCTGGTGCGCCATCTCGACCGCCTGCCGGCGGAGCTCCACGAGCGCTTCATCGACGCGGTGCTGGAGCGTGCCGGGCGGCCGTTCGTGCTGGACTACGTGCGCCTGAACATGACCGCGCGCCTGGCGGGTGAACCCCGGTGAGCGCCAATGCGCTGGAGATCCGGCAGCTGGTCAAGCGCTACCCCAACGGCATGGAGGCGCTGAAGTCCGTCTCACTGGAGATTGGCAGCGGCGAGTTCTTCGGGCTGCTGGGGCCCAACGGGGCCGGCAAGTCGACGCTGATCCACTGCACCACCGGGCTGGCGCGCCCGACCTCCGGTGAGATCAGGGTGTTTGGGCAGGACGCGGTCAACAACTACCGTGAGGCACGGGAGGCCGTGGGCCTGGCGCCGCAGGAGATCAACCTCGACATGTTCCTGACGCTCGAGGAGACGCTCGATCTGCACGGCGGTTACTTCGGCATGACCAAGGCCGCTCGGCGTGAGCGCTCGGCGGAGCTGCTCGAGGCGTTCTCACTGACGGAGAAGCGCCACGAGCGCACGCGCACGCTCTCCGGCGGGATGAAGCGCCGCCTGACCCTGGCAAGGGCGCTGATGCACCGCCCCCGGCTGCTGATCCTCGACGAGCCGACCGCCGGGGTCGACATTGAGCTGCGCCTGGAACTCTGGCAGTACATCGAAAGGATCAACCGTGAGGGCACGACGGTGCTGCTGACCACGCACTACCTGGAGGAGGCCGAGCGCCTCTGTGACCGCATCGCGTTCATCAACCACGGTCAGATCGCGGCGCAGGGGACGATCGATGAGCTGGCTGCCCAGTACGGGGTGAGCGGGCTGGAGGACGCGTACCTGGAGCTCGTCGGTCGTCAGGAGCTCTCGCGCGCGCATCTGGACGGAGGTGAGCTGTGAGCTCCGGTCAGATCCGCCTGCTGTCGCTGGTGCGGCGCGAGGTCAACAGGTTCATGAAGATCAAGCGCCAGACGATCGGCGGGCCGCTGCTGGAGACCTTCCTCTACATCTCCGTGTTCGGGGCGGCGCTCGGCTCGCGCATCCACCACGTGCACGGCTACCGCTACATCGTGTTCGTGATCCCGGGGCTGATCATGATGGCGTGGGCGACAAACGCCTTCGCCAACAACTCCTCCTCGATCCTGCAGCAGAAGTTCACGCGCTCAATCGACGACCAGCTCTCCTCGCCGGCCTCACCGCTTGAGCTGCTGACCGGCTTCACGCTCGGGGGCTTCATCCGCGGCTTCGGGGTGGCGCTGCTGACGTTCATCGTCTCCGTGGTGCTGGTCTCGCTGCCGGTGCGCGAGCCGCTGGTGCTGATCCCGTCGCTGGTGCTGGTCGGCATCTTCTTCGCGCAGTTCGGGGTGCTCGTCGGGGTCCGCGCGGAGCAGTTTGACGACGTCGCGCTCTACCAGACCTTCATGCTGCAGCCGCTGATCTTCCTGGGCGGCGTCTTTTACTCGGCGTCGCTGTTGCCGCAGCCGTTTCAGACGCTCACGCACTTCAACCCGGTCTACTACATGATCGCGCTGGTGCGCTACGGCTTCATCGGCTACCGCGAGACCAACATCGCCTGGTCGTTCGTGCTGCTGGGGCTGGCCACGGTGGCGCTCTGCGCCTGGAACTTCAGGATCTTCATCCGGGGGCGCTACCTGCGCAGCTGAGCGCCGCGCGCGGACCGGGAGCCGGCGGTCCCCGGGTTGCCGTCGGCAGCGGGCTCTAACTTTCGCTGCCCATGCAGAGCGATCGCGTTTCCAGCCAGTTCGACGAGTCCAAGGGCCGGGTCACCGCCGCCTACGAGGCGCTTGGGCGCTTCGTGGTGCGCTTCCGCTGGCCGGTGGTCGCCTTCTGGCTGCTGGTGGCGGTGCTGACCAGCGCCGCGTTCCCGTCGATCGGCAGTCAGGTCAACGACAACAACAACGCGTTTCTCTCCTCGAGCGAGCCGAGCTCCAGGGCGGCGGCGCTGGCGGCACCGCTGCTCGGAGCCGGGGCCAACGGCGGGGTCAGCGACATCACGATCGTCGCCTCGCGCAGCGGCGGGCAGCTGAGCCGCGCGGATCTCGACGCGGTGGCCCGTGAGACGCGGCTGGCAGCCGGCGTCGCGCGGGTTGACTCCGCGCAGCTCTCCGGCCTCTCGGCCGACGGCGCCGCCGCGCAGATCCGCGTGCGCGCAGCCGTCTCCGGAGGCGACCCCAACACCGCCACCAAGATCGTGAACGCGCTGCAGGCGACGTTCCGGCGGGCCGGCGCACCAGCCGGCCTGCAACTGCACCTCGCGGGCCAGATCGCCACGCTGGCCGCCAACCAGGCCAGCTCCAACAAGTCCAGCAACCAGGTGCAGGCCTTCTCGTTCCTGTTCATCATCGTGCTGCTGCTGGTCGTCTTCCGCTCGCTGCCGGCGGCCCTGGTCACGCTGCTGCCCAGCGGGCTGGCGCTGGCGATCGCGGGGCGCGTGATCGGGGCGGAGGGGCAGGCGGGGATCCAGATCTCATCGATCACCCAGATCCTGCTGATCGTGCTGTTGCTGGGCGCCGGAACCGACTACGGCCTGTTCCTGGTCTTCCGCGTGCGTGAGGAGCTGCGCGACGGGCAGGATCCGCACACCGCGGTGGTGCGTGCGCTGGTGCGCGTGGGGGAGTCGATCACCGGCTCAGCCGGAACGGTGATCATCGCGCTGCTGACGCTGCTGCTGGCGAGCTTCGGGCTCTACAAGGACCTTGGCGTGCCGCTCGCCTCGGGGGTCGCGGTGATGCTGCTGATCGGGCTCACGCTGCTGCCGGCGCTGCTGGCGATCCTCGGTCCCAGGGCCTTCTGGCCGAGCAGGGTGCGGGCTGGGGAGCAGCGGGAGGGGATCTGGGGCCGGGTGGCGACGCGCCTGGTGTCACGGCCCAAGACCACGCTCGGCGTCGGTGTGATCCTGTTCCTCGCGCTCGCGGCCGGGGCGCTGGGCTACACCGCCGGGGGCTTCGGCGGCGATCAGAACCCGCCGGCCGGATCCGATGCGGCTGCCGGCAACGCCGCGCTGGCCAGGCACTTTCCGCAGACGAGCTCAAACCCCGCGAACCTGATCCTCGCTTTCAGGGATTCTGCGTGGCAGCACCCGGTGAGGATCGTCGCGGCCGAGCGGTGGCTGCGTGATTCCGCCCAGTTCAGGCAGCTCTCCGGGCCGCTTGACCCCAACGGCACGCGCCTGACGGTCGCGCAGCTGGGGCATCTGTACGCCACGCTGGGCCCGCCGCAGCAGCTGTTGGGCAAGGCGGCAGCCGGGCTGCGCGTGCCCGGCGTGAGCCCGCAGCAGGTCCACGCCTACCTCGCAGACGCGCTGTTCATCTCGCGCGACGGCACGGTGATCCAGTTCGAGGCGTCGCTGGTCGCCGGCGACCAGGGCTCCACGGCGGCGATGAACGCGACCCCGAAGATCCGCACGGTGCTGGCGCAGGCCGGGCGGGCGGCGGGCGCGCACGCCACCGGCGTCGCCGGTGAGGCGGCCGCCGTCTACGACATCAACAGGACCGCCAACCACGACCTGGCGGTGGTGGTGCCGGTGGCGATCGTGGCGATCGGGATCCTGCTCGCGCTGGTGCTGCGCAGCCTCGTGGCACCGCTCTACCTGATAGTCAGCGTCGGGCTCTCGTTCCTCGCCTCGCTGGGTTTCACGACTATCGTGTTCATCGACATCGGCGGGCAGGGAGGGATCAGCTTCATCCTGCCGTTCCTGATGTTCGTGTTCCTGCTGGCGCTGGGCGAGGACTACAACATCCTGGTGATGACCCGCATCCGTGAGGAGGCTCACGACCTGCCGCTGCGCGAGGCGGTGATCCGCGCGGTCTCACGCACCGGTTCGACCGTGACCTCCGCCGGTGTGATCCTGGGCGGCACCTTCGCTGTCTTTGCGATCGTCGGCGGCGGCTCCGGCGGCAGCCAGCTGCGCGCGATCGGCTTCGGGCTGGCGGCCGGGATCCTGATGGACACGTTCCTGGTGCGGACGTTGCTGGTCCCCGCCACAGTGACCCTTCTGGGGCGCTGGAACTGGTGGCCCTCGCGGCTCGCCGACGGCCCCGCGCAGGATTAGATCCGCTAGCTTGCGGGGACTATGGCTTCGAAGATCATCCTGCTGCCCGGTGACGGGATCGGCCCAGAAATCATTGCGCCCACGCTCGAGTTGCTGGACGCCGTCGGAACCTCCTTCGACTATGAAGAGCACCGCTTCGGCGGGGCGTCGATCGACGCGCACGGCACAGCGCTGACCGACGAGACCCTGGCCGCCTGCCAGGCGGCTGACGCGGTCCTGCTGGCGGCCGTCGGCGGTCCCAAATGGGACACCACGGATCCCGCCAAGCCACGCCCGGAGCAGGGGCTGTTGGGGTTGCGCAAGGGCCTGGGCCTGTACGCGAACCTGCGACCGGTGCGGCCGCTGCCGGCGCTGTACGACGCCAGCCCGCTCAAGCGCGAGGTGATCGAGGGGACCGACCTGCTGGTTGTGCGTGAGCTCACCGGTGGGATCTACTTCGGCGAGAAGACCCGCACGCGGGACAGCGCCTCGGACGTGTGCGCCTACAACCGCGAGGAGATCGAGCGGATCGCGCGGGTTGCGTTCCGCGCCGCCAGGCGCAAGGTCACGAGCGTCGACAAGGCCAACGTGATTGAGACCAGCCGCCTCTGGCGGGAGGTCGTCAGGGAGCTGCACGCCGCGGAGTTCCCGCAGGTCACGCTCGAGCACATCCTCGTGGACAACGCCGCCATGCAGCTTGTCTCAAATCCCTCCGACTTCGACGTGATCGTCACCGAGAACATGTTCGGCGACATCCTCAGCGACGAGGCGGCGACGCTCACCGGCTCAATCGGGATGCTGCCCAGCGCCTCACTCGGTGAGCCCGGCAAGCCGGGGCTGTTTGAGCCCGTGCACGGCTCCGCGCCGGACATTGCCGGCGCCGGCATCGCCAACCCGCTGGCGATGTTCCTCTCCGCGGCGCTGATGCTGCGCCACGGACTGGGCTTGGAAGCCGAGGCGGCGGCGATAGAATCAGCTGTTGACCGTGCGCTCGCGCAGGGCCTGCGCACACGCGACCTGGGAGGGGATGCGAACACTCGCGCCGCCACCCAGGCCGTTCTTTCCAACCTCTAAAGGAGCACGTCGTGGAGCAAGCGGACCTCATCTGGCAGAACGGGGAGCTCGTTGCCTGGGAGGACGCGAAGATTCACGTACTCACGCACGGGCTGCATTACGGGACCGGCGTGTTTGAGGGTGTGCGCGCCTACGACACGCCTCGCGGGCCCGCGATCTTCCGCCATCAGGAGCACATCGACCGGCTGTTCCGCTCGGCTGAGCTGTACTACATGCCGATCCCGTACACGCCGCAGGAGATCCGGGCGGCCACCCACCAGGTGGTCGCCGCCAACGGCTTCCGTGAGTGCTACATCCGCCCGATCGTGTTCCGCGGCTACGGGACCATGGGGCTGTTCCCGCTCGACGCCCCGGTGGATGTCGTGATCGCCGCCTGGCCGTGGGGCGCCTACCTGGGCGAGGAATCCAAGGTCAAGGGCGTGCGCGCCAAGATCTCGAGCTGGCGCAAGATCTCCGGCGAGGGCTTGATCCCGGCCGCGAAGGCCACCGGCCAGTACCTGAACAGCATCCTCGCCAAGGTCGAGGTTCACAAGTCCGGCTACCAGGAGGCGATCCTGCTGGATGAGCGCGGCTTCGTCTCGGAGTGCAGCGGAGAGAACCTCTTCATCGTGCGTGAGGGGCGGATCTCAACCCCGCCGCTCTCAGCCGGCAACCTCGACGGGATCAGCCGCCGCTCGGTGATCGAGATCGCGCGAGACCAGGGACTCGAGGTGCTGGAGCGGGACTTTGACCGCGCCGAGCTGTACCTCGCCGATGAGGTGTTCATCACCGGCACGGCAGCCGAGCTGGTGCCGGTCTGCGAGGTCGACGATCACCGGATCGGCGCCGGCGCCCGGGGCCCGGTCACCACCGCGCTGCAGACCACGTACCTGGACGCCCTCACCGGCCGTGCCGCGAGCTACGAGAAGTGGCTCGACGTGGTCGAGGTTCCCGCCGTCACGGCCTGAGCGATGAGCAAGATCGAGGTCTACGACACAACCCTGCGTGACGGCATGCAGGGTGAGGGTATGTCGCTGTCCGCGCACGAGAAGCTGCGCTTCGCGCACAAGCTGGATGAGCTGGGCATCGACGTGATCGAGGCCGGCTTCCCGAGCTCCAACCCCAAGGAGCTGGAGCTCTTCGAGCTGCTCTCGCGGGAGCGCTTCGAGCACGCCCAGATCGCCGCCTTCGGGATGACCCGCCGGCGGGACTCGCGCGCCGATGAGGACCCCGCGCTGCAGATCCTGGCGGACTGCTTTGCGCCCGTCTGCACGCTGGTCGGCAAGACCTGGGCGCTGCACCTGGAGAAGGTGGTGAAGGTCGACCGCGAGGAGAACCTGCGGATGATCGCCGACTCGATTGAGTTCCTCGTGGCCCACGGCAAGCGCGTGATCTACGACGCCGAGCACTTCTTCGACGGCTTCCGGGATGACCGTGAGTACGCGCTGGCGTGCCTGCGCGTGGCGGCGCATGCGGGGGCCGACACGATCACCTGCTGCGACACCAACGGCGGCACGCTGCCCGATGAGCTGGCGGTGGCGATCCGCGCGGTCAGCGGCGAGCTGGCGGGTGCCGGGGTGAAGCTGGGGATCCACTGCCATGATGACGCCGGCTGCGGGGTGGCCAACACGATCGCGGCCGTCACTGCCGGGGCCAACCACGTGCAGGGCACGATGAACGGCTACGGCGAGCGCTGCGGCAACGCGAACCTGATCACGGTGCTGCCGAACCTGCAGCTGAAGCTCGGCCATCAGTGCGTCAGCGACCAGCAGCTGCACGCGCTGACCAGCTCCGCGCACTTCTTCGATGAGCTGCTGAACTTCACCCCCAACCCCAACCAGCCCTACGTCGGGCGCAATGCCTTCGCGCACAAGGGCGGCATGCACGTGGCCGGCGTCGCCGCCGACCCGCAGACCTTCGAGCACATCGATCCGGAGGTGGTCGGCAACAGCCGGGACGTGCTGATCTCCGAGCTCTCCGGCCGCGGCACCGTGCACGCGCGCGCCGCCGAGGCGGGGATCGAGCTGGACGCCGCCGCCGCCGCGCGCGTGCTGGAGCGCGTCAAGGAGCTCGAGCACGAGGGCTACCACTTCGAGGCTGCGGACGGCTCCTTTGAGCTGCTGCTGCGCAAGGAGACCGGGGAGTACGAGCCGCTGTTCGTGCTCGAGTCCTGGCGGGTGCTGGTGGAGAAGCGCTCCGACGGCAGGGTCGAGACCGAGGCGACGATCAAGATCTGGGCGCCGCCGACCCCGGACGGCGAACGCTACGTGCGCACCGCCGAGGGCAACGGCCCGGTGAACGCGCTCGATGCCGCGCTGCGCCTGGCGCTGGTGGAGATCTACCCGGAGATCCGTGAGATCGAGCTGAGCAACTTCAAGGTCAGGATTCTCGACTCCAGCAAGGGCACGCAGGCGATCACCAGGGTGCTCTTGGACTCAACCGACGGCGAGCGCGAATGGGGCACGATCGGCGTGTCTGAGAACGTGATCGAGGCCTCCTGGGAGGCGCTTGTGGACTCGCTGGAGTACGGCATGCAGGCGGTGCGCCGGCGCTCTCCCGCGGGCGGGGCGCGGGCGGCGTCGTGAACGCGCAGGCGGCGTCCGGCCCAGCGGGGCCGGACGCGACGATCCCGCTCGCCAAGCCGGTGCTCGGTGAGCTCGAGGAGCTGGCGGTGATCGACGTGCTGCGCTCCGGTCAGCTGTCGCTGGGACCGAAGGTCGCGGAGTTCGAAGCGGCGTTCGGGGCCGTTGTCGGAGCCCCGTACGCGAGTGCCGTGTCGTCCGGAACGGCGGGACTGCACCTGGGCCTGCGGGCCCTGGGGGTGACGGACGGGGACGAGGTGATCACCACCCCGTTCTCGTTCGTGGCCAGCGCCAACGTCGCGCTCTACGAGCGCGCCACACCGGTCTTTGCGGACATCGACCCGCTCACGCTGAACCTCGACCCCGAGGCGGTAGCGGCCGCGGTCAGTGAGCGCACCGCCGCGATCCTGCCGGTGCATGTGTTCGGCTATCCCGCGGACATGGCTGCGCTGGAGGCGTTGCGGATCCCGATCCTGGAGGACGCCTGTGAGGCGCTGGGCGGCCGCTATGCCGATGGCCGGCCGATCGGCGGGCGCGGGCATCCGGCGGTGTTCGCGTTCTACGCCAACAAGCAGATCACGACCGGGGAGGGCGGCGTGATCGTGACCTCGAGGCCGCAGGACAAGGAGCGCATCGACTCGGAGCGCAACCAGGGACGCGCGCCCAACATGGACTGGCTGGACCACGACCGGCTGGGTTTCAACTACCGCCTCTCCGACATCGCCTGCGCGCTGGGCCTGGCCCAGCTGCAGCGGCTCGATCAGCTGCTCGAGGGGCGGGCCCGCGTGGCCGCGCTCTACCGCGAGGCGCTGAGCGGCCTCGAGGATCTGACGCTGCCCTGCGAGGACCGCGGGCTGGAGCGCCGCGGCTGGTTCGTCTACGTGGTGGCGCTCCCGGCCCGCCTGCACCGCGACCGCACGGTGCGGGAGCTGGCCGCGCTCGGGATTCCGGCCAAGCCCTACTTCCCGGCGATCCACCTGATGAGCTACTACCGCGAACGCTTCGGTCACCGGGAGGGGCAGTTCCCCGTCTGTGAGGACATCGCCGCGCGATCCATCGCGATCCCGTTCTTCCCGGAGATGTCCGAGGGTCAGGTGGCGCGCGTGGCCAGCGCCCTGGGGACCATCCTCACGCGCAGCGCGTTAGCATCGCGCGCCTGATGTCACGCTTCGCGCAACCGCAGGCCGACGCGTTCCGGCGGCTGAATGACTCGCTGGCCTTCGACTGGCGGCTGGCGCCGTTCGACGTGCAGCAGTCGGTCGCGCACGCGCGCATGCTCGCCGCCCAGGGGATCATCTCCGAAGCTGACCGCGACGCGCTGCACGCCGCCCTGCGACAGGTCGCCGAGGAGGTGCATGACGGCAGCTTTGAGTTCGCGGAGCGCGATGAGGACGTGCACATGGCGATCGAGCGGCGCGTCACGGAGCTGGCCGGGGAGGCCGGGGGACGGCTGCACACCGGGCGCTCGCGCAACGACCAGGTGGCCACTGACATGGCGATGTTCACCCGCCAGGCGGCGCTTGACAGCGCCGCCGCGGTGCTCAGCCTGGTGCAGACGCTCATGGAGCTCGCTGAGCGCCACCTCGACTGGCCGATGCCCGGCTACACGCACCTGCAACGCGCGCAGCCGGTCTATCTCGGCCATCACCTGCTGGCCTACGCCTGGATGCTGCTGCGAGACCACGGGCGCTTCACCGCTGTGCTGGACGGCACCGACGCGCTGCCGCTGGGCGCCGGGGCGCTGGCCGGTGTGAACTTCGACACCGACCGCACGCTCGTGGCCGGCGAGCTGGGATTCGGGGCGGTCGCCGAGAACTCCATAGACGCGGTCTCCAACCGTGACTTCGTGCTGGACTATCTGTCGGCCGCGAGCACCTGCGCGACGCACCTCTCGCGGCTGGGGGCGGAGATCGTGCTGTGGTCCAGCGAGGAGTTCGGCTTCTGCGAGGTGTCGGACGCGTGGGCCTCCGGTTCATCGATCATGCCGCAGAAGAAGAACCCGGATGCGGCTGAGCTGCTGCGCGCCAAGGCGCCGCGCATCGCCGCGCACCTCACCGCGATGCTCGGCGTGATGCACGGCCTGCCGCTGACCTACAACAAGGACATGCAGGAGGACAAGGAGCACCTCTTTGACGCGGTTGACACGCTCGAGCTGGTGCTCGGTGCCGCGCAGGGGATGCTCTCGACGATCAGCTTCCGGCGCGGGCGGCTGGAGCAGGCTGCCGCAGATGAGTTCCTGGCCGCCACCGACGTCGCCGACTACCTGGTCAAGCGGGGAATGCCGTTTCGCAGCTCCCACGGCGTGGTCGCGGGCCTTGTGCGGCTCGCCGTGTCGAGCGGGCGCACGCTCACCGAGCTGACCCCCGAGGAGCTCTCCGACGCCTCGCCGCTGCTCGACGCCGAGGGCTTCTACGCGCTGCTGCGCGACGGTGCCTGGCTCGAGTCCAAGGCGTCGCGCGGGGGGACCGGCTCGAGCGCCGTGCGGGCGCAGCTGCAGCATCTGCGCGCTGCGCTCGAGCGGGCGCGATCCGGCCGACGCTGAGCGGCGTGCAACCGGCGTTCTACGACCGCCCGGTGCTCGAGGTCGCGCGCGACCTGATCGGGTGCGTGGTGCGCCGTGGCGAGTGCAGCGGCGTGATCGTCGAGACCGAGGCCTACCACGACAGTGAGCCGGCGTGCCATGCCTTCGGCGGCCTGACGCCGCGCACCGCGACGCTGTTCGGCCCTCCGGGCGCAGCCTACGTGTACCTCTCCTACGGCGTGCACGCGCTGCTCAACGCGGTCTGTGAGCCGGAGGGGGTCGGCGCTGCCGTGCTGATCCGGGCGCTCATGCCGCTCACGGGCGTGGAGCTGATGGCGCAGCGGCGGGGCCGCTCCCCGCAGGCGCAGCGCGAGCTCTGCTCGGGGCCCGGCAAGCTCAGCCAGGCGCTGGGCATCTCGCTGGCCGACAATCGCGGCGATCTGCTGCACGGCCCGGTGACCTTCGAGCCGCGCCCGGCGCAGCTCGGCGCGCCCGCCGTCAGCACCGCGCCACGCATCGGCATCACCCGCGCCACGGAGCTGCCGTGGCGTTTCTGCCTGTCCGGCAGCCGCTTCCTCTCAGCGCCGCTGCCGCGCCGCTGAGCGTGCCTCTACAGACCGTTGCCGCCGTTGGCGGCCGTGGGGGTGGTGGTGGTGGGCGAGGTGGGCGGCGGGCTCACGGGGGTGGTCGTGGTCACCTGGTTGAGTCCGCCCAGCTGACTGCCGTTGGCCGTGGGCGATCCCTGGCCGGTACCGGTCGAGCCCGCCGGTTGCGTGGGTTGGGTGCCGGCCGGCGTCGAGCCGCCGCTGCCGGCCCCGCCGCCCGCCGGTGAATGCCCGGCGCCGGTCCCGTGCCCGCTGCCCTGATGGCGGCCGGCCCCCGCCGTCTGGGTGGTTCCGGCGCCCTTGCCGGAGGTGCCGCTGGGCTGGACGGTGGTTGAGGGGGTTGAGGTGGTGCGCGCGTAGGTGGTCGGCTGCAGGCCCAGGTTGGGCGCCGTGCGGTGCGCGGCGGCGGCCTGCTCGTTGGCGAGGATCTGCAGCGCGTTGACCATGAAGTTGCGCCAGATGATCGCCGGGAAGGTGCCGCCCTCGACCGGCCCGCCGTGGAAGTTCTTGTCCATCGGTTGACCGCTGTTGGGGTAGCCGACCCAGACCGCGACCGTCAGCTGCGGCGTGAAGCCCGCAAACCACGCGTCGACGAAGTTGTTGGTGGTGCCGGTCTTGCCGGCCACGTCGATCCCGGGGATCGCGGCGTTGGTGCCGGTGCCGGCGGGATCGTCGACGGGGCCGTGCAGCAGGGAGTGGATCTCCGCCGCCACCTGCGGCGAGACGACGCGCAGCTGGTTGGGGTGGCTGTTGGTGATGGTGTGCTGCGCACAGGGGACGCAGCCGCTGATCGAGGAGATCCCCACAGGGCCCTGGTCGTAGTCGCCCAGCACCGTGTTGTAGAGCTTCACGCCGCCGTTGGCCTCGGTCTGGTAGGCGTGCGCCAGGTCGAGCGCGGAGACGCCGGTGGAGAGGCCGCCGAGGATCATCGCCGGGGTTGTCGAGATCGGTGAGCGGATCCCCATCTCACGCGCGTAGTGCGCGATGTTCTTGAGCCCGACGGCCATGCCGAGCTGGGTGAAGACGCTGTTGTCGGAGACCGCGGTGGCGGTGGTCAGCGTCGTCGGGCCGAGGTACTCGTTGCCGAAGTTGTGAACCACGAAGTGGGCGAGGTACCCGGTCCTGGTGCGGAAGGGAACGTCCAGGGGCTTTGAGTCGAACACCGACTGTGGCGTGTAGCGGCCGCTCTGCAGCGCCGCCGCGAGCGTGAAGAGCTTGAAGGCGGAGCCCGGCTGCCGGTAGCCGAGCGTTGCGAGGTTGAACGGCTCCGCGTTGTAGTTGCCGTCGCCGCTGACCATCGCGCGAACCTCGCCGGTGCGGTTGTCGATCGCCACGAGGCTCGCCGAGGGCCCCTTGGAGCCGGGCGGGAAGATCTGGTTGACGGCCTGCTGGGCGGCCTGCTGAAGCTTCAGGTCGAGGGTCAGGTGAATGTTCAGCTTGCCGTAGTAAGCCTGGTACTCCGCCTGCTTGCGCGTCAGTCCCTCCTGCATCAGCGCGTGGATGATCAGCGGGCGCACCCAGCTGGTGAAGTAGGGGGCGGCCTGAGGCTCCTGGGGCTGCTGGATCTCGGCGGCGGTGGGCACCGGCCGTGAGATCGCGTACTCATACTGAGAGCGGGTCAGGTAGTGCTGCTGATACATCAGGATCAGCACCTGGTTGCGCCGGGCGATCGCGGCCTGCGGGTGGAGCACCGGGTCAAACGCGTAGGGGTTGGCGACCATCCCCGCCAGCAGCGCCGCCTGGGCCGGGGTCAGGACCTGCGCGCAGGCGACCCGGTTGGGGTCCTGCACGTCGGGTGAGCCGCAGCCCTTCCTGGACTCGCCGCCCGGGTTGGCGGGCTGGTAGCCGTGGGCCCAGCCGAAGTAGACCCGTGCCGCGGCCTCGATCCCGTTGGCGCCGTTGCCGAAGTAGATGGTGTTCAGGTAGTCGGTCAGGATCCGGGTGCGCTTCCAGTGATGCACCAGCTGGAACGCGAGCCCGGCCTCACGCAGCTTCTCGAAGATCGTGCGGTTGTTCTCCTGCGCGAGCTTGACCTTCACAAACTGCTCGGCGATCGTCGAGGCGCCCTGTGTCGGCCCGCCGGTGATGTCGTTGAGCGCGGCCCGCACCAGGCCGCGGATGTCGATCCCCGGGTCTGTCCAGAAGCGCTTGTCCTCCACGGCGATGATCGCGTGGACCATGTTGGGGGAGATCTGCTTCCAGGTGTCCAGCACCGGCTGTGTCGGCGGCGCCAGGACACCGATCGGCTGGCCCGTGTAGTCGTAGAGGTAGGAGTCGACGGAGGTCGAGGGCGCCTTGGGGATCAGCTGCGGGAGGTCTGAGGCGATCGCCGTGAGGATCCCGAACAGCATCGAGGTGCCCGCCAGGATCAGGAAGGCGATCAGGACCAGCAGGAAGCGGAGCTTGCGCAGCCGCGGCTTGGCACGCGACCGGCGCCCGCGGCGCAGGCGCAGACGCAGGCGCTCACGAGTCGCCACCGGGGGCTCGAAGCGGATCGACGCGGGGCGTTGCGGCGTGTCAATCAGGGTGTGATCTTCGACGCTCATGCGATCGCTGTGGCTTCCGGCCACCCTTGGACTACACGCGGCGCGCCTGGCGGTCCCGTGCGCCCAGAGGCCTCTGGCGGCCTCCCGTGCCGCCCTGCCGGAGCGCGAGAGTCTAGCATTGGCGCCGATGCCGACGGAGTGCCCGTGACCGACGCTGAGCCCGCCGCGGCGGCCGCCTGGTTGGCGCGCAACGCGATCGACTGCCTGCCGGTCGGGGCGCTTGCCGAGAAGCTCAAACTCGGCCGCCCGCTGCGCGTGAAGCTCGGCATCGACCCGACCGCGCCGGATATCCATCTCGGCTTCACGGTCGTCCTGCAGAAGCTCCGTGAGTTCCAGGATGCCGGTCACACGGTTGTGCTGATCATCGGCAACGGCACAGCTCGGGTCGGTGACCCGAGCGGCAGATCGGCCACCAGGCCGGTGCTCAGCGACGCTGAGATCGCGAGCAACGCCGCGACCTTCGAGGCGCAGGCGCTGAAGATCCTGACCCGTGAGCGACTCGAGGTGCGCTTCAACGCCGAGTGGCTGGAGTTGCAGATGGGGGAGCTCTTCCGGCTGCTCTCCAGCACCACCGTCGCGCACGTGATCGAGCGCGACGACTTTGCCAAGCGGCTGGCGGCTGGGACTCCGGTCTCGATGCTGGAGCTGCTCTACCCGCTGCTTCAGGGGTATGACTCGGTCGCGGTCCGCGCGGACGTGGAGCTCGGCGGAACTGACCAGAAGTTCAACCTGCTGCTGGGGCGCGACATCCAGCGCGCCTACGGCCAGGAGGGGCAGGTGATCCTGACGATGCCGCTGCTGACCGGCACCGACGGCGAGCGCAAGATGTCCAAGTCCCTTGGCAACTACATCGGCGTCAGCGAGCCTCCGGACTCGATCTACGGTAAGACGCTCAGCATCCCGGACGCGTCGTTGGCGAGCTGGTACTCGCTGCTGGTCGGTGAGCAGCCGGATCCAGGCCTGGCGCCGCGCGATGCCAAGCGCGCGCTCGCACGCGCGCTGGTGGCGCGCTTCCATGGCGCGGCCGCGGCCGCGCAGGCGCAGGAAGCGTTTGATCGCGTGCACATCCGTCACGAGCTACCCGAGGACGTGCCGGTGTTCGACTGGCAGGCCCAGCCGGGCGACACCGTTCACCTCCCGGCGCTGGTCGCCGGCGCCTTTGGCGTTTCAACCTCGCAGGCGCGACGCTCGCTCGCGCAGGGCGGTGTCCGGCTGGACGGTGAGCCGCTCACCGCAGAGCAGCTCGACCTGCCCGCTGCCGCGCTGGCCGACCGCGTGCTGGCGCTGGGCAAGCGCCGGTTCGCGCGCGTGCGCCTGGTCTGAGCCGCCTGCCGGCGGGTGGTTGCCGGGCGCGCGCTGCTCAGATCTTGAACGTGCGCGCCACGTCGAGCGGGAACAGCTCGTCGAGCGTGAGCGCACGTGAGCAGACTCCCTGCTCGACTGCGAAGTCCACGAACGCCTCGAGCGTGGCGCGGTTGGCCTCAAGGCCGTAGGGCCAGGGATCCTCGCCAAACACCGCGACCGCGCGCTGCGCGTTGGCGAAGCTCCAGGGAACCGGGTAGCGCGGTGCGTTGGGATCGAGCGCTCGCTCAAGGCCACGCTCCTTGGCCAGCTCAAACCCCTTGGCGAGACTCATCGCCACCCATGGCCAGCGCTCCAGCACGTCGGCGCGCAATGCGACCACGTGCATGATCGGGAACACGCCGCGGCTGGCGTGGTATGCCTCCTCAACCGCACGGTAGTCGGAGAACAGACGCACGACGCGGCCGCTTCCGTTGTTGAAGTCCTGCGGCGGATGGGCGGCGATCACGGCGTCCAGCTCACCCGCCACGAGCATCTCATTGAGCGTGCGGTCCGGCTCGCTTGACAGCGTGATGCCGGAGGGCGGCGTGAATGCGACGCCCTCCACGCGTCCGGGCTGGTTGGTGCCCGCCTGCACCCAGCGCACGGATCGCAGATCGACTCCGTACTCATGCTGCAGGACGCCGCGCGCGTAGACCGTCGCTGTCTGGGTCCACTCCGGCACCCCGATGCGCGCTCCCGCCAGCGCCCGCGGGTCATCGACCGGGCCGTCGTGGCGGACGAAGATCGCCGAGTGCCGGAACGAGCGCGAGGGGAACACCGGGAGGGCCACGACCGACTCGTCGCCGGCCGCCCGCAGCGAGCAGTACTTCGCCAGTGACAGCTCGGTGACCTCCCACTCACGCGAACGCACGAAGCGATAGAACGTTTCCTCCACGGGCAGGCGCAGCCAGTTGAGCTCGACGCCCTCCAGCGGCACGTCGCCCTCCACCAGATCGCGGACGTGGTCATAGTCCCCGATCGCCAGCGTCAGGGTGATCCTGCCGCGGCTCAAGCGCCACCCCTTGCGGCCTGGGCGCGGCGCGCCAGGTAGCGCCACGCGGCGAGCATGAAGGACTCGTCGAGCGTGTGCGCGTAGGCGTGTCGCAGCTGCGGCGGGTCCATCGGCGCGGCCACGCCACCGAAGCCGTTGGCGAGCAGCTGCACCCGGCAGGCCTGCTCCAACATGATCGCGGCGGTGACCGCCAGGCCGACGCTGCGCCCCACGGCGACAATCCCGTGGCCGGTTAGCAGCAGCGCCCGGTCGCCGCCGAGCGCGGCGGCGAGCCGCTCACCAGCCTGCTGTGTGTCGACCAGCCCCGGCGCTCCGTCCCAGCGGCGCAGGCCATCAGAGAAGACGCCGCCCACGTGCGAGATCGGCGCCAGCGGCTGTGCGGAGGCCGCCAGCGCGATCGCGTGTGGCGGGTGCACGTGGACGACGCTCGAGAGCTCAGGACGTGCCTTCAGGATCTCAGTGTGAATCGGGTACTCGCTGTGTCTGGGACCCTCGCCGGCCACCACGCTGCCGCGGTCGTCGACCAGCAGCACGTGCTCCTCGCTGACCTCCTCAAACCCCAGGCCGGAGGCCTTCATCCAGACCCCGCGACCCTCGGGATCGCGGATGCTCACGTGACCCCAGACGTAGTCAGACAGGCCGCTGTGGTGCAGCACCCAGCCGCCGAGCGCCACCTCGTGGCGCAACTCGAGCTCAGACACCGTCCTCACCCCTCCTGTGGCGCGCCCCACCGCCGAGAAACATCCGACCGATGTCCTCGCGCGTGCCGATGTCAGCGGGCGTCCCCTGGACCGCCACCTCACCGGCGACCAGCACGTACACCCAGTCAGACGCCGCGATCGCCTGCAGCGCGCGCTGCTCGACGAGCACCACCGCGGCGCCGGTCGCCGCCAGCGCCGGGATCTCCACCTCAAGCAGGCGGGCCGTGGGAATCGGGGCGAGGTTGGATGTCGGTTCGTCGAGCAGCACCAGCGAGGGGGAGGCCATCATCACCCGTCCCATCGCCAAGGTCTTGCGCTCGCCGCCGCTCAGCCTGCCGGCCGTCGCGCGCTCGAGCTTGGGCAGGATCTCATAGGTGGCGTAGACGCGCTCAAGCGCCGCCGCCAGCTCCCGTCGACCCAGCCCGTAACCGCCGAGCAGGAGGTTCTCCTTGACGCTCAGCGAGGCGAAGACCTCGTGCTCCTGGGGCACGTAGGCGATGCCGCGCCGCGCGCGACGCTCGGCGCTGAGCCCGGCGATCGGCGCTCCGTCGTGGGTGATCGTGCCGGCGGCCGTGGCCACCAAGCCGGCGATCGTCTTCAGCAGCGTGCTCTTGCCCGAGCCGTTGGGCCCGACGATCGTGACTATCTCTCCGCGGCCGGCCTGGAGGTTCACGCCGCGCACGATCAGGCCGGAGCCGTACCCGGAGGCCACGGCGTCGAGCGTCAGCAGCGGCTCGGGTCGACGGGGCACGGTCTCAGGCGCCAAGGTAGGCATCCACGACCTCCACGTTCTCCTGCAGCTCGGCCATCGATCCCTCGGCGAGCACGGCGCCGTGCGCCATCACCACCACCGGGTCACACAGCCGCTCCACCAGGTGCAGGTCGTGCTCGATCATCAGCATCGTCATTCCCTCCTCGAGCAGCTCCTCGAGCCGGTCCGCGATTGAGTTGGCAAGCGACGGGTTGACACCCGCCATCGGCTCATCCAGGAGCAGCATCTTCGGCTCGGCCATCAGCGCCCGCATCATCTCGACCAGTCGCTTCTGGCCGCCGCTGAGCGCGCCGGCGTATTCATTGGCGAGCCGGCGCAGGCCAAAGCGGTCGAGCAGCCCCCAAGCCCGGTCCTGCAGATTGAGCTCCTGTTCACTCCAGCGACGGCGGGGCCCGAGGGCCATGCCGACTCCCTCGCCGGGCCAGGGTCTGGAGCCGACCAGCAGGTTCTCCAGGACGGTCAGGCGGGAGAAGACGTTCGCCTGCTGGAAGGTGCGGATCATTCCGAGTCGGGCGATCTCATGTGAGCGGCGGCCGGTGATGTCGTTTCCCGCGAAGCGGATGCTGCCGCGCTGCGTCGGCGTGCGCCCCGTGATCAGGTCGATCACAGTCGACTTGCCGGCCCCGTTCGGGCCGATCAGCCCCGTGATGGTGCCGGGGATGACCGTGAAGGTCGCGTCCTCCACGGCGCGGACCGCGCCGAAGCTGCATGCCAGCCCACGCACCTCGAGCAGCGGCTGCGGAGTCACAGAGCTATCGCTCATCGGGACCCCGCGCGTCGCAGCCCGAGCCTGGCCGCCAGCCCCAGCGGTGCGGGGTCGCTGGCCGGGTCGCTGCCGTCGCGTGGCCGGATGATGCGCTTGCGCTCCGCGAGCAGCCCGTTGGGGCGGAACCAGAGGAAGGCGAGCATCAGCGCGCCGATCGCGACGAAGTCCAGCGAGTCGATCAGACCTGGATAGCCGAACGACGGCAGCCGGCGGGTGGCCTCAGCGATCCCGATCGGGACGATCAGCACCCCGAGCGCCGCGCCGGCGAGGTTGCCGCGACCGCCGACGACGAGCGCGGTGAAGAACAGGAAGGTCTCCTGGTAGAGCCAGCTCGCGGGACTCCAGGCCGTCACGTATTCGACCAGCAGCCCGCCGCTGAGCCCCGCAAGGGCACCGCCCACGATCAGCGCCGTCATCCGCAGTCGATGGGGGCTGCGCCCGAGTGCCGAGGCGGCGCTCTCACTGTCGCGTGCCGCGCGCAGCAGCCGACCCAGCGGTGCGCGTGCGATCCCGCGCATCACCCACCAGGCGATCACGCAACAGACGGCGGTGATCCCCAAGAAGATCCAGTGATAGGTCTGCGGCGGCACCGTCGGCCCGCCGAACGGCTGTGGCACGAGCGCGATGCCCGACGGGCCGTTCAGCCAGTTGGTCTGCGCGTTGACGAGGCCGGTGGCGATCAGCGAGACCACCAGCAGCGCCATCGCCTCGTAGTCCCCGCGCAGGCGTCTGACAGCCACCAGCCCGATGGGCACCGCGATCAGGCCTCCGGCGACCGCGCCTCCGATCAGAGGCAGGGGGAATGGGAGGTTGGCGCCGCCGATGTAGGTCTCGAAGCTCCCGTAGGAGCTCGGCGGCTTGAGCGCCAGCAGCGCTGTGGCGTAGGCGCCCGCCGATTGGAAGACGATGAACGCGAAGCTGTTGATGCCCGTCATCCCGAACTGCAGGTCCAGGCCCCATACGGCGATCAGGTTGATGCCGAAGAGGATCGCCAGGCCGCTGATGTAGTAGATCGTCCCGCTCATGCCACGAGCTCCCTGCGCGAGGCGTACTCGGCGAATATCCCCTGCGGGCGGACCATCAGCACCGCGATCAGCAGCACCCAGGCGGCGATCGACTTGTACGACGGCGAGATCACGGCGGCGCTGCCCTCGCTGACGAGCCCGACCAACAGTGCCCCGATCATCGCGCCGTAGGGCTTGCCGATGCCTCCGACCACAGCCGCGGCGGCGATCGTCACGAAGATCGCGTCGCCGGTGGAGGAGGAGAACGTCCCCTCATCCAGCCCCAGCAGCACGCCGCAGATCCCGCACAGCGCGCCGGAGAGCAGCCATGCCACGGCGCGCGTGCGGGTCGGTGAGATCCCGCAGCTGCGGGTGAGTGCCACGTCGTCCGCGGTTGCCCGCATCGCCAGGCCGAGCTTGGTCAGGCGCAGCAGCATGTGCACCGCGACCATCGCGGCGGCCGCGATCCCGATCGCGGCCAGCTGCTCGCCGCCGAGGCTCACCCCGGAGATGGTGATCGCGCTGCTCACGTTCGCGGAGAACGTGTTGATGTAGGGGCCCTGGATGGCCTCGAGCGTGAACTCGATCATCAGCGCGATGCCGATCGTGACCATCGCGATGCTGAACCCGGACGCGCCCCTGTTGAGGAACGCGCCAATCACCAGGTGCCCGATCACGAACGAGATCACAGCGCCGGCCAGCGCCCCCACGAGCATCGCCAGCCAGACGTTGCTGCTGTGGCCGGTGATCCAGTACTCGACGAAGATGCACGAGGTCAGGATCGATCCGTAGGCCAGGTTCAGGACGTTGGTCACGCCGAACTGCATCGAGAAGCCAACGCTCCCGATCGCAAGCAGCGCCGCGGAGTAGATCCCGAACAGGACGATCGTCACAAGCAGCGTCACGGTGTCGGCTCCCCTGCTTCAGGGCGCCGACTGACGTGTGCACTCACCGCAGCCATCGGGATCAGTGCCCCTCGGCTGCCGCCATGTCCTTGGCGGAGACGATCTTCAGCGAGCGGTTGGTGATCGGCTGCGCGACCGACCAGACGCCGCCGGAGTTGTGGTACTTGTTGAACGTGACCTGGCCCTCGAGGCCGACGAAGTCGATCGTCTTGCCTGCCTTCAGCGCCGCGACGCCCTGGGCGAAGGTGTGGACCACCGTCTTGCCCTGCGTGACCCTGGCGATGTAGGGGTTGAAGACCACGCGGTTGGTGCTCTTGGCAGCGACCATCGCGAGCGCCAGCATGATCGTGTGGTCGTAGGCGACCTCCGGGCCATAGCCGGTCTCCACGCCGGCGGCGTTCTTGATCGAGGAGGCCAGGAGCGCCTGCTTCCAGGCGTTGAAGGCGGGACCGGACGTGGCGGTGTACTGGGTCACGCGGACAAAGCCCTTCTCATAGGTGCTCTGGCCGAGCGCCGCGGCGGCGGCCTTGTCGTAGTTGGTCCCGACCGTGCCGGACGTGCCGACGATCGGCTTGAGCGCGCCGGCCTGCTTGAGGTTGGCGAAGAAGACTCCCGCGGTCTGCGGGTCGGACTCCGTGACGATCACTTGCGGGTGAGCGTTCTTCAGCTGCTGAACCTCAGTCTGGTAAGCGGTCTGGTCGAGCGCGATCGCCTGTTGGTTGACGATCTTTAGTCCCAGGTTCTTGGCGCCGTTGTCAAGCCCTGGCACGTTGCCCTGGGCGGCCTGGTCGTTGCCGAAGATGGCCCCGATCTTGCGGAACGGCGTGTCAAACCTGATGTAGGCGGCGAGCGCATAGCCGGCCTGGTCGTCACCCGGCGTCGTGCGCCAGAAGTACGGGTACTTGTTCTTGTCGAACTGGATGTCGCCGCCGAGCGACAGCTCGGGGATGTGCGCCGCGCTGAACAGCGGCACCGTCGCCGACAGCAGCCCGCTGTCGCCGTCGACGATCCCGACGACGTTGGAGTCGTTGGCTATCAGGTTCTGCGCTGCCGGCACGGCGTCGGCCGGCTCGCCGCGGTTGTCGATGATCTGGCAGTAGATCTGATGCCCGAGCACCCCGCCGGCCTTGTTGACCGCCAGCGCGGCGGGGACGCAGCCGTTGTAGTTGAAGTACCCGTAGATGGCGTTCGGCCCGGTGAACGGGCTGAAGACCGCGACCTCCAGGCGGCTCGCGGAGCGCGTCGCCTTCAGGGGGTGGGGGGTGGCCCCACTGGCCGCCCCAGAGCTCGCGAGATATCCCGCGAGGATCCCCGCGCCAGCTGCCGCAGTGGCAAAGGCACGCATGCGTGAACTGCGCCTGCTTCCCAACATCCTCTCCCTCTCTCCTCGACAGTGTCCGCGCGGCAGCGCCACCTCGGTGGCGTGCAGCGGGTCTGCAACTCAGGGTCGGTCGAGCTCGAGCGGCTAGCGCTCGCGCTTCCCTCCCCAGGTGAGCGAGAGCATACCATCCATTATAACCATTGTGGGTTTTTAGGATCGGATCAGCGAGATTGCCGGTCGCGCTCCGGGCGCGTCTCGCTGAGCGGCGATTGAGCCGCGTGTGCGGCCAGCGCCTCGGCGAGGGCGGCGGGCTCGCGAGCTTCCACGGCGGCCAGCAGCTGCTCGTGGACGCGCACCCGGTAGGGCTCGATCACGTCGAACTCGTAGTCGCTCAGCCCCGCCTGGAGGAAGTCGGTCATCAGCAGGTAGACCGCGCGCAGCGGCGCATTGGTGGAGATCGCCGCGATCCTGCGGTGCAGCTCCCAGTTGGCCTCGAAGTAGGCCCGGGGGTCAGCGGTGCTCGACTGCATGCGGCCGAGACTCTCGCGCAGCGCCCGTATGTCCGCGGGCGTGTGGTGCTCCGCGGCCTGGCGGCAGATCAGCGGCTCCAGCGCGTCACGCACCTCCACGCAGTCCGCAAGCGTGGCCTTGCCCCAGTCCGGTCCGAGGATCATCTGCGCCACCCCGGCGCGCGTGGAGGCGTCGGTCACGAACAGGCCGCCGCCGGGCCCCGGTCGCACGGCAACCAGACCTCGCATCTCCATCAGCCGCACGGCCTCGTTGATCGTCGCCACGGCCACCCCGAAGCGCTGGCGCAGATCGTCCTTGGTTCCGATCCGCTCACCGGGTGAGAACGCCGCGGTGACGATCTCGCTCTCCAGCGTGCGGGCTAGCGCCTCAGCGCGCGTGACGCGCGATTCCACCAGTGACTGGCCGTCAGCGGCTCCCGGGAACGACATCGCGGGCTAGCCTAGCGTGCCTTGACGGCGGGGATAGGCTGCTGCACGACCGTCGGCGTCGGCGCCGCGCGGCACCCTGAGGATCAAGGAGACAAGGTGACGCAGGAGATCATCGAGGTCAGCACGCGGCGTGGAACGATGCCTGTCCACGTGCACAGACCCCAGGCCGGCGGGCAGGCGCCGGGAGCTCCGCTGGTGGTGTTGCTGATGGACGCCCCCGGGGTCCGGCCAGCGCTCCACAGCTACGCGGAGCGCCTGGCCGAGGCTGGATATACGGCCGCGCTGCCGGACCTCTTCTACACGGTCGAAGCCGACAGGCGGCCGCGGCTGGAGCTGATCGAGCGCGGCGACCCGGAGGAGTTCAAGCGGATGGGAGCGGTGATCGCCTCAATGCGCGATGAGCTGGTCCATGAGGACCTGGTGGCGATGCTCGACCAGCTGGCCGGAGCCAATGCCGCCAAGGCCGGGAACCGCTGGGGCTGCATCGGCTTCTGCATGGGCGGACGTTACGCGCTGCTCGCCGCCGAGTCCTTCGGCGAGCAGGTGGGGGCCGCCGCGCTGCTGCACCCCTCGAGGATCGTCACCGACGCGCCCGACTCACCGCACCTGGGCGCCGAGCGTATCCACGCCGCGCTCTACCTGGGATGGGCGGAGCGCGACCATGTGAGCCCCCCGGAGCTGATCGAGCCGCTGGAGCGGGCGCTCGAGGCCGGTGCGGTGACGCACCGGGTCGACCTGATCCCAGGAGTGGGGCACGGCTTCACCATGCGGGGCATGCCGGCCTTCGACGAGGCTGCCGCCGAGCGCGCCTGGGCTGGCACGCTGGCGCTGCTCGAGGAGCACCTGCCCGTCGGGTAGCGGCGCCCAGATGCGGGTACAGGCTTCCGGCGCACCACTGGCCGGGGGCCTGCGCCAGCTGCGCGCAACGCGCAGGGGTCGCGGGCGTGGACTGCGCCGTGCTCAAGGGGCGCGCCCCGCGCGGATCGCACCATCTGCGTGGGTTCCACCGTCTGCGTGGGTTCCACCGTCTGCGTGGGTCCCACCGTCTGCGTGGGTCCCATCATCTGCGCGCGAACGGCGCGCCCCGCGGCCCGGTCCGGGGGGCGCTGGCGCAGCTGACCCACAGGCGTGGTGAGTGGTGCCGCTGCAGCGACCCCAAGCACCTGATGGTGCCATCGACCGGCTAAAAAACCTTCCTTTACAGGGTAAAAGCGGCCGCCGGAAAAAAATTTGGCAGATCAGCACGCATCTGCGGGAAAGTGCTGCTACTTTCCTTCGGGCAGTGAGCGCGGCCACGCGCCCCGAAGCGAGTGCTTTGACCTAGGTCTTGTACTCCCACATGGGAAGTGGCTATACTCTTCTGCCCCGAGCGCTGGTGACAGCACTCGGCGCATCCAATAGAGGGAAGCACCTTCTACCGGAGGCGACGGTCTTTGAAAACTCAACAGCATGCGCACCTCGGCCCACCAATGGCCGAGTGTGTGTCCAGGTTCGACACCGTCGTCGATCCGCGCCTTCGGGGGCGGAACGAGCGACGGTGCCAAGATTGACCCGTCCCGTTTCCCGACGCCCACCGTGTACTTCGGGCGTCCGATCGCCGGCTTGCCGGCGTGGCGTGGAGACGGGGGCCTCATCCCTCCAGGGAGAGGCCCAGGACCACCGACTGCGGCCGCAATTGCGGTCGCTCTGATCGGTGGAATTCCTGACAACTCTTTGTGAGCAGTTCTTCACGGAGAGTTTGATCCTGGCTCAGGACGAACGCTGGCGGCGTGCCTAACACATGCAAGTGGAGCGACGAACCGGGCTTCGGCCCGGGGCAGAGCCGCGAACGGGTGAGTAACACGTGGGTAACGTACCCCGATGATTGGGACAACCCGAGGAAACTCGGGCTAATACCAAATGTGCCCTCCAGCCATAAGGCTGCTGGGGAAAGGAAGCTTCGGCCTCCGCATCGGGATCGGCCCGCGGCCCATTAGCTTGTTGGTGAGGTAACGGCTCACCAAGGCGACGATGCGTAGCTGGTCTGAGAGGACGATCAGCCACACTGGGACTGAGACACGGCCCAGACTCCTACGGGAGGCAGCAGTGGGGAATCTTGCGCAATGCGCGAAAGCGTGACGCAGCAACGCCGCGTGGGTGAAGAAGGCCTTCGGGTTGTAAAGCCCTTTCAGTTGGGACGAAGCTTCGCCGGTTAATAGCCGGCCGGAGTGACGGTACCTTCAGAAGAAGCCCCGGCTAACTACGTGCCAGCAGCCGCGGTAATACGTAGGGGGCAAGCGTTGTCCGGAATCATTGGGCGTAAAGCGCGTGTAGGCGGCTCGATAAGTCTGCTGTGAAAGTCCAGGGCTCAACCCTGGAATGCCGGTGGAAACTGTCGGGCTAGAGTCCGGAAGGGGCGAGTGGAATTCCTGGTGTAGCGGTGAAATGCGCAGATATCAGGAGGAACACCAATGGCGAAGGCAGCTCGCTGGGACGGTACTGACGCTGAGACGCGAAAGCGTGGGGAGCAAACAGGATTAGATACCCTGGTAGTCCACGCCGTAAACGATGGGTACTAGGTGTAGGGGGTGTCGACTCCCCCTGTGCCGACGCTAACGCATTAAGTACCCCGCCTGGGGAGTACGGCCGCAAGGCTAAAACTCAAAGGAATTGACGGGGGCCCGCACAAGCAGCGGAGCATGTGGTTTAATTCGACGCAACGCGAAGAACCTTACCTGGGCTTGACATGTGTCTGACCGCCGTGGAAACACGGCTTCTCTTCGGAGCAGATTCACAGGTGGTGCATGGCTGTCGTCAGCTCGTGTCGTGAGATGTTGGGTTAAGTCCCGCAACGAGCGCAACCCCCGTCGTATGTTGCCAGCATTTAGTTGGGGACTCATACGAGACTGCCGGTGACAAACCGGAGGAAGGTGGGGATGACGTCAAGTCATCATGCCCCTTATGTCCAGGGCTACACACGTGCTACATTGGCGCGTACAGAGGGCTGCAAGACCGCGAGGTGGAGCGAATCCCTTAAAGCGCGTCTCGGTTCGAATTGCAGGCTGAAACTCGCCTGCATGAAGGTGGAGTTGCTAGTAATCGCGGATCAGCATTGCCGCGGTGAATACGTTCCCGGGCCTTGTACACACCGCCCGTCACACCATGGGAGTGAGCAACACCCGAAGCCGGTGGCCTAACCCGCAAGGGAGGGAGCCGTCGAAGGTGGGGCTCGTGACTGGGGTGAAGTCGTAACAAGGTAGCCGTAGCGGAAGCTGCGGCTGGATCACCTCCTTTCTAGGGAGTCCCGAATGGGACACCCGGATGCCCGTCGAGCAATAACGCTCGGCGAGCCCGGCGCTTCGATTGAACCTTGAGTTCATCGGTGCCGGCGGCGCATCCGGACTAGACATGTCGACCGGACCTGGTCAAGCGCGTCGTTGGGAGCCAGCTCCCAGTCCGCGACGCGCTGCATGCTGTTGAGTTTTGAGAGACCGGCGTGACGCCGGCGGCTCACTCCGCATCTGCGGTGGGCCCCGACCGTCACAACCGAGCCTCCTCACGGTCCTTGAAAACTGCACAGTAGCCAATGTAAACGGGTATCACCGAGTGGTGACTCAGTCACCTCTCGTAGATACAGGGTGCACATCCTTAAGTGCACCCAGATCACCGTCAAGATAGTAAGGGCACATGGTGGATGCCTTGGCACTAAGAGTCGATGAAGGGCGTGAACGGCTGCGATAAGCCGCGGTGAGGCGCTGAATAGCCTTTGACCCGCGGATGCCCGAATGGGGAAACCCAGCGCCGGTAATGCGGCGTTATCCCATGTTGAACACATAGGCATGGCGAAGACAAGCGGGGGAAGTGAAACATCTCAGTACCCCGAGGAAAGTAAATCAACCGAGACTCCCTGAGTAGTGGCGAGCGAAAAGGGATCAGCCCAAACCTCGTACGTGTAAGCGGTCATGCGTTGCGTACGGGGGGTTGTAGGACGTCTGTTCCGGGATGTGACCGTCCCGGCAGCAGTTACAAAACCAAGTGATAGTCGAAGCGTGTGGAACCACGCACCGAAGAGGGCAACCGTCCCGTAGACGAAATCGCTTGGACTGCTGTCAGATGTTCCTGAGTAAGTCCGCACCCGTGAAACGCGGACTGAATCTGGGGGGACCACCCTCCAAGGCTAAGTACTCCTTAGTGACCGATAGCGGACTAGTACCGTGAGGGAAAGGTGAAAAGTACCCCGGAAGGGGAGTGAAATAGTACCTGAAACCGCGTGCCTACAAGCGGTGGGAGCAGACTTGTTCTGTGACCGCGTGCTTTTTGCATAACGAGCCGGCGAGTTACTCGTCTGCGGCAAGGTTAAGCGATGAGCGGAGCCGTAGCGAAAGCGAGTCCGAATAGGGCGTCATAGTCGTAGGCGGTAGACCCGAAGCTGAGCGAGCTACCCATGGGCAGGTTGAAGCGGGGGTAAGACCTCGTGGAGGACCGAACCGACCTCGGTTGAAAACGGGGCGGATGACCTGTGGGTCGGAGTGAAAGGCTAATCAAGCTCAGTGATATCTGGTTCTCTCCGAAATATATTTAGGTATAGCCTCGGATAAATTCCGTGGCGGCCGTAGAGCACTGTTTGGACTAGGGGCCCTACCAGGTTACCGAATTCAGGCAAACTCCGAAGACCGTCACGGCTACTCCGGGAGTCAGTTGCTGGGGGATAAACTTCAGCGTCAAAAGGGAAACAGCCCAGACCGCCAGCTAAGGTCCCTAAGTACTAGCTAAGTGGTAAACGATGTTCGAGTGCATAGACAACCAGGAGGTTGGCTCAGAGGCAGCCATCCTTGAAAGAGTGCGTAACAGCTCACTGGTCAAGTGTTCGAGCGCGGACAATGTAACGGGGCTCAAGCTAGTCACCGAAGCTGCGGGTGCGACGAAAGTCGCGCGGTAGGAGAGCGTTCCCAGGGCAGTGAAGCGGCGGGGTAACCCAGCCGTGGAGGCCTGGGAAGTGAGAATGCCGGCATGAGTAACGAAAGAAGGGTGAGAATCCCTTCCACCGATTGCCCAAGGATTCCTGAGTAAAGTTCGTCTGCTCAGGGTTAGTCAGGACCTAAGGCGAGGCCGAAAGGCGTAGTCGATGGCCAACAGGTTGATATTCCTGTACCACGTCGCGTTCGTTTGACCGATGGGGGGACGGGGAAGGCTAGGGGAACCCAGGCGATAGTTGCCCTGGGGTAAGCGTGTAGGGGTGGTTCTAGGCAAATCCGGAACCGCATAACCTGAGACGCGATGCCAGCTGGCTTTGAGCCGGCGAGTCCCGGACGCCATGCCTCCAAGAAAAGCCTCTAGGGAGAATGCGCGTGCCTGTACCAAAACCGACACAGGTGGGCAAGTGGAGAACACTAAGGTGATCGAGATAACCCTCGTTAAGGAACTCGGCAAAATTGCCCCGTAACTTCGGAATAAGGGGCGCCCTAATAGGGTGAAGCACCTCGCGTGTGGAGCCTGAGGGGGCCGCAGTGAATAGGTTCAAGCGACTGTTTACCAAAAACACAGGTCTCTGCTAAGTCGAAAGACGACGTATAGGGGCTGACGCCTGCCCGGTGCCGGAAGGTTACGTGGAGGTGTTAGGGGCAACCCGAAGCACCGAAACTAAGCCCCGGTAAACGGCGGCCGTAACTATAACGGTCCTAAGGTAGCGAAATTCCTTGTCGGGTAAGTTCCGACCTGCACGAATGGCGTAACGACTTGAACGCTGTCTCAACGAGGGGCTCGGTGAAATTGCAGTCTCGGTGAAGATGCCGAGTACCCGCGGCTAGACGGAAAGACCCCGTGAACCTTTACTACAACTTGGTATTGGGGTTCGATGCATCTCGCTCAGGATAGGTGGGAGCCTTGGAAGCACCGGCTGCGGCCGGTGTGGAGGCATCCTTGAGATACCACCCTTGGTGTATTGGATCTCTAACCGCACGCCGTGAATCCGGGTGCGGAACAGTGACAGGTGGGTAGTTTGACTGGGGCGGTCGCCTCCCAAAATGTAACGGAGGCGCACAAAGGTTCCCTCAGCACGGTCGGAAATCGTGCGTAGAGTGTAAAGGCAGTAAGGGAGCTTGACTGCGAGACAGACACGTCGAGCAGGTACGAAAGTAGGTCTTAGTGATCCGGCGGTAGCAAGTGGAAGCGCCGTCGCTCAACGGATAAAAGGTACTCCGGGGATAACAGGCTTATCGGGCCCAAGAGTCCACATCGACGGCCCGGTTTGGCACCTCGATGTCGGCTCGTCGCATCCTGGGGCTGAAGTAGGTCCCAAGGGTTGGGCTGTTCGCCCATTAAAGCGGTACGCGAGCTGGGTTCAGAACGTCGTGAGACAGTTCGGTCCCTATCTGCCGTGGGCGTTGGAGATTTGAGAGGATTCGTCCCTAGTACGAGAGGACCGGGATGAACGCACCTCTGGTGTATCAGTTGTCGTGCTAACGGCACTGCTGATTAGCTACGTGCGGATCGGATAACCGCTGAAAGCATCTAAGCGGGAAGCCGGCCTCAAGATGAGATCTCCCATCCACTAGATGGAGTAAGAGCCCTGGTAGACCACCAGGTTGATAGGCCAGATCTGGAAGAGTGGTGACACTCGTAGGAGACTGGTACTAATTGCTCGAGGGCTTGACGGTATTTGATACCTCTTGCATTGGCGCTGTGCAGTTTTGAAGGCCCGTGAGGGGCCTGTCTCTCACCGTTTTCCGGTGGCTATGGCGAGGGGGAAACACCTCTTCCCTTTCCGAACAGAGCCGTTAAGCCCCTCAGCGCCGATGGTACTTGGCCTGAAAGGGCCTGGGAGAGTAGGTCGCCGCCGGTTTTTTTTCTAGTTCAGTTGCCGTCCCAGCTCGCGAGCGGGGGCGGCATCTGCACGTTAAGTCGCCGGCGCGCCCGCGCTTTGCGGCTGGCGCACGCGCGCTCTGCGGCTGGCGTGGCAACGTTCCTTCCCGGTGCGGCGTCGATGTTGTGAGCAGTGTGTGTGCACCCGTGGCGCGGGTCGTGTGAGTGGCCGTGCGTGCGCGGGTGCTGGCCGTGTGAGCAGCGTGTGTGCACCCCGCAGTGGGCCATCTCAGCGGCCGGGTGGGCCCGGGTTCCGGTCTTGTGAGATCAGCCGTCGGCGGCGCGGAGGTCGGGGCGCTGGACCCGGTAGACCGCGCAGGGCTCGCCGAAGCGGCCTGTGGTGTCCAGCAGGTGTGTCATCCCGAGTGACCTCGCCACTGCGATCGAGGCGCGGTTGGGCTTCTGGATGCGCGCTGTGAGCTCCGGGAAGCGCAGGCGCTGAAAGCTGTCGTCAGCCACCGCCCTGGCGGCCTCGGTGGCGTAGCCGATGCCCCAGTGGTCGGGGTGCAGCCACCAGCCGATCTCATGCGCGTCTGCAGAGACCCCGACGGCGCCGTCAGCTAGGAAGTTCAGGGCAAGCAGGCCGACCTTGGCGCCGGTGCGCTTGCTGACGATCGTCCGCCAGCCGAAGCCGTGGTCATGCCAGTGGCGCACGCACGCGTCGGAGACCTCGATTGCCCGGGCTGCCGGCCACGGCTGCCCGAGGCCGACGTAGCGCACGACCCTGCGGTCGGCTCCGAGATCCGCGAGCAGCGCGACGTCGTCGCTGCTCCATGGCAGCAGCACAAGTCTCTGGGTCTCGATCTCGGTCAGGCAGCACAGGGTAGCTGCGGCCGGGACCTCCTGGTGGCGAGCGTCGCCTCGGGCGCGCGGCGGTCGGGACCTGGCGGCGAGCCTCGCGTCAGACGCGCGCGTGCCGGGCGTGGCCGGCGCTGGTGCAAGGTCCAGGCACGCCGCGCGGCGCTGGCGCGTTGCAGCCACGCCGTGGCAGGGCGATAGTGAACTCGCCGCGGTGCGGGTGCAGGCGGTAATAGTCGATATCCGCGTAGAGCCCGGTCTCGTCCTCGATGTAGTCGAAGTCGCCCAGGAGCATGTCGTCGATGATCTCGGCGGTCCGGTTCAGCGCGCGGTGGAATGCATGACGGAACATATGTTCGTAAGGTACGGCGCCGCCCGGACGGAACGCGATGGATCCTGCAAGAGCCGTTGCAGCGCTGGGCGCCGGCGGGCGCGCCCGGCTTCGAGGCATGGCGTGAGGGTGACGCTCCGGCCAGGCGCCGCTGACTCTGGCGCGAGCGGTGCCGACGCTCAGCCGAGCGCCGACCAGACCTCGCGCTTGGTGGCGATCCGCTCCACGACCGCGGTCGTGAAGTCGGTGGTGCCGGCCGAGCCGCCGAGGTCGAAGGTCTTCACGCCCGAGGCGACAGTCTCCAGCGCCGCCTCGTAGACGGCGCGTGACGCGCGCTCGAGCGCGGGCCCATGCTGCTCGGAGGCGTAGTTGAGGATCGCGCCGCAGGCGAGGATCATCGCCAGCGGGTTGGCCAGGTCCTTGCCCAGCAGCGCCGGGGCGGTGCCGTGGGGTGCTTCGGCCATCGCCACGAGCGTGTTGTAATCCTCATCGAAGGAGAGCAGGATCGATTCCGCGCCGGCGATCGACCCGAACATCGGCAGCACCAGGTCCGAGAGGCAGTCGCCGTCGCGGTTGAGCGCCGGGATCACGAGCGTCTTGTCGGTCGCCCCGGAGATCAGGCCGGCATAGGTGGCGTCGATCAGCACCGGCGTGTACTCGACGTCGGGGTGGCGCGCGGCGGCGGCGTCCATCTCCTCCTTGAGCATGCCCTCGTAGATGGCGGAGACCGTCCACTTCGGGCCGCCGTAGACACGGGCGTCCATCCGCTTGGCCGTGCGGAAGGCGAACTCCGAGACCGCGTGGCAGGTGGAGCGGGTGATGTGCTCGGTGCGGTAGGCGACCTCGTCCGCGGCGCCGGCCTCGCCCTCACGCCACTGCTTGGCTCCGTAGGCGTCCTCGACGGCCATCCGCACGACGGAGATGGGGTAGTGCACTCCCGCCATCGGCGGGATCCCGGGCAGGCGCCGTCCGGTGCGCACGATCACCTTGCCGCCGATCCCCTCACGCACGATCGCGTTGGGCGTGCCGACGTCCTCCTTGCCCTCGGGGGTGATCGTCGCCGCCTTGATCCCCAGACCGGCCTCACGCATCGCCGCTGCTGCCTCATGCACGACGGCGTTGCCGGTGGCTCGCCGGTTCTCCAGCGAGAGGTCGTAGTGCTCTAGCAGGATCTCCTGGCCCAGCAGCTCCGAGTCCAGCACGCGCAGCGATTGTTCGAGCAGCTCCTGGCCGGTCTCGTCGCCGTCCAGCACCACGATCTTGATGGGATCTGACATGCGCCGCACGATATCCGACTGTGTGCCGGTGGTGCGGGCCGGTGATGCGTGCGGTTGACGCGGTCCGGAGGGGCCCCGCCGCCTTCGGGCAGGCGGTGGCCCCGCTGCGCTCAGGCGGGCACTGGCCCCGCCGCGCTCAGGCGGGCAGCAGCACCGCCGCGTGCGGCTGCAGGGCGGCGATCACGTTATCCACGTGGGCGTCGAACTCAACCCCCAGCTGCGCTGCGCCGTGCAGCAGCTCATCGCGGCCCACCGCTGCGGCGAAGCTCGGCTGCTTCATCTTCTTGCGCACGGACCTGGCGCTCATCCCGGAGAGTCCCTCGGGACGCACGTAGGCGACCGCGAGCACAAACCCGGAGAGCTCATCCACCGCGTAGAGCGCATGCTCCATCGGCGTCTGCCTGGCGATCTCCATGTGATCGGCGTGCGAGCCCACTGCGCGCACCAGCTGCGCCGGGTAGCCGCGGAGCTCGAGCTCGCGCATCGCCGTGCGCGGATGGCCGGCCTGCGCGTCGGCCAGGTCAGGGTGGCGTTCGTAGTCGAGGTCGTGCAGCAGCCCGGTCAGGCCCCAGAGCTCGGGATCGCCGTCAAATCTGGGGGCGTAGGCGCGCATCGCGGCCTCGACTGCGAGCATGTGGCGGCGCAGGGAGTCGCTCTCGGTCCACTCGCAGACCAGCTCCCAGGCCGCTTGACGTGAGGTGTCTGCGGACATCCCGTTACCTTAACCAAGCCTATGGAAAAGTTCGTGATCGAGGGCGGGGTCCCGCTGTCGGGGACAGTGACGCCCGCCGGCAACAAGAACGGCGCGCTGCCGATCCTCGCCGCCACGCTGCTCACCGACGAGGAGGTGGTGCTGCGCAACGTCCCGCGGATCAACGATGTGGACGCGATGATCGGGCTGCTGGCATCACTCGGCGCCGAGGTCAGCTGGAGCGCCGCCGGTGAGGTGGTGGTCAACGCCGCGTCGGTCGACCACACCGACGTGGACCAGGAGCTCGGTGAGCGGATCCGCGCGTCATTCCTGCTCGCCGGTCCGCTGCTCGCGCGCTTCGGGCGCGCGCTGATGCCGCCTCCCGGTGGCGACGTCATCGGGCGCCGGCGCCTGGACCCGCACCTGGACGCCTTCCGGGCGCTGGGCGCGACCGTGAAGCGCGGTCCCAACATCGAGCTGCTGGCCCCCGCCGGCGGCCTCACTCCGTGCGACTTCCTGATGGACGAGCCCTCGGTGATGGCCACCGAGAACGCGCTGCTCGCGGCGGCGCTGACGCCCGGCAGGACCGTGATCCGCAATGCCGCCTCGGAGCCGCACGTACAGGACCTTGCGCGGATGCTGATCGCGATGGGCGCGAGCATCGAGGGCGTCGGCTCCAACGTGATGACGGTGCACGGGCAGGAGCGCCTGCACGGCGCCACGCACACGGTGGCGCCCGACCACATTGAGATCGGCTCGTTCATCGCGCTGGCCGGCGTGACCGGCGGGGAGCTGGTGGTCAAGGACACGGTCCCTGAGGACCTGCGGATGATCCGCCTGGTGTTCGAACGGCTCGGGCTGGAGACACGCCTGCAGGGCAACGACGTCGTGGTGCCGGGCGGCCAGACGTTGCGCATCCGCAACGACGCCGGCGGCTACACGCCGAAGGTCCAGGACGGTCCCTGGCCGGCGTTCCCGGCTGACCTGACGAGCGTCGCGCTGGCGCTGGCGACCCAGGCCGAGGGGTCGGTGATCGTCCACGAGTGGATGTTCGAGAGCCGCCTGGTGTTCACCGACAAGCTGCAGCTGATGGGCGCGGCGATCACGATCTGCGATCCGCACCGCGCGATCATCGTCGGCCCGCGCAAGCTGCACGGGCAGCGGGTCGAATCGCCTGACATCCGCGCGGGCATGGCGATGCTCGTCGCCGCGCTCTGTGCGGAGGGGGTCACGGAGATCGGCAACGTCCGCCAGATCGACCGCGGCTACGAGCGGATCGACGAGCGCCTGCGGGCGCTCGGGGCGCGCATCCAGCGCGTGCAGGACACCACCGCCCGCGCGTAGCCGGAGTCTGCTTCCCTAACAGGCGATGGCCGATCGGATTCCCAGCGGAACGCGTGACGTGCTGCCCGACGAGATGCGCGAGCTGCGCGCTCTGACGGAGGGTATGCGCGGCGTGTTCGACGCTGCCGGTTACGGTGAGATCTACACGCCGGCGCTGGAGTACGAGCGGACCTTCATGCGCGACGGCGCGAGCGCAGCCGGTGGCTACCGCCTGCTGGATGAGCACGGTGAGGTGCTGCTGCTGCGCTCGGACATGACGGTGCCGATCGCGCGGGTCGTCGCCAACCGCTACGCGAGCGCGCCGACGCCGCTGCGCTTCTGCTATTTCGCCCATGCCTTCCGCAATGTGCGCCCCCGACGCGGCCAGTCGCGGGAGGTGCTGCAGGCCGGCGTCGAGCTGATCGGCGCGCCGGGCGCGGCCGGCACGGCGGAGGCGCTCACCGTGCTGTGCGACGCGCTCTGGGCGGCGGGACTGCGGCGCTTCAGGGTCGGTCTCGGCGACCAGGCGCTGTATCCCGCGCTGCTCAACCAGCTGGGCGTGGCGCAGCCGGCCCACGACCGGATCCTCGAGGAGCTGGCGGCCGGCGACTTCGTCGGGGTCGAGCGTGAGATCGACCGCCTGGAGCTGGCTGAGGCGGACGCGGGGCTGCTGCGAAGCGTGCCGCGGATGCGCGGCGGGGTGGAGCTGCTGGACGGGCTCACGGGGCCGCTGCGCGAGGCCGGGGTGGGCATGCGGGAGATCCTCGCGCTGCTGCCCGCGCACGTCGCCGAGCGGGTGATCTTCGACTTTGGCCTGGTGCGCGAGCTGGGCTACTACACCGGCGCGATCTTCCAGGTGTACGACCCCGCACACGGCCTGCCGCTCGGCAGCGGCGGGCGCTACGACGAGCTGCTGGGCGCGTTCGGGCGGCCGCTGCCCGCCGTCGGCTTCGCGCTGGAGCTGGAGCGCGTGCACGTGGCGCTGACGGCCGAGGAGCGCGAGCGTGGCTGAGGCGCCGGTGCACCCGTCGTTGCGGATCGCGGTGCCGCGCGGCGCGCTCTTCCAGGAGACGCTCGACCTGCTCGAGCGCGTCGGCGTCGCCACCGGCGAGGTGCGCGAGAACGACCGCAAGCTGCTGTTCGAGGACATCGGCGTGATCACGATGCGTCCCTCCGACGTGCCCACCTACGTGGAGGCGGGCGCGGCGGACATCGGGATCACCGGCAAGGACGTGCTGATCGAGCAGTCAGAGCGCGACGTGCACGAGCTGGCCGACCTGGGCTACGGGCGCTGCACGATGATCGTCGCCAGCGAGGCGGGCCCCGATCCGATCTCCGCGGCGCTGCGGCGCCTCGGGGTCGTGAGGGTCGCCACCAAATACCCGCGCCTGGCCAACGAGTACTTCCTGGCCACCGGGCGCCAGGTGGAGATCGTCGAGGTGAAGGGCTCGGTCGAGCTGGCGCCGATCGCCGGTCTGGCGGACGCGATAGTCGACCTCACGGCGAGCGGCACCACCCTGCGGGAGAACAACCTGGTGGTGCGCGAGGAGATCGTCGTCTGCACCGCGCGGCTGATCGCCAACCCGGTGGCCGACCGGCTCAAGGCCCCCGCGATAGACGCCCTGATCTCGAGGATCGCGCAGAGCGTTGCAGGCTGAGCTGAGCAGAGCCGATGGTGACGCGCGCTCCCTGGCCAGGGAGCTGCGGGCGCTGGTGCCCGGGGGCGCATCGGTGGGGGATGCTGTGGCGGAGATCATCGCCGATGTCCGCGCCCACGGTGACGCCGCCGTGATCCGCCAGACCGAGCGCCACGACACCGGCGGGCTGCCGGCTGCGCCACTGCGTGTCAGCGCCGCCGAGCTCGGCGAGGCCCGCGCGCTGCTCGATCCGGCCGTGGCTGACGCGATCGAGCTGGCCAACGCGAACGTGGGCAGGGTCGCGCGCGAGGCGCTCGTCGGCCCCCGGACCGTGGACTTCGGCACCCACCAGGTGACGCTCCGCGACGCGCCCGTGACCCGCGCCGCGGTCTACGTGCCGGGCGGGCGCGCACCGTACCCGAGCACCGTCGTGATGGGCGTCGCCACCGCGCGGGCCGCCGGCGTGCGGGAGATCGTGGTCTGCTCACCGCCCGGCCGCGACGGCGCCGTGCACCCCGTGATCCTCGCGGCCTGCCAGATCACCGGCGTCGAGGAGGTGCACCGCATGGGTGGCGCGCAGGCCGTGGCCGCGCTGGCGCTGGGCACGGAGAGCGTGGCCCCGGTCGACGTGATCGTCGGGCCCGGCAACCTCTACGTTCAGGAGGCCAAGCGGCAGCTCTCAGGGAACGTGGGCATCGACTCCTTCGCCGGGCCCAGTGACCTGCTGATCATCGCCGACGAGCGGGCCGAACGCGAGCCGCTGGCGCTGGACGCGCTCGCGCAGGCCGAGCACGGGGCCGGGACGATCGTGGTGGTGGCCAGCACCGACGCGCAACTGCTGGAAGACGTGCGGGCGCGGCTGGCGCTGTCACTGCCGCAGAGCGCCGCGGTCTGCCGGCTGGTGCACGTGCCGACGCTCGAGTTCGCGCTCGAGCTGGCGCAGGAGTTTGCCCCTGAGCACCTCGAGTTGCTCGGCCCGCTGGCCGAGCAACTCGCCCCGCGGGTGACCCGTGCCGGTTGCGTGTTCGTCGGCACCGGAACGGCGTTTGGGGATTACGTGGCGGGCTCCAACCACACGCTGCCGACCAGTGGCGCGGCGCGGTTCGCCTCCGCGCTGGGCCCGCAGCACTTCCGCCGCAGCTTCACGGAGGTCCGGATCCCGGACCCGGATGAGCTCGCCCGCAGAGGCGCGCCGCTCGCGCGGGCGGAGGGCTTCGAGCTGCATGCGCAGTCGATGGAAGCCCGGATCCGGCAGAATCGCACGGCATGACACGCACCGCGCAGATCGACCGTGAGACGGGGGAGACCCGCGTCCGCCTGCACCTGGAGCTCGACGGCAGCGGCGCCGGGCGGCGCAGCACGGACGTCGGCTTCTTTGACCACATGCTGGACCTGCTGGCCCGCCACGGTCGCCTGAACCTCGACGTCGACGCCGCCGGGGACCTGCAGACCGGCGCCCACCACACGGTTGAGGATGTCGGCATCTGCCTGGGGCAGGCGCTGGACCGCGCGCTGGGTGAGCGGCGCGGGATCTGCCGTTACGGCAGCGCGACGGTGCCGATGGACGAGGCACGCGCCAGCAGCGCGATCGACATCTCCGGCCGCGGTCTGCTGGTCTTCGAGGCCCAGCTGCCGGCGGGAGCGATCGGCAACTACGACCATGAGCTGACCGAGGAGTTCCTGCGGGCGTTTGCCGCCAACGCGAAGCTCACGCTGCACGTCACCGTGGATGCCGGCAGCAACGTGCACCACGTGATCGAGGCGATCTTCAAGTCGGTGGCCCGGGCGCTGCGGGCGGCCGTCGCGCTGGACCCGACGGAGGACGGTGTTCCCAGCACCAAGGGAACGCTGACGTGAGCAGCGGCGCGTCGCCGCTGGTGGCGGTGCTGGACTACGGGATGGGCAACCGGCGCTCGGTGGAGAAGGCGCTGGCGCACGTCGGCGCACGCGTTCTGGTGAGCGCTGAGCATGAGCTGCTGCGCAGCGCCGACGCGCTGGTGCTGCCCGGGGTGGGGGCCTTCCCGCGGGGCATGGCGAACCTGCGCGCCAGCGGACTGGACGAGCTGCTGCGCGCACGCGTGGCGGAGGGCGTGCCGCTGCTGGGCATCTGCCTGGGGATGCAGCTGCTGTTCGAGTCCTCTGATGAGCTCGGCGTCACGACTCCCGGGCTGGCGTTGCTGGGCGGACGGGTGCGGGCGCTGCGCGCCCCCGGGCTGACGGTGCCCCACATCGGCTGGAATGAGGTGCGCTTTGAGCGCCCCTGCGAGCTGACCGCCGACCTGGCGCCACAGGGTGCCGCCTTCTACCACGTGCACTCCTACGTCGCCGACGGCGTGAGCGCGGCGGACGTGATCGGCACCGCGGAGTACGGGGAGCGCTTTGCCTCGCTGGTGGCCCGCGGCCACGTCTACGGCACGCAGTTTCACCCCGAGAAGTCCTCGATCGACGGCCTGCAGCTGCTGGCGGCGTTCACGCGCCTGGCGGCACGCCACGCCAACTCGGCGCTCAGCGCATGATCCTCTACCCGGCGATCGACATCATCGGCGGCAAGGCGGTGCGCCTGGACCAGGGTGACTACGCGCGGCGCACCGACTACGACGCCGATCCGCTCGACGCCGCGCAGCGCTGGGTCGCGGCCGGCGCGCGCGCGCTGCACGTGGTCGACCTCGACGGGGCGCGCAGCGGCGCGCCCGCAAACGCAGCGGTCGTGCGGCGCATCACGGCGGCGCTGGACGTGCCAGTGCAGGTGGGCGGCGGGTTGCGCAGCGTGCGGGCGGTGGCGGAGCTGATCGAGGCCGGCGCGGCCCGTGTGATTCTCGGGACCGCGGCGTTCCGGGACGTCGAGTTCCTCGACACGGTGCTGGCTGAGCATGGGGACCGCGTGGTGGTCTCGGTGGACGCGCGCGGCGGGATGCTGGCGGCCGCCGGCTGGACGGAGCAGACCGACCTGCCGGCCACCGAGGCGATCCGCCGTCTCGGGGACCGCGGCGTGCGCCGCTTCGTGTACTCGAGCATCGAGCGTGACGGGATGTTGAGCGGCCCTGACCTCGAGGGTGCGCTGGCCGCCGCGCAGGCGGTCCAGGGGACCTTCACGTACTCCGGCGGCGTCTCGCAGCTGGAGGATCTGGAGGCGCTGGCCGGTCTGCGTCAGGTCAATCTCACCGGCGTGATCGTCGGCAAGGCGATCTATGAGGGACGGCTCGAGGTCGGCGCCGCGCAGGCGCTCCTGGACCGCCTGCACTGATGCACTACAAGCGTGTGATCCCCTGCCTTGACGTGGATCGCGGGCGCGTGGTCAAGGGCACCGGGTTCATCGACCTGCGTGACGCCGGGGACCCGGTTGAGCTCGCCGCCCGCTATGACCTCGCCGGCGCGGATGAGCTGATCCTGCTCGACATCACCGCCACCTCCGACCGCCGCGAGACGGTCACCGAGCTGGCCCGTCGGGCCGCCGATGAGGTCTTCATCCCGTTCACGATCGGTGGTGGGATTCGCTCGGTCGCGGATGCTCAGCAGGTGCTCGACGCGGGTGCTGACAAGGTTTCGGTGAACTCCGCGGCGCTGGCGCGCCCGGAGCTGATCGATGAGCTCGCCGCCAACTTCGGCGCGCAGTGCGTGGTGCTGGCGATCGACGCCAAGCAGCTGGCGGGGGAGCAGCGCTGGGAGGCGTACGTGGCCGGCGGTCGCACCCCGACCGGGCGCGACGCTGTCGCCTGGGCGGTTGAGGGGGTGTCGCGCGGGGCCGGTGAGATCCTGCTCACGAGCATGGACCGCGACGGGGCCACCACGGGCTATGACCTGCCGCTCACGTCGGCTGTGGCGCAGGCCGTCAGCGTGCCGGTGATCGCCTCAGGCGGGGCCGGTGAGCTGGAGCATCTGCTGCAGGCGCTGCAGGCCGGCGCGGACGCCGTGCTGTGCGCGTCGATCTTTCACTACGGGCGTCACACCGTCGCCGAGGTCAAGCGTTACCTCGCAGACGCCGGCATCGCCGTGCGCGAGGTAACGCAGACCAGGACGATTTCGGAAGAACGCTAAGCGGCTTCCTCGACGTACCCCATTGATGCGCACGTATCGCAATACGCGGCAGGCGGTACGCGGGGCTCGTAACAGCCGGGACGGCAACAGGTGGACGACCGCTTCGGTCGGCCCCGGCCGATGCGGGCAGCGGCAGCGTCCTTGAGCTCTTCACGCATACGATCGAGCTGGGCTGCATGCTCCGCGCAGAAACGGCGACCCTTTACGGCCGGTTCCTGACAGTGACTACCACTTCGACAACGCATAGGGCGAACAGGATACCATCTTCAACGTCGCGGCGCCAGTGTCGCTGACCGATGCTCATGTCCAGCCGCCAGCCCCTCATCCGCAGCCTCGTCTGGGCCACCGACATCGACGTGCTGGACCCCGGCCACGAGCTCACCCGGCGGGAGGACCACTGGGTGGTGCGCTCACCTTCCAACCCGGCCTTCTGGTGGGGCAATCTGCTGCTCTTTGACGACCCGCCGCGGCCCGGCGACGGGGAGCGGTGGGAGCTGTTGTTCGCGGACGCCTTCGCGGCGGACCCGCAGGTCAGCCACCGCACCTTCGCGTGGGACACCACCGACGGCAGTCTCGGCGCCGCCGCGCAGGAGCTGCTGGCGCACGGCTTCGAGCTCGAGCGCCAGACCGGCTTGGTGGCGAGCGCCGCGACCCTGCGCTCGCACCCGCGTGAGAGCCGCGGGGTCAGCGTGCGGGCGCTGGCGGCGCATCCGGGTGGCGATGAGCGGCTGTGGTCGGCCGTGCTGGAGCTGCAGCGCGCCGACTCGCCCGACGGGGTCGATGCGGACGCCCACCTGGAGTTCCTGCGCCGCCGGCAGGCAGGCGTCCGGGCGCTGCTGGCGGCGGGGCGCGGGGGCTGGTTCGTGGCGCTTGACGGTGAGCGCGTGGTCGGCACGCTCGGGCTGCTGGTGCACGGCGGCCGGGCGCGCTACCAGGCGGTTCAGACCGCCGTGCATGCGCGCGGTCGCGGGGTCGCCTCGCGGCTGGTCGTGGAGGCCGCGCGGATGATCGCGCAGGCTCATGAGGTTGAGCACTTCGTGATCGCGGCCGACCCGGATCACCATGCGCTGGGGATCTATGAGTCGCTCGGCTTCAGTGCGCTGGAGCGGGTCTGCGGTGCCGTGCGGGCGCCCGGCGCCGCCTGACCTGAAAGCCGCCTGAGCCGGCACCGGGCCGCGGGCTGGGAGGCGAGGTCAGCCTTCGATGCGCACACCCGCCGCGGCCAGTGCCACCATCGCCGGGTCGAGCATCGGGCGCAGCGAGGTGAGGCGATCGGACAGCCAGCCGCTGGCCGGGAGCCGCTCGGCGGTGAAGGCCAGCAGCTCGAGCTCACGCTCGCGACGGTGAACCGCGAGCTCGCCGTGGGCGGCGTCGAGCAACGCGCACAGCGTGGAGATCAGGTTCTGGTTGACCACCAGCAGACCGTTGCCGGTCACCACGTTGCGTCCCTCGATCAGCGGCAGCGCCTCGAGCAGCAGCGCGTCCGGCGCCAGATCGGCGCGCAGCACCTCGACATCGCCCTGCAGCGCGTCGAGCAGCGGCTCCAGCGGCCCCGTCTGCGGCGCCAGCAGCACCGTCTGCACCGTCGGCGTCGGCGGCAGCGTCGCGATCGCCTCCAGCGCGCGCAGCGCGTCGGCCGGTGAGGCGGCATGCAGCGGCAGCACGACGCTCACGTCGTAGCGCGGCGGACGCCCGGCGCGGGCCACGAGGTCACGGTCGCGGCGCATCGCGTGCAGCCGTGCGGCATGGGGGATGCCCGCGTAGTGCTTGATCCGCGGCAGCGGCGACTGGTCGAGTGAGAGGCTGTTCCAGACCGGATCGAGGAACTGCGTGTGCAGCGCGTGCACGGTCGGCGCCGACATGCGCACGTAGCCGTCGCGCACGGAGACGAACCCCAGCAGGTCGGCGAGCGCCGCCTGCTCATTCCAGGGCTTGCCGGCGTAGCGCTCGCGCAGCTCCCACATCCGCTCGACGATCGCGATGCCGTCCGCGGTCGCACGCACCGCCAGCACACCGGCGTTGGGCAGGACCACGGAGTTCATCACGTGCGCGACCATGCCGAAGCTGCGCTGCTGCGGGATGGCGGCGAAGATGTCGACGCTCGGGTCGACGATCGTGGCATCGGTGTCGATCCACATGACCTCGTCGTGCGTCTCCAGCAGCTCGCGGATCAGTGGCACCTTCTCCCAGGTGGTCGGGATGCCGGTGGTGCGCGGCGTGTCGCTGACGACGATCTCATAGCCGTGCAGCTGCGCGTAGCGCTCGCGCAGCGGCGCGGTGATCTGCACCAGTTCGACGTGGCTTCCGGTCGCGTAGGTGCAGATCACCTTGCTCAAGCGGATCCGCCTCCGCCCACGGGAACTACTTCTTGGGGAAGAACCCGTAGAGCACGTAGTGGCCGGAGAGCAGCACGGCCTTGGGCGAGGCGACCGTCGCGGTGTACGCGCCGTCGTTGAAGGAGAAGTCCTGGGCGCCGCTGGCCACGTTGTAACCGCGGGTCAGATTGTGACCCGTGTAGACGCTGGAGAAGAAGACCGTGTTGTTGACGATCGAGGCGGCACCGGAGATGGAGCCGCCCACCGCCTGCTCCCAGTCGATGTGCCCGGACTGCGCGTTGACCGCGTAGGCGTGGCCGTTGTAGGAGCCGAAGTAAACGGTCGGGCCAAGGCCGGGGACGTTGTCCACCGCGGCTGACGAGTACACGTAGTTGCCGGTGTTGAACGACCATGCGACGGCGCCGCTCGAGGCCTCCAGCGAGTAGAAGCCGCCGCTGGTGTTGCCGACGTACAGGCGCCCGTAGGCGTAGGTCGGGCTCGCGTAGACGTTGGGACCGATGTTCGTCGACCACAGCTGATGTCCGGTGCGGGCGTTCACGGCATAGACCTCGCCCGCGTAGTTGCCGAAGTACAGCACGCCCGCGTGCAGCGTGGGTCCGCCCTTCACCGGCGCGCTGGTCGGGAATGTCCAGATCGTCGCGCCGGTCTTGGCGTTCACGTCGTGAACGGTGCCGCCGGAGTCACCGAAGTACACGTTCTGACCCCAGATCAGCGGCGAGGACTCGCTGCCGGGGGGCAGCGGGTCAGACCACACCGGCTTGCCGGACTTCATCGAGATCGCGACGAACGCCCCGTTTCCGGGGCTGTCGCTGGTCTTGGAGAGCACCGGCACGTAGAGCAGCCCGAGCTTGGGATCGAGCGCCGGGCTTGCGGCCGACCAGACGCCCGGCTGGTAGCGCCAGTAGCGGTGGCCGGTGAGCAGGTTGATCTTGTTGACCGTGGCGTGGTCATCCATGAAGAAGGCGGCGTTGCCGTAGATGTCCGGCGGGAACTCGAGCGGGGCGTTGCCGCTCAGCTTCCACTTCACCTGCCAGGTGGAGGGCGTGTTCATCCACGCGGGGCCGCCGCTGAAGACGCGCGTGCGCGCGTCGTTGAAACCGTAGATCGGCCAGAGGAAGCGGGCGCCCTTGCCGACGGAGCTGGCCGGGCTGCTGGTGGGGCCGGTCTGGAAGGCGGCGTGCGGGTTGTAATAGTTGGCGGTGGTGCTCTTGGAGGCCTGGTGGTACGCGTAGGCGGCCACCAGCAGGGCGACGACGCTGAGCGTGGCGGCGGCGAACCACGTGCGGCGGTTCTCGCGGGGCAGACGGAAACGGAAACGCATGCGGCCGCAAGGGTAGCCGCAACTGAGGCGTGTGGTGGTCGCCGCCTGCGCTGAGGGCGAAAATGCGGGCTGGTATGGGCACCCGCGACACACACGCGCTCACCGCGCAGATCACCGAGCTGCCGCGCCTGGCCGGCCTGCGAGCCGCGCTCGGAGCGGACTTCCCGACGCCGCTGTACCTGGTCGGCGGCGCCGTACGTGATCTGCTGCTGGGGCGCGAGCCGCTGGACCTCGACCTGGCGGTGGAGGGCCCGCTGGATCAGCTGATCGCGCGTCTGCGAGCGGGAGCGGGTGCCGGCGGGCAGCTCACGGGCGCCACGGACAGCGTCGGGGCCGGTGCGCGCCTGGGACCAGCGGCGGCCAGCGTGGACGCGCATGCGCGCTTCGGGACCGCCACGGTCAGCGTCGGCGGGGTGCGCTACGACATCGCCCGGACACGCGCCGAGCGCTACGCGCGCCCGGGGGCGCTGCCGGAGGTCTCGGCGGCCGGCATCGTCGATGACCTGCGGCGCCGGGACTTCACCGTCAACGCGCTGGCCGTGGGGCTCACCGGCGAGCGCGCCGGTGAGCTGATCTGCGTGCCGCACGCGCTCGCTGATCTCGGTGACTCGCGGCTGCGCGTCCTGCACGACGCGAGCTTCGTCGACGATCCCACACGGCTGTGGCGCCTGGCCCGCTACCAGGCGCGGCTGGGCTTCCAGGTGGAGCCTCACACCCGCCAGCTGGCCGCGGAGGCGCTCAGCGGCGGCGCGCTTGGAACGCTCAGCGGGGCGCGGATCGGCAATGAGCTGCGGCTCGCGCTGGCGGAGGCGGACCCGCTTTCGACGCTCAACGCCGCGGCCGCGCTGGGACTTGGCTTCGCGGTTGACGGCGCGCTGGCGCGGCGCGCGTTGAGCGCGCTGCCAGCCGAGTGCGACCGGGAGATGGTGCTGCTCAGCCTGGCGCTGCTGGACAGCTGCGCCGAGCGGCTGCGGGCACAGCTGGAAGAGCTCGAGTTCACAGCCGCACAGCGGGATCTGGTGGCGCAGGCCGCCAGCGGCGCGCGGGAGCTGGGAGCCCGCGTGAGCGCTGCGCGCAGCGGCTCGCAGATCGCCGCCGCCGTCGGGACCGCCTCGCTGGAGGCGCTGGCCGTCGCCGGCGCCGTGACACCGTCAGAGCCGCTGCACCGCTGGCTGGGGGAGCTGCGCTTCCGGAGGCTCGAAATCGGCGGAGATGACCTGATCGCAGCGGGCATCCAGCCGGGACCCGGGCTGGGTCGCGGACTGGCAGCCGCGCGCGACGCGCTGCTCGACGACCAGGCCCCCGACAGAGAAGCTCAGCTGGCCGTGGCGCTCGCGGCGGCCCGCTAACTTGACCCTGTGCTGCCCGCCGCGTCTCAGCTGCCGGACCCGTTTGAGCTGCGTGACCACCAGATTGCGATCGAGCTGCCCGGTGCCCACTGTCGCTTCACCACCGCAGCTGCCGGTGACGTGCGGGAGCCGGCGGTCCTGGCGGGGCTGTGCGGCGACGGTACGACGCGGCCGCTGCGGCTGCTCGGCGCGCGCCAGGTGCACGGCAGCGGCGTGCACCTGATCGAGCCTGAGGAGCACGCGGCGGGCATCGAGGCCGATGCGCTGCTGTGCGTCACCCCCGGGGTGGCGCCGTTCGTGCGCAGCGCAGACTGCGTGCCGCTGCTGATCAGCGCCGGGCGCGCGGTTGCGGCGGTGCACGCCGGCTGGCGCGGGCTGCGGGACGGCGTCATCGCGGCGGCCGTGGGTCGGTTGCGCGAGCTGGCCCCCGGGGCTACGCTGCACGTCGCGATCGGCCCCGCCGCGGGGCCATGCTGCTACCGGGTCGGGGACGATGTCCATGCGGTCTTCGCCGCGCGCGGCCAGGACCTGCGGGCCGGAGCGAACCTGGACCTGCGGGGCGTGGCCAGGGCTCAGCTCACCGAGCTCGGGGTGAGCGCGATCCACGACTGCGGGGTCTGCACGATCTGCAGCGACAATCCGCGCATGCACTCCTATCGCCGTGATGGAGAGGGCTCCGGGCGCCAGGGAGCTTTCATATGGTGCAGTTGATCCACGGCCTGCGCGCCCAGACCGTGCGCGCCAACCTCGAGCGGGTGCGGCAGGCACTGGCGCGGGCCGGTCGCGATCCCGCAGAGGTGCAGATCCTGGCCGCGGTCAAGTACCTGCCGGAGGGTGAGCTCGCGGCGCTCGAGGCCGGTGGCGTGACGCTCGCCGGTGAGAACCGCGCGCAGGCGCTGATCGAGAAGGCGCCGCTGCATCCGGGGCTGACCTGGGACTTCATCGGTGCGCTGCAGAGCCGCAAGGTCGCGCAGATCCTTCCGCACGTGCGCTACATCCACTCGCTGGCCAGCGACTCGGCACTCGCCCAGCTGGCTCGGCACGGCGACGCGCGCACGCGGGTCCTGGTCGAGGTCAACGTCTCCGGGGAGCCGGGCAAGGCGGGGATCGCCCCTGAGTCGCTGCCGGCCTTTCTGGACCGTTGCCCGGTCACGGTTGTGGGCCTGATGACGATGCCGCCGCTGGCCGCTGACCCGCAGGCCAGCCGTCCGTACTTTGCCGCGTTGCGCGAGCTCGCGCAGCGCCACGGCCTGGCGGAGCTCTCGATGGGTACCAGCCAGGACTACGTGGTGGCCGCCCAGGAGGGGGCGACGATCATCCGCCTCGGCTCGACGCTCTACCACGAGCCTGAGGCCCCCGGCCCGGCGCCCGCTGGCGGCTGAGCGCGGACGGCCGCTGGGCCGCGGCTACCATCACCGCAGCGGTGCACCAACCCCGCCATCCGGCGTGACCTGGGCATAATCAGCTGTGCAGGGAAAATCTGCGGCACCGCGAACCTCCCACCGATATGGCATTTCGTGACACATGGCATCGCACCCTCGTGTACTTCGGCCTCGCCGAAGACGAGCTGTACGAGGACGAGTACGAGCCCTACTCGGAGCCGGAGGAACAGATGCAAGACAGCTACCGCGACCGTCCCACGGTGCGCCGCCTGGATCAGCGCCGCCGCGGCCGCCATGACGATTTCGACGACATCTTCGGAGACGAGTACTCCGAGACCCGGACCACGATGCTGCGCCCGGTCGCAACGGCCCCGCGTGGCCGCAGCGGCGGCGACGTGCGCGTCCACTTCGTGGCGCCCAAGAACTTCAACGACGCCCAGGACGTGGCGGACAAGTTCAAGGACGCGATTCCCGTGATCATCAACCTGCAGGGCGCCGACGCCGACCTGTCCAAGCGCCTGATCGACTTTGCCAGCGGACTCACGTACGCGCTGGACGGAGGGATGCAGCGCGTCGCCGACAAGGTCTTCATGCTCACCCCTCAGAACGTCGAGGTGTCAGCTGAGGAGCGCGCGCGGTTGATCGAGAAGGGCTTCTTCAACCAGTCGTGACGCGCGCTCCGGCGCGCGCGCCCTCGCCAGTAGGCTTCAGACGATGAAGGTGGGACTGATCGGCGCCGGGAACATGGCGCGTGCGCTGGCTCGGGGCTGGGGTGATCCGGTGCTTGTCTGTGACAGCGGCTCCGGTCGGGCCAGGTCACTGGCGCAGGAGTTCGGAGGTGAGGCAGTCTCCTCGTGCGTCGAGGTGGCCGAGCGTGCGGAGTTGGTTGTGCTCTGCCACAAGCCCTACCAGCTGGACCAGGTTGCCGACCAGATCGCCGGCGGCGCCCGTGCGGTCGCCTCGGTGCTCGGCGCCACCTCCACGCGCAGCCTGCAGGACGCCTACCCGGGCGTGCCCGTGTACGCGCTGATGCCCAACACGCCGGTGCAGCTGCGGCAGGGCATCGTCGTGCATGCGCAACCTGAGCCAGGCGCGACCGACGTGGAGGATCCGCAGCTGCAGGAGCGCGTGCTCGCGCTGTTCGCGCGCCTGGGTGAGGTGGTCAGCGTTCCCGAGCGGCTGATCGGCGTGGCGACGGCGCTCAGCGGCGTGGGCCCCGCCTACCAGGCGCTGCTGGCCGAGGCACAGATCGACGCGGCGGTGCGCGCCGGCCTGGCGCCCGCCACCGCGGCGCAGCTCGTGACCGCGACCATGAGCGGCAGCGCCGCGCTGATCGCGGCCCGTGGCCACGACACGCTGGCCGTGCGCCGTGAGGTGACTTCACCAGGCGGCTCCACCGCGCGCGGTCTGGCCGCGCTCGAGCGGGCGGGGCTGCGCACCGCATTTCAGGACGCGCTGGACGCCGTCGTCTCACCACCAGGGAGGTCAGGTTGATGTTCGTAACGGCTGCGCTCACCCGCGGGGATGTCGCCAACTACGTCGGGGCGCTGTTCGAGGTCTACGGCGTTCTGATCCTGATCTACGTGCTCTCCACGATGCTCTTCTCCTTCGGGATGCGTCCCGGCTACTCACGGGCGCTGGACGCGGTGCTGAGCTTCCTGCGTGACGTCTCGGAGCCGTGGCTGCGGATCTTCCGGCGGTTCATCCCGGCGATCGGCCCGCTCGACCTCAGCCCGCTGGTGGCGCTGGTGGCGCTCGGGTTCATCGGCGGCCTGATCACGCAGCTGATCAGGGGCTGAGGCGCCGGTGGGTGACGGCGGAGCGCACGCCACCACGGCCGCGCGGCGCCTGGCGCTGGCACGCGCGGCGCTGGTGGGTGCCGTCGTGATCGCCGTGGACCAGCTGAGCAAGCACACGCTCGGCACCTGGCTGCGGCCGGGGCAGGTGCGTCACGTGATCCCCGGGCTGAAGCTCGTCTACGAGCGCAACACCGGGGTCTCATTCAGCTTCCTGGCCGGCGATGGCGCGCTTGTCTACGTGGTCACGGGCGTCGCCCTGATCGGGCTGGCCGGCTACCTGCTGGCGCGCCCGCAGCGGCGCCTGCTGTGGCTCCCGGCGGGGATGCTGATCGGCGGCGCGATCGGCAACCTGATCGACCGGGTGACGATGGGCTCGGTGATCGACTTCATCAAGCTGCCGCACTGGCCGGCGTTCAACCTCGCCGACACGTCGATCACCTTCGGCGTGATCATCCTCGTGTTGGTGACCGAGCTGGGCGCGCGCCGTGAGGCGCGCCAGCAGCATGAGTGACGAGCCGCAGCAGCGGAGCGGCGGCGCGCGGCCAGTGCTCCCGGGCGCGCCGCTGCATGATGCCGTGGTCGACGCCGAGCAGCAGGGCATGCGCCTCGACCAGCTGCTGGGGCCGGCGCTGGGGTCGCGCGCCCGCGCGGCCCGGCTGATCGGCGCCGGTCGCGTGACCGTCGACGGGCGCGTGGTGCAGAAACGTCACCTGGTGAGCGCCGGTGAGCGCGTGGTGGTGGCCGATCTCGAGCGTGCGCAGCAGCTCCAGGGCGCTCACGCCGCCGCGCCCGGCGCCGAGGTTCAGTTCGAGATCCCCTACGAGGATGAGCACCTGCTGGTCGTCGACAAGCCGGCCGGAGTGGTCGTGCACCCCGCCCGCGGCCATCAGCTCGGCACGCTCGCGCAGGCGCTCGCCGACCGTGCGGCCGGAGGCGATGACCCGCACCGTGCGGGGATCGTTCACCGCCTTGACCGCGACACCTCGGGCCTGCTGGTCGTCGCCAAGAGCGAGGAGGCGCACCGCAGGCTCAGGCGGCTGCTGCAGGAGCGGGAGCTGCGGCGCGAGTACCTGGCGCTGGTGGACGGGACGCCCCCCGCTCGCAGCGGCACGATCGACGCCCCGATCGGGCGTGACCGCGGCGACCGGCTGCTGCACTCGCTGGACACCGATTCCCCGCGGGAGGCGCGCACGCACTTTGAGGTCGTCGAGGCGCTCGGCAGCGCGACGCTGCTGAGGGTCGTGCTGGACACGGGGCGCACCCATCAGATCCGCGTGCACATGCGGGCGATAGGCCATCCCGTGAGCGGTGACCGCAGCTACGGCGGCAGTGAGCGCTTTGGCCTGCAGCGCCAGTTCCTGCACGCGGCGCGGCTTGCGTTCCCGCACCCGATCACCGGGGAGCCGGTGGACATCAGCTCGCCGCTGCCGCCGGAACTCGAGCGGGCGCTGACGCTGGCGCGCGCCGAGCGTGCGTGAAGGCAGCGCGATCTCCTACACTCATGCGCGTTTCTGTTCCCGATCCTTCGTGAGGGGCCAGATCGCGCCCTGCTCCGGAATCTGACCGGAGTGCGATCCAGTAGGCCGACGAAGGTGCTTTCTCAAACCTTCATCAAGGGAGTTACCCGTGGCTCAAGTTGGAATTCGCGAGCTGCTGGAGGCCGGTGTGCACTTCGGCCACCAGACTCGGCGCTGGAACCCGAAGATGCGACGCTTCATCTTCGGCGAGCGCGAGGGCATCTACATCATCGATCTGGAGCAGACCGAGCGTCTGCTGCACGACGCGCAGCGGTTCGCCGCCGACATTGCGCGGCGTGGCGGGACGGTGATGTTCGTCGGCACCAAGAAGCAGGCGCGTGACGCGATCAAGGACACCGCCGAAGCGGCCGGGATGCCTTACGTCAACCACCGGTGGCTGGGCGGTCTGCTGACCAACTTCCAGACGATCGCGAACCGCATCAAGCGCCTGCACGACCTGGAGCGCTACGAGACCGAGGGTCAGTTGCAGCTGCTGCCGACGCGCGAGCGGATGGCCGCGCAGGCGGATCTGGAGAAGCTGCGCGCGAACCTCGGCGGCGTCAAGAACATGCAGCGTCAGCCTGACGCGGTGTTCGTGATCGACCTGAAGACCGAGGCGATTGCGGTCAAGGAGGCTCAGCGCCTGCGGATCCCGATCATCGGCCTGGTCGACACCAACTGCGACCCGGAGGGGATCGATTACGTGATCCCCGGCAACGACGACGCGATCCGCTCGTGCGCGGCCATCACGCGGGCGATCGGCGACGTGGTGGCTGAGGCGCACGGCGTCTTCCGTGCTGAGGAGGAGAAGGCCCGGCTGGAGCGCGAGCGCAAGGAGGCTGAGGAGCGCGCCCGCCGCGAGGAGGAGGAGCGCCAGCGCCGCGAGGCCGAGGAGAAGGCGCGCGCCGAGAAGGCTGCCGCCGAGGCCGCAGCCAAGGCTGAGGCGGACGCCAGGGCAGCGGCCAAGGCCGAGGCTGAGGCTGCCGCGGCAGCGGCCACTGCGGCTGCTGAGCCGGCTTCGGCTGCTGAGCCGGCTGCGGCTGCTGAGCCGGCTGCGGCTGCTGAGCCCGCTGCGGCGGCGGCTGAGCCCGCTGCGGCTGAGCCGGCACCGGCAGCCGAGCCCGCTGCGGCGGCGGCCGAGCCCGCTGCTGCGGCTGA
>JAJZDA010000131.1 GCA_021851525.1 Actinomycetes bacterium | reverse complement strand
AGCGGGATGAACTGGTCGGGGTAGAGCAGCCCGTGCCTGGGGTGCTGCCAGCGCACCAGCGCCTCCACGCCACTCACCTCACCGCTGGCGGCGGCCGCCTTGGGCTGGTAATGGAGCACGAGCTCCACGGCCGGAATCGCATGGCGCAGGTCAGCCAGCAGCCCGAGCCGCGCGCGTGAGCTGTCGTCGGTCTGGGCGCTGTAGAACTCGACCCCGGTGTGCTGGCGCTTGGCCTGGTACATCGCGATGTCGGCCTGGGTCAGCAGCTGCTCGCTGTCTGTCGCATGGTCCGGGCAGAGCGCGATGCCGATGCTCGCCTCGACCTCGAGCGTGATCCCGCAGAGCTCGACGCTGGCGCTGAGCGCATCCCGCAGGCGCTCCGCCAGCAGCATCGCCTCCTCACGTGAGGCGAGGTCAACGGCCAGCACCGCGAACTCATCCCCGCCCAGGCGCGAGACAACGTCGCTGGGGCGCACGGCCTGGCGCAGGCGCGAGGCGATCTCATGCAGCAGCAGGTCCCCCTGGTGGTGGCCGAGCGTGTCGTTCACCTCCTTGAAGCGGTCGAGGTCGAGCAGCATCACCGCCGAGAGGCTGCCGCGACGGCGCCCCCCGGCAAGCAGGTGCAGCGCCTGCTGGTGGAAGAGCGTGCGGTTGGGAAGCTCGGTGACCGGGTCGTGCAACGAATCGATCTCACGCAGCTGCGCCTGCATGCGCAGCTGCTGCACGCGTCGCGAGGTGAGCAGCACGGCGCCTGCGGCGGCGAGGCCGTCGGTCACCAGCACGGCGCTCAGCAGCGGGTGCCAGACCAGTCCGGCAGCGGTCCCCAGCAGGACCACCGCCAGCCCCACCCAGGCTGGCCTGCTGACCGGTTCAATTCGCTTCACCTGAATGGTTTCGGGTGAAAACGTCGCGAACTTGAGCGCGACACGGTGCGCTGCGCTCGCCGGCGTCGACTCCCGGCCCGCACGCGCAGGACTGGACACACGACTCCCCCTGGCCTATACTGAGTAATCAATGGACATCGATCCGGTGCGGCTGAGTGGCAGGCGACGGCGCTGACGATCGGCGTGCGGCCGGCGATGAGCCGGGGCCGCTGCGGCGGCTGCGCTCCCGGCTCATCGGAGCGCTCGGCCTGAGACCGACCGGGCAGCCCGGCAGAAGTCAATCTCAGGACAGCTTCGGCGTGCGGATCGGCTCCTCCCGCCGCCCGTTTCAGAGCGGACCCGACCCGGACCAGCAGGACCGCTGAGCGCGGTGGGCGCCCGCGGCGCAGCACATCGACACAGCGCAACACATTGCCGCGGCGCCGCACATCGCCGCGGCGGAGGTTCAGATGACCTTGACGCGCAGCTTCAGGCGGCGCCTCTGCTCCAGCGCCACAATCTCCGTGACCACCCTTGCGGCATCATGCGCCAGCCGCAGGAACCTGACGGCCGTCTCCCCCTTGCCGACGCGCACCACCTCACCGGCGATTGGGATCGTCCCGTAGCTCTCGGTCACGAGCATGAACTCCGACGCGGAGCCGGGATCACAGGGCAGCTCTGCGTCAAACCGCGCGCCGTTCACAGAGAGGTCCACCAGCTGGCAGTCACATTCGACCGGCTGGTCGAACCACACCGGCAGTGAGACCGGAACGCGGTAGGCGGCACGGCGCTGCTGGGGCGCGCTCAAGCCGCGCCCCGTGTCGCGCCCTGCGGTGCTCGTCTGCTCAGCGCTGCGCACGGTCACAGAAGAGTACCCGAGGCGCCAGCGCACACCCAAGCTCCGGCGGCGGCGCAGCGGAGCACGTGAGCTGGCGCACCCGCAACCGCGGGTGGCAGCGCACCCGGAAGCGGAGCGCTCAACGCGCCGGTGAGTAGTAGCGTCCCTGATGCAACCAGAGCAGCGGTCGCGTTCGACGCGCCCGGCCAACCAGAGGAGATGAGCCAAGGTGTCCAGTGAGACGACAACACGCCGCCAGCTCGCTGACGGCAACAGCATCCCACTGCTCGGTCTGGGCGTCTGGCAGGTACCCGACGGGCCCGAATGCGTGGAGGCGGTCCGCTGGGCGCTGGAGGCCGGCTACAGGCACATCGACACAGCCCAGGCGTACGGCAACGAGGCGAGCGTCGGCCACGCGCTGAGCCTCAGCGGCATCCCCCGAGACGAGCTCTTCATCACCACCAAGTTCTACCCCGGGCACAAGGATCCGGTCGCTGAGATCGAGCGCAGCCTGCGACGGCTGGAGCTCGAGCACGTCGACCTCTACATCATCCACTGGCCCCAGGGCGGTCCCACCTGGGCCTGGCACCAGATGGAGAAGGCTCAGGAGCTGGGCTATGCGCGCTCAATCGGAGTGTCCAACTTCGATGTCTCGGAGCTCCAGCAGGTGGCGGCGATGGCCAACAGCGCCCCGGTTGTCAACCAGGTTCAGTTCAGCCCGTTCGAGTTCCGGCGTGGCCTGCTGGAGGCCTGCGAGCGGATGGGCATCGCGCTGGAGTCATACAGCACGCTCGGGACCGGCCGCCACCTCGATGACGCCACGGTGACCGCCGTGGCGCAGGCCGTGGAGCGCACCCCCGCCCAGGTGCTGCTGCGCTGGTGCGTGCAGCGCGGGATCCCGGTGCTCCCGAAGTCAACCCACCGTGAAAGGATCGCCGCCAACGCCGCGATCTTCGACTTCAGCCTCAGCGACGAGCAGATGCAGACGCTCGATCAGCTCGATGCCACGGGCGGGACCAGCGCTGCGCGTGAGGGCAAGTGGTGGAGCTGAGCTTGGCTGCGGGCGCGCGCCGCCCACCGGCCCGCGGATGCGACCGATGCGACTGATGCTCCGCGCGTGCGGGCCGCTGTTCATCTGCGCCGGCGCGCTGCACTTCCTCAGGCCCAAGCTCTACCTGCGGATCATGCCACCGCAGCTGCCTGCCCCCGAGCTGCTGGTGTACCTGAGCGGAGCGGCGGAGGCTGCCGGCGGCGCCGGCCTGATCTTCCCGCGGACCCGCCGGCCGGCCAGCTGGTGGCTGGTGGCGACGCTGATCGCGATCTTTCCCGCCAACCTGCACATGGCCAGGCATCCCGAGCTCTTCCCCGAGGTGCCCGGCGCAGGCGCGACCCTGCGCGCGCGCCTGCCGCTGCAGGCGCTCTTGATCGCCTGGGTGCTCAGCGCCGGGCGTCCCCGGCGGCGTCTGAGCTAGTGGCCCACCGGTGTCCCGCGCGTGGCTGGCGACCGAGAGGCGGTCAACGCGGGTGCCAGGCGAGGAGCCTGCGGCCGTGACCTGGAGGCGGCCCGCGAGGCGCCGAAAGCGCTGCCCGGGGTCACCCGGGTCGGCCTGGTCGCCTCCAACCGACAGGCCCATCGAAGACAGATCACGAACGTGCCGCCGGTGCTCGCCCGGCGTACGGGCGGCGCACTGAGATGTCAGGGCGTGAGTGGTCCGATGTCCTGCGCCGCGCCGCCCGCGAGACCGCTGAGGACCATCTGGTGCTGGTCGCCAAGGCGCTGGCCTTCAGCGCTTTCCTGGCTATCCCCTCGGCACTCTTGGTGGTCGCCGGAGTGCTCGGTCTGGCTGTCGACCCGCGCACGGTCTCGAGCCTCGTCGCCCACCTGCACGCGATCATGCCCGGCCAGGCCGTCAAGCTGCTGCTGGCCAGCCTCAGGAGGCTCCAGTCACGGCCCGGGACCTCACTGCTGATCAGCCTCGTCGGCTTCGGCTTCGCGCTGTGGGCCACCAGCTCGGCGATGACCAGCTACATGACCGCGCTGGACATGGCGTATGACCGCGAGGACCGCCGCGGCTTCCTCCGACGCCGGCTGGTGGCGCTGCAGATGGGCCTCTGCCTCGCGCTCTCGCTGGTGGCGCTGGCGGCGATCCTGGTGTTCGGTACGCGGCTGGCTCACAGCATCGGCACCGCACTCACCGCGCGCGCTGCGATCAACGCGCTCTGGGCGGTGCTGCGCTGGCCGCTCGCTGGCCTCGGGCTGCTGCCCGCGCTCGCTGCCCTGCTGTATCTGGGGCCCGACGTTGAGCGTCGCAACTGGCGGCTGGCCACCCCGGGTGCGCTGGTGGCAGCGCTCGCGTGGATCACCTCGGGTGCGGCGCTGGCGCTGTACGCCTCCGGGATAGGCTCCTACGACAGGGCCTGGGGGTCACTCGCGTCGGTGATTGTGCTGCTCACCTGGCTGTGGTTTGCGAGCCTCGCCCTGCTGTTCGGCGCGGAGCTCGACTCCGAACTGGATGCGGGCGAAGGGACTCGAACCCCCACGAGCAAGCTCACCGGCACCTAAAACCGGCGCGTCTACCAATTCCGCCACGCCCGCGACGGTTTCAAAGCGAGCCTCACGACCCGCGCCAGATTGTATGGTCCGGCGGGTGAGTCCGGTGCGCGAGGTCAGGCCGGGATACGTGGTCACGCATCCAAACCGCGAGCGCGGCAGGAGCCGCGCGACCCGCGTCGCGGTGGCCGCGCTGCTCGTGATCTCGGCCCTGCTGATGGCGACGTTGACGGTTGGCGGCTGGAGCAAGCTCGACGGCCTGCCGGCGGTGAACCTCGCGTGGTGCTGCGCCTACGTGGTGATCGCCCGTTACGTGCTGCGCTGGGCGCGTGGCATGCTGCCGATCGCCGCCGCGCTGGGCGCGCTGATGCTGGCCTTCACAGTGATCTCGGTGAGCTCGCTTGACGGCACCACCTGGGCGCAGCGCGGCCGGCCCGGATATGCACCGACCCACACCCTCTTCGGGGGCGTGGGGCTGAGCGCGAACACATTGAGCACGCTGACGCTGGCGATCGCGTTCAGCCAGGCGCTGCTGATCCTCGTCGGGCTGTACGGCTTCGGCCAGCGTTGGCAGGTGGAATACGACGTTCCCGCGTCCGCGGCGAAGGGCTGAACGGGCGCGGCCCGGCGCGCGAGACCGCGCCGCCTCTGCTCCCTGGCCAGATCCTGTCCCCCACCCTGTCGCGGCGGTGAGAGCCGGCCCCACAGACGCCGCCAAGCCAACACATGGGCGCTCAGCGTCCTCGGTGATGGTCGCCTGGCAACGCGCTCGTGCTCGTCGGTGACCCGTTTGACGGGCGCGATAGTCAAGTTCCCGCTTGGCCAGCAACCGGCCGGCGCAGTCGCCAACGGCTGTCTGTCACGACCCCGGGGGAGAAAGTCGTTCCCACGCCGGCTTTCTCCCCCAGCGTGGTGCAGGTCAGAGCCACGCGCGCCTGCCAGAGCCACGCGCGCCTGCCAGAGCCACGCGCGCCGAGCCGATGCGCCGCCAAGCGCGGACCATCGCGCGCAGGCAGGCGTCGGTCGCCGGCCACGTTCGCGGGCCTCCCGGAGGGCCACATCCCACCACGAGGGTTGCGGCAGCCGCCAGATCCTCAATGATCGAGCAGACCATGTCAATCATCCGCGCCGCCGGAACGTGGTGGCGACGCCCTGTGGCTCCGAGAACTCACCTTCACGCGTCCCCCAGCCCGCATCCGCAGGCATCTGGATCGCCCCTGGGCATCAGCAGAGTTGAGCTCGTCACGCGGCCGAAGGCCGCTGGGCGCAACCTGGCCGCTGCGTCGGCGGAGTCGGCTCAGCCCAAGACGGGAGAGCATTCGCGCTTGATCGGGGTATCCGAGGTGTCCCAGTGGCAACATCACCGGCCATGCGCAACGAGCAGCTGATCGCCAGTCGCTCGCCGCAGGCGCGGGCGGTCACCGAGCGGGTTCAGGTTGTGATGGAGCTGACGTCACGCCTCAACGTGCTGCGCCACAGCGACACCGCCGCACGCATCGCGCTGCTCGGGCAGATCTTCGGGCGCCCGGCGCCGCAGACCCTCACGCTCTACCCGCCCTTCTATTGCGACTACGGTCTCAAGCTCGAGTTCGGCGAACATGTGTTCGTCAACCAGAACTGCTCGTTCTACGACATGGGCGGCATCACCATCGGGGACCGGACCATGATCGGCCCCGGAGTCACACTCACCACTGCCGGGCACCCGGTCGAGCCGGCCGAACGCTTTGCCGGCATCACGACAGCACCGATCGTGATCGAGCCCAACGTCTGGATCGGCGCGAACGCCACGATCACCCCAGGAGTCCGAGTCGGCTCGGGATCAGTTGTGGCAGCCGGCGCCGTGGTCGCGAAGGACGTGCCGCCGAACTGCATAGTCAGCAGCGGCGGGTACATCAAGCGTCGCGACCTGAGACCGCCCGCCGACCCGCTCATTGCCGACGGCTCGTGTCCCGCGTCGCAAGCTCGGTGACACCAAGAGGGGTCGCTGGTGGATGGCTGGCAAGAACGCAGGAGCCGTCGCGTGGCAGCGCCACGCGAGGCGACGAGGACGCCGCCCGGCGCCGCCAGGGGCGGCCCGAATCGACAGATATTTCGGAGACAGACCACCAGGATTCCCAGTAGCACTTCTGCTACCGTTCGGTGGGTGACGATCATCCAGCAGAAGCAGCTCCGCAACGAGGTTGGCGACGTGCTCCGTCGTGCCGAAGCGGGCGAAGAGTTCACGGTGACCGTGGCAGGACGCCCAGTTGCCCAGATCGTGCCGCTACGTCGCGATACTTGGGTTCCGGGTACACAGCTAGCAGATCTGCTCAACCTGCCAGCTGACCCAATGCTCGCCACCGAACTTCAGGCATTCCGGGCCAGCCTGGCGGATCCGTGGAGCGAGTGATCCTTGACACCTCGCTGCTGATCGACCCGATCGATCTGCCGCAGGACATCGAGGCCGCGATCAGCGCCGTCTCGATCGCTGAACTGCACTTCGGTCTGCTTGTCGCCGACGACACCACCCGTCCACTGCGGGCGACGAGGCTGGGCTTGATCGAATCCCGCTTCACGCCGCTGCCGGTGGACGCCAACGTCGCGCGCGAATGGGGGCGGCTGCAGGCGGCCGTCGCGTCACGCGACGCGAACCCCCGCAAGCGCTCCGCCGATCTGGCGATCGCTGCGACCGCCAACGTTCACAACGCGACGCTCCTGACGCGCAACCTCAAAGACTTCCGCATCATCGCCGACCTGACGCGCGTCGCCGAGCCCTGAGCTACAGCGGGCAATAGCAGGATTAGGTTCACCCAAGGCCGTGGAGGCGCCAGCCATAAGGAGCCGTGGTGTCAGAGAGCGGGAAGAAGTGCGACCAGGTGTTCAAGGACAGCGCGGTCCGGATCGTTGAGGAATCCGGGAAGCCGATCGCGCAACTCGCCCGGGATCTCCGAGCGCATGAAAGCACGCTTGGGAACTGGGTCGCGAAGCGCCGAGCGGCGAGCGACCCTGACGGCTGACGAGCGCGATCACGGTCACGGAGGCTGGCCGGCGGGAGCTGGATGAGGCATTCAGCGCCGCGTTCACCGCCGCTCGCGGCGAGCAGGCTCGCCAAGGCTTCTCGGCGACCCAGGGACGGCCGGGCACATCGTGTCGGAGAAGACCGTGGCCGCCTCGGTGCGCCGCCACGGTCCCATCGCCAGGCGGATCAAGCGGCGGCGCAACACAACCCGCCCGGACAAGACCCGCAAGCCGTTCCCGGACCTGCTGTGCCGTGATTTCACCGCGCGTGGCCCGAACCTCGGTGGTTGGGGACATGACCGGGATCCCCGTCGACAGGCACGGCAAGTTCCATCTAGCGAGCGTGATCGATCTCCACTCCCGTCGTTGCCTGGCCGCTTGCACGAGCCTGAACGCGAACGCCACGCTCGCGCGCTCGGCGATCAAGACCGCCGTCGCCGCACGCGGCGGACCCGGCGCTGTCCGCAACGTGATCTTCCACATCGACCGCGGATCGGCCGCCTACACCGCGCACCGCTTCACCAGCCTGTGCCGGCAGCTGCAGATCACAGGTGGGGAAAAACCGTGATCACATCTGGGGAACTCGCGTGATCCTTGACAAGCCCGACAGATCAACCCTCCACGATCCTGGGTGAGCCACAACCGCGCTCACGCACGATCTTGCGGTCGTGACGCTCAACCACAGAGACTCCCAAGCCGCCGGGGTCCAGCTCCTCGGACCCCACCCGCGCCACGTAACACCCGCACGCCTGGTCGCCGACGCAATCGTCCGCGCGTAGAGGCTTCGAAATGCAAAAGCACTCGCCGGCGCATCTCGTGCCGGCGGCAACCGCCTCGCGCTTGTACGTCGCCCGGGTAAGTCGCTATCTTACGTGTCGTGAAGACGACGATCTCGACGAAGGGGCAGATCATCATCCCTGCTGAGCTGCGAGAAGCCGACGGCATTGAGCCGGGGGAGCAGTTTGATCTCGAGCGTGTCGGTGTTGGTGAGTATCGACTGACCCGGATCACTCCACCACCGAACCTCGGGGTCATCGGCTGGCTGCGCTCGTGCCCGTCGACGGACTGGTTCACGCCCGTGGAGTCAGAATCGACCGACACCCTCTGAACGTCGCTGGCCGTGCGCTACCTGGTGGACGCCAACGTCCTCTCCGAAGCGACCAAACCCAAGCCCAACCCCCGTGTCCTGGATTGGCTGACCCACGCCGAGCGCGAACTTGCCGTCGACCCGATCATCCTCGGAGAGCTGCGGTTCGGCATCCTGCTGCTCCCCCGAGGGCAACGCAGGAAACGCCTCGAGCGCTGGTTCGATGAAGGCGTAGCCCGCCTGCACTGTGTCGCCTGGGACGCCGACACGGGTCTGCGATGGGCGCGGCTGCTGGCCGACCTGCGTGCAGCCGGCAAGGCAATGCCGATCAAGGACAGTCTGATCGCGGCGACCGCGCTCACGCACGATCTTGCGGTCGTGACGCTCAACCTCAAAGACTTCCAAGCCGCCGGGGTCCAGCTCCTCGACCCCACCCGCGCCCCGTAACACCCGCACGCCTGGTCGCCGATGCAATCGCGCCTGAAGGCCGGCTCCAGCGGTTAATCCGATCGTCCTGGGTGGCGTCGTGGCCGCGTAGTTCGTGAAGCGTCGGCTGGGTCGATGCTGCGACGCGGGCGTTGTCGAGGTCCGCTAGGTTCGGTAGCTATGGATCCGGCACAAGGCTCGGCAAGCAGTATGGTGGCGACCCCGCGGTACGACGCGATTGGTGTGGGCTACAGTGCCACCCGCCGCGAGGATCCGGATCTGCGAGCCCGGCTGCATGCTGCGCTGGGTGATGCGAGGACCGTCGTGAATGTCGGTGCGGGCACAGGCTCCTACGAGCCGACCGATCGGCATGTGATCGCGATCGAACCGAGCGACACGATGAGCGCGCAACGTGGCTCGCGGCGCGTGCCGGCTATTCGCGCGAGCGCGGACGCGCTGCCTTTGCGAGATAAGTCGATTGATGCCGCGATGGCGGTGCTGACCATCCACCACTGGGATGAGGGTCAGGAGCGTGGCGTGAGAGAGTTATGTCGCGTCGCCCGGGACCGGGTCGTGATTCTCGCGTTCGACCCCGAGGTCGTCGCCGAGATGTGGCTGGTTCAGGACTACATGCCGGAGGTCGCCGATCTCGACCGGCGGACAGCTCCGTCGCTCGAGACGCTCGGTGGCTGGCTTGAAGGCGAGGTCAGCATCGAGTCGATACCGGTCAGCCGTGACACGCCGGACTGGACGCTGATGTCGTTCTGGGCGCATCCCGAACGCGTGCTCGACCCAGAAGCCCGCAACGGCACGTCAGGGTTCGCGCGGCTGAGCGACGACACCGTGCAACGCGTCGTGACGAAAGTTGCCGCGGACCTCGCCAGCGGCGAATGGGACACACGCCACGGACACCTCAGAGACCAGACCGAATACGACGGCGGCCTTCGCCTGATCACAGCGCAGTTCGCGACCCCGGTCACGAGCGAGTAGCGCCACCCCAACCAAACGTCGCCATAGACGTCCTGTGTCAACCTCCTCTCCGCTTTGAAGGAGTGAGTGGCCTCAGCTGGTCGTGAGGTCCGGTCGCCAGAGACCGGGCCCGGCCATCCGATGGGTTGCTGCGCGGTCGATCATG
>JAJZDA010000130.1 GCA_021851525.1 Actinomycetes bacterium | reverse complement strand
GTAGGCCTCCTTCGTGGTCTTGCAGGACATCGAGGGAACCTACGCCGTCACTCCGACAGCACCAGCTCAGCTATTTACAGCAGTCCTGAGACGCAACCCAGGGCACAGAGCTGGCCCTCAACGCCTACCACCGGCTGCTGGGGTGGGGGGAGGGCAACGTCGCGCTCGACGCGCGGACACTCGCCGCGCTGCTCGACGGCAGCGGCGCCTTTCAGGTGCGCTTCCCCGCCCAGGGCCACCACGCTGAGGGCGACCTCACCCACCAGCTGCTGGCGCTGATCGACGGCCGGCGCGTGCGCTGGATCTTCCCGATCAGCTCGGGCAAGCCCTCGACGCCGACCATTCTGGGGAGCTTCCGGGTTTACTACAAGCAGCCGTACTACACCTCCGACGGCATGTACTTCTCCTCGTTCTTCCATGGTGGCTATGCGATCCACGGTTACAACCCCGCCCCCGACTATCCCGCCAGCCACGGCTGCCTGCGGCTGCCGATGGCCGATGCGATCCCCGCATACCGCTGGCTCGCGCTCGGTGACTGGGTCGACACCTACTACCGCTAGCGCGGCCCCGGCGCCGCGCGCAGGGGCGAGCGGATGTCGGCGCTAGAGCTGCCGGCCGATGCGCGCCGGCGGCTGCTTGAGAGCCTGCGTGAGCACGCGCTGGTGATCGGCGAGGTGGTGCTGACCAGCGGCGCGGTGGCCCAGTACCTGATCGACGCCAAGCGCGCGATCCTGCTGCGCGACGGTTTCAGCGCGCTCGCTGAGCTGGTCGCCGCGCAGGCGGCGCTGTGGGGCGCGAGCGCCGTCGGCGGGATGACGATGGGCGCCGACCCGATCGCCTGCGCGGCGCTGGCCGGGGGCGCCGACGTGAAGGCCTTCTTCGTCCGCAAGGAGGCCAAGGCGCACGGTCTGGCGCGGCGGATCGAGGGTCCGGTGCTCGCCCCCGGGGAGCGCTGCATGCTGGTGGAGGACGTGGTCACCACCGGCGGCTCCACGATCCGCGCGCTGCAGGCGCTGCGCGAGGAGGGACATGAGGTGGTGGGCGTGCTGGCCATCTGCGACCGCCTGGCCGGCGGCGCCGAAGCGATCCGTGCCGCCTCCGGCGCCCCGTTTGTGGCGCTCACGACGATCGACGAGGTCTACCCGCAGCGTCCCGACCGCTGAGCCGCCGGCCCGCGCGCCGCGGCTCTCAGGCGGGCAGCGTGGCGGCGATCCGCGCGAGCTCGACGGGCAGCTCGAGGTGCTCCGCGCCAAGCTGCCACCAGGGCGCCGTCCGGGCGTCGGGCAGGCGCGCGAGCGCGCGCGCCTGCAGCAGCGGTCGTTGCCCGCTGATCGCGCAGCACATCACCATCAGCGGCGTGGCGGCGTCGAGGTCCCAGGCGGTGCCCACCACCCAGCCGTGGGCGCCAAGCTCCCGCGCGAGCGTCGGCACCACGACCTGCAGGAAGGTGGCGGTGCGCGCGTTGTCACCGAAGTGCTCGTCGGTCTGCACGCTGTCGTCCTCCGGGCTCGCGAACCAGTGGGTGACGAGCGTCAGCTCGGTGACCGAGCGGGTGAGGGCTTCCGCTATCATGTGCCATCCGTGTCGCGCGAGCTCGTCGGTCGTCGACGGGAGCGGTGGGCCGGGTGCATCGTCCATGGCCCTGATTCTCCCTCTCTTGAGCGTGTTCAGGGGGTACCATCGGGCAGCCGTGATTAGGCCCGATGGCGACAGTTGGTGGTTCATCTGAGTTCTCTTTCACCACGCAGGCCCGAGGCCGATACCGAGCCTCTCGAGCTTCCATACATCGCCAACGGCGACTCGCGCCCGCTCCCGGTACCGCTGACGATCGAGCCTCGCCCCCAGCAGTCGTGGGCGGAGCGCACCTGGTGGACGGCCGCCGGCCTGGTGATGCTGAACATGGTGATCGGGCTGGTCGGCCCGGCCGCGACCTTCCCGTGGATCACGGTCTTCGTGGTCTTCGCCGGCGCCTGGAGCCTCGCGACGATCGCCGCCAGCCTGATGCAGTTCGGCCAGTCACCGCAGGTGCAGCGCTACTCCAACGTGCTGGCCTGGTGCACGGCGCTGCTGGTCCTCGGGCTGTTCGCGATCTGGGCCTTCACCGCGGTCCACAACAACCCCGCCTACGGCACTGATGAGCTCGCCTTCGACCAGTACGCGGCGCAGTTGCTCGTGCACCACGGGCTGAACCCCTACGCGCACTCGATGGCACCCGCCTTCCAGCAGTTCCGTGTCTCCCCGGACGGCGCCACCTACACGCTCACCGGCCAGTCGGTGACAGCCTTCTCCTACCCGTCGCTCGCCTTCCTGGTGTACGTGCCGTTCCTGCTCCTGGGCTGGTCCAGTGAGCTCGGCGTCGGCCTCAACATCATCGCCTGGGGCGTGTCGGTGCTGCTGATGTTCAAGCTCTTCCCGCGCAACATGCGGGCGCTGGCGCTGGTGATCGGGCTGCTGGACTCATACATCGCCACCGCCGTCGGCGGTGTCACCGATGTGCTCTACATGCCGCTCCTGATCATCACCGCCTACCGCTGGGACCGGTTCGGCAAGGGCTGGCGCACCTACCTCGGGCCGGTCGCTCTCGGTCTCGCGATGGCGATCAAGCAGACGCCCTGGCCGCTGCTGGCCTTCGTCCTGCTGGCCATCGCCGGCGATGAGTACCTCAGGTCCGGGATGCGCGCCGCGCTGCACCGCGCGCGGCGCTACCTCGGCGTCGTGCTGGCCGCGTTCCTGGTGCCGAACCTCCCGTTCCTGCTGATCGACCCGGCCTCGTGGATACACGGGACGCTCACCCCGCTGGTCAAGAGCATGGTGCCCTCCGGGCAGGGCACCATCGCGCTCAGCCTGTTCCTGCACCTCGGCGGCGGCTCGCTGTTCGCCTACTCGCTCTCGATGGTGCTGGTCGGCCTGCTGGCGCTGGTCGCCTACCTGGGCACCTACCCGCTGATGCGCCCCGCGACCTTCATGGTCCCGGCGTTGATCTTCTTCTTCGCGGAGCGCTCTCAGACCAACTACCTGACGGCGCTGGTTCCGGTGGCGATCATCGGCGCCGTCACGATCGGCCCCGCGCCGCGCCCCAGGCGCCAGGCGATCGACGGCGGCCTGCTGGAGGCCGGTCTCACCGGTCATGGCTGGCGCGCGTGGCTGGCGCGCCAGATCGGCCCGACCGGGCCGGTGCGGTCGCTGCGCTGGGCCCAGGTGATCGCCGTCGCGGCGCTGCTCGCGGTCGTCTCCACGGCACACGCGGTGACAGCCGCTCCGCCGCTTGGTATCACGATCACGAGCGTCAACGTCGACGGCATCCACGGGATTGCGCAGCTGGTCAAGGTGCGCGTCCAGAACACCACCAGCCAGCCCGCCACCCCGCACTTCACGATTGAGGACCGCAGCGGCTTCACGGCCTTCCTGATCAGGCTCAAGGGTCCGCGCACGCTCGCTCCGCACCACACCGCCAAGTACCTGCTGGCGCCCAACAACACCGGCGCGATGCCCTCGCTGGGCGGTGGCTTCAACGTCGTCGCGTTCCTCACCAACCCCAACTCGGTGAGCATCAGCAACCACTACCTGCCGCAGCTCATGCACCTCGTCTTCCAGCCCCAGGCGGAGTACCGGCCGATCCCCATCGGCAAGGTCTTCACCGTAAGGGTGGCGCTCGTCGGGCACCTCAACCAGGCGGCCCATCTCGGCGGCGTGGCCGTCTCGATGTACCAGACGATCAACGGCGGCTTCGGCCACGGCAGCCCCTCCGCGATCATCGACGGGCACCTGCCCGGCTCCGGCAACGTGATCGGCTACACCAACTCTCAGGGCGTCGCCACCTTCCGGATCGTCGGCACCCACGCCGGCCTGGTACCCACCGAGTTCCAGGCCAGCCTCGCTGACACCCACGTCAAGTTCATGTACGGCATCACCGGCCAGCTGGCGGTCCGGTTCGTCGGCTCCAAGGCCTTCCCCAGGTCCAATTAGCAGCCTTCACCGCGCGTCGCTGTGGGCTCGCTTTCAAGCGGCCCCGCGGGCCCGGGGCTGCCGGCGCCACCCGGCGCCGCGGGCCGCTGCAGACCCCGCGCCTGATCGGGTGCCGCGCCGACAGCCAGTGGGTTATCCGCATCACCCTTGACGCCCCAGTTTCTCGAAGATGTCGTCTGGGCGCCTGTCCATCTTCTCCTCTCCGCACGGTCGCGCCAGGGCTTAGGGCTCACGACAGAATTAATGTAGGTATCTGGGGTGTGGCGTAGAACTTTGTGCGTGTGATTGATGAGGTCGCGATCGCGGAGCGCTTTGAGGCGATGAGGGGGCTTTTGAATGAGCGGTCTCGTCGGCGTTGGGCGGCGGCTGAGGCGCGCTCTCATGGTCGCGGTGGGATCGCTGCGGTTGCGCGGGTGACGGGCCTCTCGCAGGCGACGGTCAGTCGCGGGGTGGCGGAGCTTGAGCGTGAGCGGGATGAGCAGCCGCTGGATGCTGGGCGCGTGCGCAGGCCGGGAGCCGGCCAGCGGTCGATCATCGAGCGCGAGCCGGGGCTCTCTGAGGCACTTGACGGTTTGATCGACCCGGTCACTCGCGGCGATCCGGAGTCGCCGTTGCGGTGGACGTCCAAGAGCGCCGCGAAGCTCGCGCAGGCGCTCACGGGCATGGGCTTTCAGGTTGTTGACCGCACCGTGTTGCGGTTGTTGAAGGCCACGGGCTACAGCCTGCAGGCCAACAAGAAGACTCGGGAGGGTGCGCAGCATCCCGACCGGGACGCTCAGTTTCAGCACATCGCGCAGATGGTGTCCGAGGCGCTCGGGGCCGGGGAGCCCGTCATCAGTGTGGATACCAGGAAGCGGGAGCTGGTCGGTGACTTCAAGGCGGTCGGCCGGGAGTTTCAGCCCAAGGGCCGCCCGGTTGAGGTGCGCGGCCATGACTTCAAGGACAAGCAGCTCGGGCACGCTATTCCCTATGGGGTCTATGACCTGGCCGCGGATGAGGGATGGGTCAGCGTCGGGATCACGTCTGACACGGCGTCGTTTGCGGTCAACAGCATTCTGGACTGGTGGCAGCAGCTGGGCAAACGCCGCTACCCAAGCGCGACAACGCTGACGATCACGGCTCACTCCGGCGGGTCCAACAGCCCCCGCACCCGGCTCTGGCGCGCAGAGTTGCAGCGCCTGGCCGACCAGACCGGCCTCAGCATCCGAGTCGCTCACTTCCCGCCTGGCACCTCGAAATGGAGCAAGATCGAACACCGCATGTTCAGCATGGTCTCGCTCAACTGGCGCGGTCGGCCGCTCGAGAGCCTCGAAGCGATCATCGAGCTGATCAGCTCCCCGACCACGAGCACCGGCCTGAAGGTCTACGCCCAACTGGATGACCGGACCTACGAGCAAGGCATCGAGGTCAGCGACGAAACACTCGCCACCGTCCAAATCACCCGACACGCATTCCACGGTGACTGGAACTACACCGTGATACCAACACCAATCAAGTTGTGATCCCTTACCCACTTGGGGGCGCTCGCTGGTGTAGCGACAGTTACTGCCGCTTCCTGTATCGTCAGTGACTGACAAAGCACTAGCCTAGGAGCAAGCCAATGAGGACATTCGTGGTCGCCGGAGGCAACAGCGGCATCGGCCTGCAGGTTTCCCGCAACCTGCTGGGCGGGGGGGATCGCGTGATTATTCTGGGGCGCGACCAGCGCAAGGCAGAGGCGGCCCTGGATTCGTTCGGGGCATCGCGTGAGCGGGCCGAATTCCACTCGGTCGACCTGTCCAGGAGCGCCGGCGTCCGTGATGCGGCCGACCACATCAGGACTTCATCCGATCGGGTCGACGGATTGCTGCACTCGACCGGAGTGATCTACGACGGCGACGTGCGCACGGCCGAGGGCATCCCGCTCTTCCTCGCGGTGAGCTACCTCGGTCGCTACCACCTCACCCAACTGCTGCTTCCGCATCTTCTGAAGTCACCGAGCCCGCGTGTGATCATGATGGGCTCCTACATGCGGAAGGTCCCCGAGGTCGACGTGGCGCGTTTCCCAGAGTTCCGCGGCCTCAGCTTCCGGCAACTGATCCCGCAGGTCAACGGTGCCGTGATGCACTACGCCGCCCATCTCGCGGCCTCACATGAGAGGCTGTTCGCAGGGGTGGTGTGCCCAGGCCTGGTGAAGACTGACATCTTCCGGGATGCTCCTCGGTCGATGCGGGTGATGACGGCAGCCATGAGGCCCTTCGTAGGGAACGACATCACAACCGCTGCCGCGAACCCCACGCGCGCACTACTCGAGGGCTCCGGGCGCACGGCGATGTACTGGCGCAAGGCCGCCAGCTTCGACGATCAGACGACCGTGAACGTTGATCCCACGATCCAGCAGGCGCTGATGGACGCTTCGCGTATCGCCACCGGTGTGTGATGGAGGCGGCGCGGCATCTCGAAGGAGACGCGCTGGTCGCCTTCGGCGCGACCCGGTGAATCGCGGAGCTAGCGAACTCAGCCGCAGATCGCTTTGACTTCTTCTGCGGCTTGAGCGATGGCGGCGCTGAGGTGTGGTTCCGAGTATTCGATGCAGCGGTGGTTGGCATCCTCGAAGGCGGCCATCGCGACCCTCGCGGCTAGGCGCGCCGTTGGCTCTGCGGTGCCACGCCTGGCGAGCGCTCCGGCGATGGCATCCACCAGGCTGGCGGTCTTAGCGTACGCGCGCTCCTGCAATGCTGGGCTGTGGGCAATGATCGCGGCTCGTTGTTCGGCAATTGGTCGGTTGGCGATCAGCAGCGGGACGGCGGCGGTGAGGGCTCGGACAAGGATGGGAAGCGGTGCAAGCTCGCTCGGTGCTGCGGCGATCGCGTCGACCAGAATGGTGCGCAGCTCCGCCTCGCCGTCGAAGAGCACCTCTCGCTTGTCAGCGAAATGCCGAAAGTAGGTGCGCTCGGTAACGCCCGCCCGAGCAGCGATCTCGGCCGTGGTGGTGCTTTCATAGCCGCGTTCGCGGTACAGCTCGAGTGCTGCTTCGCGCAGGCGGGCCCGCACCCGTGTTCCGTCTCGGGGCATCCGCAAATCCTACCGTTACGTCAGGGACTGACCGACTCGGGGACGCAGATGAGGTCTGGGATCTTGGCGAGGATCAGCCCCCGCATCGTCTCTGATGCATAGCCCGTCTCTTAACAGGCGGGTGCGGGTCCGGCGGCGACATCTCCCGGAGCCGGCGGGCTCATGACCGAAAGCTGGTCAGCTACCGCACGCAGCCTGCGGAAGGACGCCGCGTGCACCGGCGGATCCGTCGGCCGGTGTAGATCACGAGCAGTTGGCGGTCGGCCCCCCGACGGCGAGTATCTCGTAGGCGAGGTCGAACCGCCCGAGTCCGGGCACGAGGAATGCCTTCATTCCCGTCGTATCGCGGCGGCTGTCCTGGCGCGCCCAGCGTCGCTCGAACTCGGCGCTCTGCTTGGCAGAGAGGGCTGCTGCATCGCCGCAAGTGAGCGAGCCCATCAACGCTCGCCTGAAGGGCCGTGGCATAGGCAACGGCGGCATGGACGTTCCGCGCTGGGCGCAGACCGACAACGAGTTCAAGCGGGTGTGCTGCTGCGCGCTGCGCGCGTTCACGTTGCAGCGCTTGGCGCACGCGAACCGGCAGTACGCCGCGTCCCATCGCGAGGCTGTCGAGCGCGGCTATCTCAGACCGGCGCAACCCAGTGAAGCGCCGCAGTCGCTCCGGAGCGGAGGTGGCGATGCGGTCTTCGACAGTGATGAGTCGCTCGACTTCGACGCTCTGGTCTCGTAGCCAGGGACGACCCTCCGCAAGGTGGTGCCACCCTCGATGAGAGGTTAAGGCTTGGGGCTCGCTTGGTCAGCGAGCCCCACGTCGCCAAGGCTGTCACGCTCCTGACCGCTCGTGGTTACAGGGGGTTTCGGACCATCGGAGTCCTGCAAGAGTCGGGCGGCAGGCCTTCGCGGATGGGGCGGGCAAATTCAGGCCGGATCAGGAGAAAGGTCGGGCCGGCTTTCGCAAACGGGGCGGTGACCAAACAAACCCGCGCATTTGCAGGGTAAGTTTTCGCAAATGCGCAGAGTTCTTCCTTCGCGAATGGCCCCAATGCCCCCGGCAGGAATCGAACCTGCATCCCGCGCTTAGGAGGCGCGTGCTCTATCCATTGAGCTACGAGGGCGCGCGCCTGAGGGTAGCCGTGTGGCCGCCCGCGCGTGGTGAGGACGTCCTGGGCGGTCGCTACCGTAGCCACGTGAGCATCACCGCACAGCTGGATCCTGCCCGCGTCACGCGGTCCCTGGCCCGCCATCATCCGCTCGGCGCGTCGACCGGGATCTTCGATGAGGATCGCGGCGACTGGCCGACGCTGGTGCGCCGTGCCTGCGAGATCTCCTCCTTCGCGGTCGAGCTCTCGGCACTGGCCGGACCGGAGCTGATCAGCCTCAGCTCCTACCTGGCGCACGCGCCACGCCTGCCGTTCCGCTACGTGAGCGTGCACGCGCCGGCCAAGGCGCTCGCCGAGCCGGAGGCGCAGACCGTGCGGCGCCTCGGTGCGCTGCCGCTGTGGGTGCGTTCGGTGGTGGTGCATCCAGACGCGCTGGTCGAGCCGCAGCGCTACCGTGCGCTCGGCACGCGGCTGGTGCTGGAGAACATGGACGCCCGCAAGCCGGTTGGCCGCAGCGCCGATGAGCTGGAGGAGTTCTTCGAGGTGCTCCCCGACGCCGGCTTCTGCTTCGACATCGCCCATGCGCACTCGCTCGATCCGAGCATGGAACTGGCCGAGGAGCTGCTGCACCGCTACGGCTCACGCCTGCGTCAGGTCCACCTGAGCTCGCTGATCGACGGGGAGCACGTGCCGCTGCGCGACGCCGACGCCCGCAGCTTCGCCGCGGTGCTCGACCGCTGCCGGGACGTCCCCTGGATCCTCGAGGCCCGCCCGCCGCAGTCGTGGGAGCCCCTGCTGGCTCCCGCCGGGCACGCGCTCGAGCTGGCTGCGTAGCGGCTCACGGTGGGCGGGGTGCGTGGTGTCGCGGGCCTCGCCGCCGCCACCGGTGCGAGCTTCCCGCAGATCGACGCCGCGGCTCAGCGCACCGAGCAGGCGCTGCGCGCCCGGCGGCTGCTGCTGAGCGCCGCCGGCGACTGGAGCACCGGGACCGCCGTCTTGCTGTTCGGCTCCTGGGGACGGCGCGAGGTCACCGGTGAGAGTGACGATGACTTCATTGTGCTCTGCGAGCACGCGCCTTCCGGTGAGCTGCGCCCGAGCTCTGAGGAGGTGGCGCGCCTCCTGGGGGCGCGCCTCTCGGGACGTGAGGGGATCTTCGGCGGGGCGCCCGTGGCGCTCGGTGCGCTGGGCGACAACATCGGCCTGGACGCGGACAACAACAGCAACCTCACGCTGCGCATGCTGCTGATCCTCGAGTCGGTGGCGGTCTGGGGGGAGGAGCTGCACGCCCAGGCCCGGGAACGGCTGCTGGCGCAGTATCTCGCGGCCCACGGCAGTGACTTTCAGCCCCCGCGCTTCCTGCTCAATGATCTGGTGCGCTACTGGCGCACGATCGCCGTGGACTTTGAGGGCAAGATGCGCGCCCGCGCCGGCGAGGGCTGGGGGCTGCGCAACGCCAAGCTGCGGCTCTCGCGCAAGGCGCTCTTCGCTGGCGGCCTGCTGCCGGTTCTGGAGTGCCACCGCCTGCCGGCGGCGCGGATGCTCGGGCATCTGGCCGAGCGCATGGCGGTGGCGCCGCTTGACCGCATTGCCGACGCCTTCATCGAGCACGGCGCCGCCGACGCGGGCGTGCGCGCGCTGCAGGCCTACGATGAGTTCCTTGGGATCCTCGATGATCCGGGCGCACGTGAGCAGCTGGCGCAGCTGGCACACGATGATCGCGGCGGCTCCCCGCTGTTCGCGCGGGTCAGGCAGCTCGGTGAGACGTTCGAGGCGTCGCTGCTCTCACT
>JAJZDA010000129.1 GCA_021851525.1 Actinomycetes bacterium | reverse complement strand
TGTGGAGGGTATTTCCGCGCTGGTGCCGGTGCTGGCGCCGTATTACGGGTTGAAAATTTTTGTCCGCAGCGCGCGGGAAGATGTGCTGGACGTGGCCTATAACCGCAATTTTGGCATATGGGCGCAGGAATGGCGCAAGATTTTCATGCCCAGCGCGGATATGTACATGATGACCCGGCCAGAGGAGCGCGCCGATGTGGTGGTGCCAGGGCGCGGTGCGCGCGGGCTCAGGGGACGACCACGGCCGAGCCCTGAAAGCGGCCTGCGCGCAGGTCCGCCAGCGCCTGCTCGGCCTGCGCCAGCGGGTAGCTCGAGACCTCGGTGCGCACCGGCACGCTCGGCGCCAGCGCGAGGAACTCCTCGGCGTCGCGGCGCGTGAGGTTCGCGACCGAGCGGATCACGCGCTCCTGCCAGAGATCGTCGTAGGAGAAGGCCGGGATCTCGCTCATGTGGATGCCGGCGCAGACCACGGTGCCGCCGCGCTCGAGCGCGCGCAGCGCCAGCGGCACGAGCGCGCCGTCGCTGGCGAAGATGATCGCCGCGTCGAGCGGCTCGGGCGCCGTTGCGGTGCTGTCACCGGCCCATTGCGCCCCCATCTCCAGCGCGAAGCTCTGGCCGCCGCTGTCGCCGGGCCGCGTGAACGCGAACACCCGCCGGCCCTGGGCCACCGCGACCTGGCAGATCATGTGGGCGGCGGAGCCGAACCCGTAGAGGCCCAGGCGCGCGCCGTCACCGGCGAGCGTCAGCGCCCGGTAGCCGATCAGGCCCCCACAGAGCAGCGGCGCGGCCTGCGTGTCGCTCAGGCCCTCTGGCAGCGCGAAGCAGAAGCGGGAGTCGGCCACCGCCAGCTCGGCAAAGCCGCCGTCGATGTCGCGGCCGGTGAAGCGGGCCTGGCGGCAGAGGTTCTCGCGCCCGCGCAGGCAGAACTCGCACTGCCCGCAGGTGAAGCCCAGCCACGGCACGCCCAACCTGCGGCCCTCCGCGTCCACGCCGACGATCTGGTGCCCGAGCACCACCGGCAGGCGCGTAGCCGGGATCTCATCGTCGCGCAGGTGCAGGTCGGTGCGGCAGACACCGCAGGCGCGGACCCGGAGCAGCAGCTGGCCGGGCCCGGCCACCGGGTCGGGCAGCTGCCTGAGCGCCAGCGGCTCACCCTGCGCCTGGAGCACCGCGGCCAGCACCTGCGCCACCCCTCAGGCGCTCAGACGCTCGCGTCCAGCCAGGAGCGGCGGCTGAGGTGCTGCTCGCGCGTCGGCTCGCCGCGCAGCTGCGCGCGGATCTCGCCGAGCGTGCCGTAGCGCTCGGCCACGACGTTGTGCTGGTGGATCGTCTCGAGGTTCTCCTGCCTGGCCGAGAGCCACACCTCGTCGGGCAGCTGCGGGAAGCGCTCCACCGTCCCACGGATCATCTCGCGCACGCAATCCTCGACGAAGCGCGGGTGGCGGTGGGCCTTGGTGACCACGTGAGCCTCATCGCTGCGCTTCATCAGCTCGTAGATCTCGGAGCTCATCGATCCCTCGACGATCTGCACCAGGACCGCCGCGTCGATCTCCGCGTCAAGGCCCTCGGGCAGGCCGATGTGCAGCGTGCCGAGCCCGCGCTGGTTGTGCGTGGCGACAGGCACCGCGGCCAGGATCCGTTCGATCTCATCGCCCTCGTAGCCCTCCTCCGCAAGCCGCTCCCGCGCGCCTGCGGCGACCAGCTCCTGGGCGCAGGGGCAGGCTGTCATCCCCTGGGCCGTGACACCGATCAGCCGGCGCGTCCCCGACGCCGAGGCCACCGCGCAGCCGTGCAGCGTGTAGAGCTCCTGGGTCTCGATCCCCGAGACGGGCGCCGGCTTGTGCTCGGGGAAGCGGGCCTGCACCGTCACCTCGGCGCGGCGCGCGCCCTGGCGCTCGCGCACCAGCAGCGCGATGTGCTCGGCCAGGGTCTCGGCCTTGAACGGCGCCTCGCCCAGCACGACCTGACCGATCGTCTCGTTGACCACCTCCTCAAAGCGCGACATGTGCGCGCCCTTCTGGTTGGCGCCGAGCTCCACCACGCACTCGAACCGAGCCCAGAAGAGCTGCTCGGATCCGCCCTGCTGCAGACGGATCACCTTCTCTACGCCGGTCACGCCGACCTGCGAGAGACTCAGCGCAACGGCGGGTTCACGGGCCTGAACATCGATCGTGGAGGCTTCTGTCGGTGCGGAGGTGTTCATGCTCAGGAGGTTAGAGCAGCGGCCATCTCGGCCCGCCGGGGAGTTGTGCCGTATGTCACGATGTCTGCCTTGCTCGCCGCGGAAGTGTGGTATCACTCCGGCAGTCTCTGAGGGGAGACATGAGGAGAGGGGGCCGCTGCCGCAGCGGCTCTCCACGCTTGGGATCCTTCCGGAAGGAGTCGGGTAGTGAGCCATAAGGGAACTGCGTTGCTCAGTGACGAAGCACCGGTTTCGGAGCGGGAGGAGTTCCGCTCGCTGATCGCAGAAGGTCAGGAGCGGGGCTTTCTCACGTTTGAACAGATCGCCGCCTGCCTCGAGGAGGTGGAGTGCACCAAGGAGCAGGTGCAGGAGCTCCACGCATACCTCGATGAGCAGGGGATCGAGGTGGTTGAGGCGGACGGCCGCATCGCCCGCTCGGAGCTCGGCAGCGTCGAGTCGCGCGCCGCGTCGCGTGAGCTGGGCGAGGATGAGCGCCCGCGCAAGCAGGTGGAGCTCGACCTGACGGTCGAGCCGAGCCTCGACTCGCTGCGCCTCTACCTGCGCTCGATAGGTCGCGTCAGCCTGCTGACCGCAGAGCAGGAGGTGATGCTGGCCAAGCGCATTGAGCGCGGCGACATGAACGCCAAGCAGCACATGATCGAGGCCAACCTGCGGCTCGTGGTCTCGATCGCAAAGTCCTATCTGGGGCGCGGGCTGACGTTCCTGGACCTCATCCAGGAGGGCTCGATGGGCCTGATCCGCGCTGTCGAGAAGTTCGACTACCGGCGCGGCTACAAGTTCTCGACCTACGCGACCTGGTGGATCCGCCAGGCTGTGACCCGCGCGATCGCCGACAAGGGACGCACGATCCGGATCCCGGTGCACATGGTGGAGAAGCTCAACAAGGTGATCCACGTGGAGCGCCAGCTGGTCCAGCAGCTGGGGCGTGAGCCCACCCCGGCGGAGATCGCCGCGGAGCTCGAGACGACCGTGCGCGAGGTGCGCGACATCCTGCGGATGGCTCAGCAGCCGGTCTCCCTGGAGAAGCCGGTCGGTGAGGAGGAGGAGTCGGAGCTGGGTGACTTCGTGGAGGACCAGACCGCCGAGTCCCCGTTTGAGCTGGCCTCCGAGCGCCTGCGCAAGGAGAACCTGCGGCGTGCTCTGGCCGCGCTGCCCGAGCGTGAGCGCGAGGTGATTGAGATGCGCTTCGGGCTCACCGGCCAGCGTCCCTACACGCTCGAGGAGGTCGGGCGCGCGTTCAACGTGACGCGCGAGCGGATCCGCCAGATCGAGACCCACACGCTCAAGAAGCTGGAGGCGCTGCCGGAGGCGCAGCGCCTGCGTGACGCGTCATAGCGGAGCGCTGAGAGGAGCCACCGCGAGGCTGGGGGTCGCAACCCGACGAGCGCGGCGCGCCATCCGGCGCGCCGCGCTCGCTGCCCGCCGCACCCTGGGCGCCTGACGCTGGGCGCTAGGATCAGGTGATGGCTTCGAACCTCGAGCAGCGTGTCCGGGAGCTCACCGCGCACGCCGTCGCGCGGGATCCGAGCGTCCTCAACGCCAGCTTCGGCGGCAAGCCCCTGAAGGGCTCGCAGGGTGAGGTGAACCGCATCCTGATGGGCGCGCTCTCCGGCATCCACGCGGCGCTGATAGAGATCGCCCGCGACATCGACGAGCTCCGCGCCGAGCTCTGAGGGCGGCCCGCGCGGCGCCGCTTTGGCCGTCGCCGCGCGCTGATCCGCGCGCGCATCCGGGTGCTCTCGCGGCACGCGGGCGCAGCGGCCCGTGAGTTACTAAACTGCTCGCCTCACGGCGGGATTCCCGAGCGGTCAAAGGGGACGGACTGTAAATCCGTTGGCTCTGCCTTCGAAGGTTCGAATCCTTCTCCCGCCACTGCAGCTTTTCCAGATGACCGTACCCACAAGCTTGGGGCAGCACTGCGACGCCCCGTCAGCCCCAGCCCGATGACGCTCGACCGGCGAGAGCTTTTGGCGGTCTTCGGCGGCGGCGCGTTCGGCGCGCTGGCCCGCGTGGCGCTCACCGAGCTGGCCCCGCAGAGCGGCTCGGTCTGGCCCTGGACGGTGTTCTCGATCAACCTCGGCGGGACGCTGCTGCTGGCTCATCTGGTGACGCGCCTGCAGGAGCGCCTGCCGCTCTCCACCTACCGCCGCCAGCTGCTGGGCACCGGCTTCTGCGGCGCCTTCACAACCTTCTCGACGATGCAGCTGGAGCTGCTGAAGATGTTCGACACGGACCGCTACGCGCTCGCAGCGGCCTACCTGGCAGCCAGTGTGGTGTGCGGCTACGTGGCCGTCTACGCTGCCACTGTGCTGACGCGCAGGGTCCGGATAATCGCCTGAGGGAGCGGCTGATGATCTTCAGACAGGTGGTCCATGATGACCTTGGCTGCGCCTCCTACCTGATCGGTGACAACCACGCGGGGGTCGCTGCCGTGGTCGACCCGCGGCTCGAGATCGAGCCCTACCTGGAGCTCGCCGAGTATCTCGGGGTGCGCATCGAGCATGTCTTCGAGACCCACAACCACGCGGACCACGTCTCCGGTCACGGCCGTCTGGCCGCCGCCACCGGGGCCCGGATCCACATCCACCGGCTGGTCGCCCCGGAGTTTGAGCACGAGCCGTTTGAGCATGGCGACGAGTTCACGCTCGGGGCGCTGCGGATGCGCGCGCTGCACACCCCGGGCCACCGCCCCGAGCACACCTGCTTCCTGCTGACCGACACGCGCCGTGGCCAATCACCGTGGGCGGTGCTGACCGGGGACAGCCTGTTCGTCGGTGACGTCGCGCGGCCCGACCTGGCTGTCGAGCGCAGCGAGGGCGCACGCGGGATCTTCCGCTCGCTGCGTGATCAGCTGCTGGCGCTGCCTGATCACGTCGAGGTCTGGCCCGGGCACCTCGGTGGCTCGATGTGCGGCGGCCCGGGGATGGACCTCAAGGTCTGCTCGACGATCGGCTTCGAGCGCCGGCACAACCCGCTGCTGGCGATCGCCGACGAGCAGGAGTTCGTCACCGCCGCAATCTCTGCGCTCGGTGCCCAGCCGCCCAACTTCAAGGCGATCGTCGAGCTCAACCACGGGCCGCTGCTGACCGACGCCCCGCGCCCGGCCGGGATCTCCGCGCAGGCCCTGGCGAGCCTCGACGAGAGCCCCGGGACGCTCGTGATCGACACTCGCAGCGACACCGCCTTCGCCGCCGGGCACGTGCCGCGGGCGCTCTGGATCCCGCTGGCCCGCGGCGGCTTCGGGACCAGGCTCGCGTGGCTCGCGGCCGGCGCGCAGCGGCTGATCTTCGTGTGCGAGAGCGAGGCGCTGGGCGTCCGTGCCGCGGCGCTGGCCGCCGCGGTGGGCCTGCACGAGGCGGTCAGCGGCGGCGGTGTGCTGCAGGGCGGCATCGGCGCGTGGAGCGCCGCCGGGCTGCCGCTCGCCAGCCTGCGGCGGCTGCCGGTCTCAGAGCTGCGGTCGCTGCTCGACTCCGCGCCCGCCACGCAGGTGCTCGATGTGCGTGACCGTGCCGAGTATGAGCTCGGGCACCTGCCCGGCTCGCTGCACCGCACCTGGCACGACATCTCCGGGATCCCCGACGGGATCGATGCGCGCCAGCCGGTCGCGGTGATCTGCGCGTCGAGCCTGCGTGCCGGTGTGGCCGCCGCGCTGCTCAAGCGCCACGGCGTGCAGCAGGTGCTGCACGTCGTCGACGGTGGCGTGCAGCGCTGGGCGGCACTCGGAGGTTCGTTGAGTTCCGGGCGGGAGGCCGACTCTCCGGCGCTAGCCTGAGAGTCATGCTCGACTCAGAGATCCGCAGCGCCCAGGCTGGCGCGTTCGGGGCGGCGGCAGCGCTCTACGAGCGCGCGCGCCCGGGGTATCCCGAGGGCGCGCTCGAGTGGTTGCTGCCGCAGAACGGGCACCGCGTGCTCGACCTCGGCGCCGGGACCGGCAAGCTGACCAGGCTGATCGCCCAGCACGACGTGGAGGTGGAGGCCGTCGATCCCTCGCCGCAGATGCTCGCGCAGCTGCGCGAGCAGCTCCCGCAGGTGCGCACGCGCGTCGGCAGCGCGGAAAGCATCCCGCTGCCGGACGCGAGCGTCGACGCGGTGCTCGTGGGGCAGGCGTGGCATTGGGTCGACGTTCCCGTCGCGGCCGCCGAGGTGGCGAGGGTGCTGCGCAGAGGCGGGCGCCTGGGGCTGATCTGGAATGAGCGCGATGAGCGCGTCGCGTGGGTCCGCGAGCTCTCGGAGATCCTGGGGCGCCGCGGCGCGCAGCGGATGAGCTACGACAACCCGCTGTTCGGCGCGCAGTTCGGTCAGATCGAGTACCTGGTCCAGGAGTGGGCCGACCTGCTCACCCCGGCCGGGCTGATCGAGCTGGTCGCCTCGCGCAGCTACGTGATCCTCGCCGGGCTGCGTGAGCGCACCGCGATCCTCGGTGCGGTGCAGGATCTGCTCGAGTCCCATCCGGACCTCGAGGGGCGCGAGCAGATCGAGCTGCCCTACATCACCTACGCATCGCGCGCGCACCTCGCGTAGCGTGCAGTCGCGTGCGGCTGCACGTGCTGAGTGACATCCACCTGGAACACGCCGAGTTCTCGCTGCCGAGCACAGACGCGGACGTCGTCGTGCTGGCGGGGGACATCGCCCCGGGAACGGCCGGCCTGCGCTGGGCGCAGGACGCGCTGGGGCAGCGCCCGGTCCTCTACGTCGCCGGCAACCACGAGTTCTACGGCCACGCGCTGCCCGGCCTGACGGCTGAGCTGCGCGCCGCCGCGGAGGGCTCGGCCGTCCGCGTCCTCGAGCGGGATGAGCTCGAGATCGACGGGGTGCGCTTTCTGGGCTGCACGCTCTGGAGTGACTTCCAGTACGCAGGTGAGCAGCTCACCGAGCGTTCGATGGCGATCGCTGAGCGGGTGGTCAACGACTACAAGCAGATCAGCAGCTCTGACACCGGTCAGCCGCTGCGTCCCGCGCAGACGCGCGCGCTGCACCTCAGCAGCCGGGCCTGGCTGCGTGAGCGCCTGGCGGTCGCGCACGACGGGCCGACCGTCGTGATCACCCATCACGCGCCGCTGGTGCGGGCGCGCCCGCAGAATCCGACGCTCGCGGCCATCGCCGGCGCGTTTGCCACCGACCTGAGCGAGCTGATGGGCGGGGAGCGTGTCGATCTCTGGATCTTCGGCCACGTGCATCGCACGGTGGACACCGAGGTGCGCGGCACACGCGTGATCTCAAATCAGCGCGGCTACCCGCACGAGCCGGTGGCGGGCTTTGACCCGGGCCTGGTGGTGAGCGTCTGAGGCGCCGGCCGCCGCCGGTGCCTCGCTACAGGTCGATGATCACCTTGCCGACCGCACCGTTGCGGACGGCGTCGTGTGCCTGCGCCACCTGCGCCAGCGCGAAGCGGTGCAGCGGCGGGGTGCTGAGCGCCCCAGCGCGCAGCGCCGCGCTGATGCCCTCGATCGCCTCCTGCAGGTGCCGCGGCTTGACCGTGTACAGCAGCATGAAACGCAGCGAGATGTTCGCCACCATCAGGTCGCGGACGGGCAGCGTGGCGAGCGTCTGCGGGTCGGCCGCATAGGCGGCGATCACCGCGTGCGGTGCCGCCACCTGCAGGTTCAGCGCGATGTTCTGGTGCAGCGCCACCTCGACAAAGCGGTTCACGCCGGTCGGGGCCACGTCGAGGATCTGGGCGGCCGCGTCGGCATCGCGGTAGTTGATCGCCGCATCGGCCCCCGCGGCCAGCGCGATCCGCGCCTTCTCCGGGCCGCTGACGGTGCTGATCACGCGCTCCGCGCCCATGTGGCGCGCCAGTTCGATGGCCGCCCGGCCGACCGCCCCGGCGCCGCCGGAGACCAGCACGGCATCCCCCGACGGGCAGCCACCGATGCACAGGCAGTGCCAGGCGGTGAGCGCCGGGACGCCCAGCGAAGCGCCCAGCTCGAACGGCGCGCGGTCCGGCAGCGTGACCGCGCGCTCACTGGGAACCACGCAGTACTCGGCGGCCGTGCCCCAGCGGTTGTTGTGCGCCGCCATCAGCAGCCAGACGCGCTCACCCAGGCGCTCGCGCGCGACCCCCGGGCCGACCGCGTCGATCACACCGGCGCCGTCCTGGTTGGGGACCGCAAACTCACCGCGCTGCGGCCCGCTGCGCTCGAGCACCTTCCAGTCCGTGGGGTTCACGCCGGAGACGGCGACCCGCACGCGGACCTCTCCGGGGCCCGGCCTGGGGGTCTCCACCTGTTCCACGCGCAGCGCGCTGGAGTCACCTGCTGATCGATAAACTGCGGCGAGCATTCGGCTTCCGTTGAGTGTGCGCGGGCAGCATAGCCGAGCTATGGGCGGGCTGCAGGCGCTGTGCGCAAGATATGCTCGCGCGGTGGGCAGCAGCGAGAATCCCGCTGACCTGGAGCTGGGCCGCGAGCTGGAGCGGCTGATCGGCTGGGCCTGGTGGCGCCTGGGGAGGGAGATCCCCAACGACCTCAGCCGGACCGGCGCGTCGGTGCTCAAGACGCTGCACGAGGAGGGCCCCCAGCGGGTCACCGCGCTGGCCGCCGGGGAGCCGGTGGCGCAGCCGACGATGTCCGCGATCGTGCAGCGGCTGGAACGGCGCGGGCTGGTCTCGCGCGGCAGCGACCCGCGCGACGGGCGTGCCAACCTCGTGCAGATCACCGCCAGCGGTGAGCAGGTGATGCGCGCCCGCGTGCAGGCTCGCGCCCAGTGGCTGGCCCAGCAGCTCTCGGGGCTCAGTGAGCAGCAGCGGCAGACGGTGCTCGAGGCGCTGGCGCTGATCGGGTCGAGGCTCGAGGAGCCAATCGCGGATGGCTGAGTCGCTGTTTGCGCCGGGGCTGCGCTTCGGCATCCATGCCGGCCAGCAGCACTGCGACTTCCCCACCTACCTGGAGCTGATCCAGGGCGCTGAGCGGCTCGGGCTCGACTGGGCCTCGGTCTTCGATCACTTCATGCCGATCCCGTTCGGGGATCCGGAGGGCCCCTGCTTTGAGGGGCCGACGCTGCTGGCCGCGCTGGCTGCGCACACCACCAGGCTGCGCCTCGGGATCATCGTCACCGGGGTCACCTACCGGCACCCGGCGGTGGCGGCGAACATCGCCGCGACGATCGACCACATCTCCGGTGGCAGGGTCGAGTGGGGCCTCGGCGGGGCGTGGTTTGAGGGTGAGCACGAGCAGTACGGGATCGAGTTCCCGGGGATCGGGCAGCGGCTGGAGATGATGGGGGAGGCCGCCCAGGTGTTGAAGCTGCTGTGGACCGAGCGGCGCGCGAGCTTCCAGGGGCGCCACTTCCAGTTGCGCGACGCGATGTGCGAGCCCAAGCCGCTGCAGCGCCCGCGCATCCCGCTGTGGATCGGTGGCAACGGCGAGCGCGTCTCGATGCGGCACGCCGCCGCCCAGGCGGACGGCTGGAACACCTTCCTGATGCCGTTGCCCGAGTTCGACCACAAGCTCGACGTGTTGCGCGGCCACTGCGCCGACGTCGGCCGCGACCCTGCGGAGATCCGCCTCCAGGTGGTGCTTCAGGCGGTGCTGGGGGAGACGCCGGCGGAGGCCCAGGAGCAGCTTCGCGCGCGGGCCGCGGCGCTCGGCGTGGCGCCCCAGCAACTGGTGGAGAAGGGCATGTTCGCCGGCACGCCACAGCAGCTGGTGGAGCGCCTGCTGCCCTACGCGCGGCGCGGCGTCGAGGATTTCCTGCTGATGGCGCGCCCGCCCGCCGACTGGCGCACGCTCGAGCTGTTCGCCGGCCAGACCGTGCCGGGGATCCGCGCCGCCGCGTCACCCGTGCGCTGAGCGCGGTGCGCGCGCCGCCGCCGTGGCGCAGCCGGTGCGCGGAGCCGGTGCGCGGAGCCGGTGCGCGG
>JAJZDA010000128.1 GCA_021851525.1 Actinomycetes bacterium | reverse complement strand
GGCCGGCGGGCGCCCGCCGCTGCGTGGGCAGCCGCCGCTCCGTGGGCACCCGCCGCTCCACGCGCGGCGCCGACGGCGTGGCGCTGCTCGCGGTCGCGGTGATCGGCGGATCGGTGCCGTTCGTGCTCTTCTTCGAGGGCCTGGCGCGGGCGCAGTCGACGCAGGCAGCCTTCATCCAGAAGACGCTCGTGATCTGGGTGGCGCTGCTGGCGCTCCCGTTTCTGCGTGAGCGCCTGCGCTGGGGTCACCTGCTGGCGATCACGCTGCTGATGGCGGGGCAGGCCTGGCTCGCCGGATCGGCCGGCCATGTGAGCTTCGGCAGCGGTGAGGCGATGATCCTCGCCGCGACGTTGCTGTGGGCGGTCGAGGTGATCTACGTCAAGCGGCTGATGCAGCGCTTCGATGCGCAGCTGCTGGCCACCGCGCGGATGGCGATCGGCTCACTGCTGCTGATCGCCTGGGTGCTGGTCAGCGGCAGGGGCTCTGCGCTTGTCGGCCTGAGCGCCCTGCAGTGGCGCTGGGTGCTGATCACAGGGCTGCTGCTGGCCGCGTACGTCGGTACCTGGTATGCGGCTCTGGCGCGCGCCCCCGCCCTGGACGTGACCGCGGTGCTGGTCTTCGGCGCCGTGATCACCGCGCTGCTCGCGGGCACCGCCGGCAGCGCGCCCGTGAACTTCGGGGCCGTGGCGCTGCTCAGCGCCGGTGCCGCGCTGATCGCCTGGAGCGGGCTGCGAGCGCGCGCCGGCGAGCGCGCTCGGATCGGCGCCGGCGGCTGAGCGCGATGGGCGCGCTCACCGTACCCCGCGCCACGCCGGGCCCGCTGCTGTTCGCGCGCTACGCCTACCCGCCCAACGAGCTTGGGCTGTGCGGCGCCGACCAACCGCTGGAGCTGCTGCAGTACGGCCACGCCGGGGTCAGCGACCAGGGCCTGGCGCAGCTCGCGCGCACGTTTGAGGGAGCCTGGCCCTACCTGACGCTGATCGCCGGCGCCAACGGCATCGGCGACCCGCTGGACGAGCGTGTGGTGGAGGCCTACTGGGTCGGCAACCGGCTGCTGGAGCGGGTCACCGCGGCCGACCTCGCCAGGCATGTCGAGGAGCGCTTTCGCGGGCGCCTGGGACGCGCCCAGGAGCATCTCACTGACACTGTCGCGGCGGGCGCGGTGGCGCATCACTGCTTCCACGTGTTCGCGGTCTACCCGTGGCTCGGGCTGCTGCGCAGCGGCGTGGTCGAGCAGCCGCTGCGGATCCTTGACCAGTGCCGCATCACCCCGGCGGTGGTGCAGGCGCTGGAGCCCGACGGCAGGCTGCGCGTCAGCGCTCAGCCGCTGCTGTGGGACCACGGTCGGCTGCTGCTGGGCGAGGCGGTGCAGCGCAGCGTGCGCTGGCAGAGTGACGGCCTGGCGTTCGTGCATGAGCCGGCCGTCGGTGACCATGTCTCACTGCACTGGGACTTCGTCTGCGACCGGCTCACGCCGCGCGGCGCACGGGCGCTGCTGGGCGCCAACCGGCGGGCGATGCAGGCGGTCAACCGCGCGGGCGGGGCCGCGGGGCTGGCCTGAGCCGTTGAGCGGCGCGGCCGGCGGCACCAGGCTGGCCTGAGCCTTCAGCGGCGCGCGTCGGCTCGCCGGTAGCGGTGCTCCGGACGCCCGGCGCTGCCGTAGTGCAGGCGCAATTCCACCTGGCCCTGACGCGCAAGCTGGGAGAGGTAGCGCTGTGCCGTGGAGCGGCTCACGCCGATCACGCCGGCGATCTGCGCCGCCGAGAGATCCTCCGGCGCGTCCTCGAGCAGCTCACGGATCGAGGCGAGCGTCGGACGCGGCTGCGCGCCGGGAGCCGACGCGGGGCCGCGCAACAGGCTGTAGAGCGCGTCCACCTCATGTTGCTCGGCCTCCCGCTGCTCGGCGTCACCGATCCGCTCCAGGCGCCTGCGCATCTGACGGTAGGCGGCCAGCCGCTCCTCCAGCGCCGCGAAGCTGAACGGCTTGACCAGGTAGTGCACGGCGCCGAGCTGCATCGCGCGGCGCACGCTGCGCATGTCGCGGGCGGCGGTGATCACCAGGAAGTCCGGCCTGGGCTCGGCGTCGCCCGCGGTGGCGCTCAGCAAGGTCAGCCCATCGCCGTCAGGGAGGTAGAGGTCGAGCAGCACCAGCGCCGGGCGCAGCCGCTGGATCTCCGCCCGACCGCTCGCGCAGGTGGCCGCGTGTCCCACCACCTCAAAGCCCTCAACGCGATTCACGTAGGCGCCGTGGATCGTGGCGACGTGGTAATCGTCCTCGACGATCAGCGTGCGGATCATGTCTGCAACGCCCCGGCATGATCGGCCAGCGGCAGCAGCACCGTGAACAGCGTGACGTCGGCGTGGCTGAACTCGATGGTCCCGCCGCCGCGGCGCACCAGCCGGTGCACGAGCGCCAGGCCGATCCCGCGGTGGCGGTCGGGTACCGCCGGCTTGGTGGTGAAGCCGTCGTTGAAGATCAGCTGTGAGAGCGCCGGCAGGACGCCGCTGCCGGAGTCGCTGACCTCGATCCTGATCTCGCGCTCGGCCAGCAGCCGCAACGCGACCCAGGCTGGCGGCGGCGCCGCCGCGGCGGCATCGATCGCGTTGTCTATGAGGTTGCCGACGATCGTCAGCACGGCCGTCACGTCAACCCCCGCGGACGGCAGGCGCGAGTCCTCAGTGAGCGTCAGTTCGACCCCGCGCTCAGCTGCCACGGTGGTCTTGGCAAGCACCATCGCGGCAATCTCGGGCGGCTCGATCTGCGCGCGGATCGACTCCGCCAGGCCGCCGGTGGCACGGGAGACGTCGAGCGCGTAGCTGGCCGCCGCGGAGTGGTCCCCGAGCTCAATCAGGCCGGCCAGCGTGTGCATGCGGTTGGAGAACTCGTGCTGCTGGGCGCGCAGCGCGTCGGTGAGCGCATCGACGCTGTCCAGCTCACGCAGCAGCGCCTCCAGCTCCGTGCGGTCACGCAGCGTGATCACGGCGCCCAGCGGGCGCCCGTCGCGGCTCACCGGCATGCGGTTGACGACCAGCACCTGGTCATCGGTGAGCACCACCTGATCCTGACCGGTGATCGCACCGAGCAGCAGATCCCGCAGGCGCCCCGTGTCGAAGCACTCATGGATCCGGCGTCCCACTGCGATCTCGTGGCCGGGCAGCAGCCGTCGCGCCTCGTCGTTGATCAGCGTGATCCGCTCCTCACGGTCGAGCGTGATCACGCCCTCACGGATGTTGTGGAGCATCGCCTCGCGCTCCTGGACCAGCGCCGCGATCTCATGCAGCTCCAGCCCGAAGGTGCTGCGCTTGAGGCTGCGCGTGAGCAGCAGCGAGGCGATCACACCGATCCCCAGCGCGGCGGCGAAGTACAGCAGCAGCTGCGGAACCTCGTGCGCGTACTGCTTGGAGATGGCGCCCTCCAGGATCCCGGCCGAAACCTCCCCGATCGGCCTCCCGTCGGGAGCCCGCAGCGGCGCCCTGGCGTTGGCCGACACACCGAGGTTGCCGTGGTCGACGCTCAGGTGTGAGCGGCCGTCCAGCGCCACCACCGGCTCGCTCACGCGCTTGCCGATCAGCGAGGGATCCGGATGCGAGAAGCGGATCCCGTGGCGGTCGATCACGACGATGTAACTGGCGCCGGTCTGGCGGCGGACCTCCTGCGCCAGCGACTGGATCAGGCGGCGGTCGGCGGCGTCGTGGCGGTAGAGCGCCTCGCGGATGGCGGGGATCGCGGCGAAGCTCTGGGCAACCGCCAGCGCGCGCAGCTGGTACTGGTAGAGCAGGTCCGAGCGCCTGCTGTAGGTGTCCAGCAGGAAGCCCACGGCGGTTGTCGCGATCAGGATCGCGACAACGCTCGCAAGAATGCGATTGGACAGCTTACCCCGGCGCCACATGGCCTCTCCTCCAGGGCGAGTTTACGTCGACAGGCGGTGCCCGCAAGCCCCCTGCACCAAACGCGCAAAAGTCCTCTTAACGCGGGATTGTCCGGTAAACGGCAGAAGCCTTGCCACGACGTCCCAGTCACTCCTAGCTTGGTGACGCCACACCGATGAGGGTCGGATGGCGAGGCAGTTGTTCACTCGAGGAGGAGGAGAGAAGACATGGCGGCAGACTCTGCCACCAAGCTCACGCTGGGCGCGCCCCGCCCCCGGCGTCACCGCTCGCGCGCCGCCGGCGCCGTGCTGACACCACGGCCACGGACGGTGTGCCAGGCTGACGGCGAGGCCCACCGGTGACCCTGTTCTGGCTGTCCTTCGGCTTCGGCCTGGTGACAACCTCGGTGCTGGCGGTGGCCGCGATTGGCCTCAGCCTGCAGTTCGGGATCACCAACTACGTGAACTTCGCCTACGGCGACTTCATGGCACTCGGGGCGTACTTCACCTACGTCCTCAACAATGAGGTGTTTCACCTCAACATCTGGGTCGCGCTGGCGCTCGCGGCGCTGCTGATGGGCGGCTTCGGCGTGCTCATCAACCGCCTGCTGCTGGGGCCGTTCGCGCGCCGGTTCCACTCCACCCATTACGTGCTGATCGTGACCTTCGGGCTGTCGCTGGTGATGCTCAACGTGATCTACTCGATCTGGGGCGCGGACGTGCGCTTCTACGCGCTGCCGTTCGGCGTGGCACACCACGTCGGGCCGCTGCTGCTGACCACCAACCAGCTGATCGTGATGGGCATCGCCGTCGCGCTGCTGGTCGCGGTGCACACGACCCTGAAGACCACGCGGCTGGGCAAGTCGATGCGGGCGATGTCAGACAACGGCACGCTGGCGATGACCAGCGGAATCGACACCAAGCGGATCACCACGATCACCTGGTTTCTCTCCGGCGCCCTCTCCGGCGTGGCGGGCGCGGTGCTCGGGATCGGCGAGGGCAACCTCACGCCGGCCGCCGGTGAGCTGTTCCTGTTCGTGATCTTCGCGGCTGTGATCCTCGGCGGCATCGGCAGCATCTACGGGGCCATGGCGGGTGCGGTGGTCGTCGGGATGTCAACCGAGATCTCGGCCGCGTTCATCAACCCGGCATACAAGCTGGACATCGCCTTCGTGGTGCTGATTCTCACCCTGCTCATCCGGCCAAACGGGCTGATCGCACGCCCGGGAACGACCTGAGATCCGATGACCTACTACATCTTCACGCTCGTCTTCTTCCTGTTCGACTACTTCATCCTGGCGATGGGGTTGAACATCCAGTACGGAAGCACGGGCATCCTGAACTTCGCGTACATCGGCTTTGTCGCCGTGGGCGCCTATGTCACCGGCGTTGCGGCGATGCCCGCGAACGTCACCGGTGAGCATTACATCCTCGGCCTGGGCCTTCCGTTTCCGCTCAACACGCTGCTGGGCGGCGTGGCGGCAATGGGCCTGGCAGGACTCGTGGCACTGATCACACTGCGGCGCCTGCGCACTGACTACCTGGCGATTGTGCTGATCTCACTGTCACTGGTCTTCTATGACTTCTGCAACAACGACGTCTCGCTGTTCAACGGCGCGGACGGCCTGTACAACGTGCCGGAGCCACTGACCAGGGCGCTGGGCCTGAGCTCCAACGGCTTCATCATCTTCTTCGCCTGCCTCACCGGGGTTGTCTCCCTGCTGATGTGGCTGGTGATGAGCCGGATCATGCGGGCGCCGCTGGGACGCACGTTCCGCGCGGTCCGTGACGATCACGTGACCGCCGCGGCACTCGGCAAGGACACCTTCCGGATGCAGTTGAAGTCGATGCTGATCGGCTCGTTCTTCGCCGGGATCGGTGGCGGCCTGCTGATTCAGTTCGGCGGCTCCTTCAACCCCACGGCCTGGCTCCCGGGCGAGACCTTCGTGGTGTTCGCGGTGCTGATCGTGGGTGGCGCGGGCAACAACATGGGGATGTTCGTCGGCGCGCTGCTGGTGGAGACGCTGCTCGTCCACCTGCCCGCGTTCCTGCCCGACATCCCCGGGCATCCCGGCCTGATCGAGTACTTCGACCTCGCCCTGGTGGGGCTGGTGCTGATGGTCATGCTCTGGTTCCGCCCGCAGGGCATCGTCCCCGAGCGCGTGCGTCGCACGCCCAGCTTCGGAGTGAGCGAGAAGCCCGAGCACGAGGCCGGCAGGCTCGATCGCACCACGGCGCTGGCCGCCGCGCTGGGCGCAGTGGAGCCGGCCGCCGGCGCGGAGGAGGGACGATGAGCATCACCGACACCTCCAACCCCGCGGCGGGCACCACGCTGTCCGCGGCGCTGCGCTGCAGTGGGCTCACCAAGGCCTTCCAGGGTGTGCACGCCGTCAACGGCGCCGAGTTCAGCATCCCCACCGGGCAGATCACCGCGCTGATCGGTCCCAACGGCGCCGGCAAGACGACCGTGGTGAACATCCTGTCCGGGGCGATGAAGTCCGACAGCGGTCAGATCTTCATCGGGGAGACCGAGACCACGGGCTGGCCGAGCCACAGGGTGGCGCGACACGGCCTGCTGCGGACCTTCCAGCTCTCCCGCGAGCTGGGCGGGCTGACGGTCCTGGAGAACCTGCTGACCGCTGCGCCCAACCAGGCCGGAGACTCGCTCTTCAACGTGCTGACGCGGCCGGGGCTGATCCGGCGTCAGGAGCGTGAGAACGCGCAGCGCGCCCTGGAGCTGCTCGAGGTGTACGGCCTCTACCGGCACCGGGACACGCCCGCGCGCGAGCTCTCAGGCGGCCAGAAGAAGCTGCTCGAGATTTCTCGTGCGGTGATGGGCTCGCCGAGCATCCTGCTGCTCGACGAGCCGATGGCGGGCGTCAACCCGGCGCTGATCGACGTGCTCGGGAACTACATCCTCGAGCTCAAGCGGGACGGCGTCACGGTGCTGATGATCGAGCACAACCTCGGGGTCGTGGAACGGATCTGCGACTACGTGATCGTGCTGGCCGAGGGTCGCACGCTCGCCACCGGTCGCCTGAGCGACCTGCGCCAGAACACAGAAGTTGTCAAGGCCTACCTGGGTGAGGTTATGGATGCCAGCGCTGCAAACTGAGAACGTCACCGCCGGCTACGGCAAGACCCCGATCATCAACGAGATCTCGGTCGACGCGGAGGTCGGTCGGATCACCACGATCATCGGCCCCAACGGCGCCGGCAAGTCGACCTTCGCCAAGACGCTGGTCGGGATCCTCAAGCCGATGGCCGGGCGGATCCTGGTCAACGACGTGGACATCACCAGGATGCCCGGCCACCAGATCCCGCGCCACGGGCTGGCCTACGTACCCCAGAACGACAACGTCTTCAAGCGGATGTCGGTGCGCGAGAACCTGGAGATCGGGGGCTTCGTCAAGAAGGGCGACCCGGCGGCGCGGATCGAGGAGCTGTTTGAGATCTTCCCCGATCTGGCCAAGGCGCACGCCAAGAAGGCGGGCCTGCTCTCGGGCGGCCAGCAGAACCTGCTGGCGATCGCCCGGGCGCTGATGGCCAACCCGTCGGTGATCGTGCTCGACGAGCCGACCGCCGGCCTGTCACCGGCCTACACCAGCGTGGTGTGGGAGCAGATCGCTCGGATCGCCCAGCTCGACACCGCGGTTGTGGTCGTCGAACAGAACGTCGAGCGGGCGCTCAAGCACTCTGACCTCGTGCACATCTTCGTGGCGGGGCGCGACCACGTCCACGGTCCCGCGCAGGAGATCTCGGCTCTGGACCTGCCCTCGATCTTCCTCGGGCGCTCGCACAGCAGCGAGGCCGCCTGACGCCGCTCGCCCGCCGGCGAGCGGGCGAGCGGGACAGCTACACCCAAACCATCAAGCAATACGGAGGAGAAGTGATGTTGCAATTCAGACGGCGGGGCGCGGCGCTGGCCGCGGCCTCCGCGGTCGCTGTGTCAGCCGCTGTCGGGGCGCTCGGCACCGCCGGCCCGGCGGCCGCCAAGGCCAAGGCGTCGGCGTCGCAGCTCGTGGTCGGCGGTCAGTTCCCGTTCACCGGGTCCAAGTCGCTGCTCTCGACCTGGGGCACGCACGGCGTGGCGGTCGGCGTGTACGAGGTCAACCAGAACGGTGGCGTGCTCGGCCACAAGTGGTCGGCCACCTACGTTGACGACTCCGCCGACTCGGTTGACGCGCTGCCCGCCTTCCGCAAGCTGCTGCTCAAGCACCCGACGCTCGTGATCGGGCCGTTCTCACCGACGATCGAAGCGGTGGTCAAGCAGTTCCAGCCCAACGACGTGGCCGACTTCATGGTCGGCGGTCTGACGACGCTCGACAGCATGAACTACCCGTTCGTGTTCCGGACCTCCTCCTCAGACTCCAACGAGGCGATCGCGATGGCGTACTACGCGATCAAGCACGGGTGGAAGACCGCATCGCTGATCTTCGACAACTCGGCCAACTCCCAGGGGTTCGTGCCGCCGCTGATCAAGGCCTTCAAGGCGCTGGGCGGCAAGGTCGAGGCGAACATCACGTTGACGCCGGGCCAGTCGTCCTACAGCGCGGAGCTGGCACAGGCGTTCCAGAACAAGCCGCAGGTGGTGTTCGACTCGATGGACTCGCAGACCGCGGCGACGCTGTTCTCCGACGGTCAGCAGCTCGGCTACATGAACATCCCGTGGATCGGTGACGACCTGCAGTCGGCGCCGCAGGGCGCCTACGCCAAGGCGTTTGGACCGACGGCCAGCAGCAAGCTGACCGCCGCGCTGCCGGCCTCACCCTCGGGCAACGCCTACAACCACTTCCTGGCCGACTACCAGAAGGTGTGGCACACCAAGAGCATCCTGCCGACGACGTTCAACGAGTACGACTCGGTGGTGATCGCGTCGCTGGCGATGACCAAGGCGAACTCCACCGATCCGAAGGTCTGGGTCAAGGACGTGCTGGCCGTCTCCAACCCCCCTGGAACCCAGTGCTACACGTACGCGAGCTGCGTGCGCCTGCTGAAGGAGCACAAGAAGATCAACTATCAGGGCGCCTCCGGAACCGATGACTTCAACAAGCATCACAACGTGTTCAGCGGCTTCCAGATGCTGGGCTTCGACTCCAACCTGAACAACGTTCAGCGCTCCATCGTCACACCCGCGCAGCTGGCTTCGGTGGTCGCCAAGGGCGGCTGATCGACGGTTGCAGCTGTGAGAGCCGAGGGGGCTGTGGACGCACGTCCACAGCCCCCTCGCACTTCCCGCGCGCCCCGCCCAGCAGGCCGCGATCACCGCCATCCACCGGATCCACCTCATCCGACCGAGAAGGAGACCTGAATGCCGTTCAGAGTGCTGCGATCGATGCTGTTCGTGCCGGCTGACAACGAACACCGCGTGAACAAGGCCTTTGCGTCCGGGGCCGACGCGGTGATCGTCGATCTGGAGGACGCGGTGGCGGTCTCCAGGAAGGCCCAGGCACGCGCCACCCTGCCTCAGCTGCTGGCGGACCGCGACCGGCGGTGCGGCGCCTACGTGCGCGTGAACTCGATGGACACGCCGTACTGCTTCGCGGACATCGAGGCCGCGGTTGCAGCCGGGGCGGACGGCATCAGCCTGCCCAAGGTCGAGCACTCCGCGCAGCTCTTCGCGGTCAGCTGGATGATCTCGCAGCTCGAGCTCAGGTACGGCCGTGAGCTCGGCGCCACCGACCTGATGCCGGTGCTGGAGACGGGCGTCGGGCTTCAGAACGCCGCCCAGGTGCTTGCCGGCCACCCGCGCGTGCGCCACGCCGGCCTGGGCGTCGGCGACCTGCAGCTGAGCCTCGGCCTGGACGTCGGGCCCGACGAGGCGGAGGTGTGGCCCTACCGGCGGATGCTGGTGCTCGCCTGCAACGCCGCCGGGCTGCAGGCGCCGCTGGACACCGTGTACCTGGACCTCAGGAACCTCGAGGGACTGCGCGAGGCGTCACTCGCCTCCAAGCGCGCGGGCTTTCAGGGCCGGCGGGTGATCCACCCGAGCCAGGTGGAGGTCGTCAACGAGGCGTACTCACCCACGGAGGCGGAGATCGAACGCGCGCAGCGCATCGTCGATCAGTTCAAGGAGGCGGAGGCATCGGGCCTCGCCGCGATGCGGGTCGGTGAGGACTTTGTCGACTACCCGATCGCACAGCGGGCCGAGCGCGTGCTCGCGATCCGCGACGCGCTGCGCGCAGGCCGCCCCGGC
>JAJZDA010000127.1 GCA_021851525.1 Actinomycetes bacterium | reverse complement strand
GGCGGCCTGCGCCGCGCCGCGGCGCGCATCCGCCAGCGCCTGCTCTGCGGCCTGCGCCGCCGCCTGCAGCTCCTGCTCGCGGCGCAGCCGCGCCTCCTCGAGGTCACGCTCCCGCTGGGCCTGCGCCTCCTCCCTGAGGCGCTGCGCCTGCGCGGCGGCGGCCTCACGGGCCCGCTCGAGCTCGAGCTCGGCGGCGCGCTGCGCCTGCGCGGCGGCAAGCTGCTGCGCCTGCGCCTGCGCGGCGTTGGTGTGAAGCTCCTGGACCAGCTGGCTGACGTCGCGGGCGAGCCCCTGCAGCGCCACCGCGGAGGTCTGCAGCGGCTCACCGCCGTGGCGGGCGCGCTCCAGCGCCTCCTGCAGGCGGCGCAGATGGCCGGCCAGGCGCAGACGCCCGGCCAGCCCCGCGCCCAGCAGCGCCAGCAGCCCGATCAGGCCGATCGTGACGGCGGCGAGGCGCAGCGTGTGCTCCGCGGCCGCGCGCGCCGGCCGCGGGTAGACGGCCCCCAGCAGCAGCGGCGCGGCGCTGCCGGAGACCGGCAGCGCGATCTGCAGCCCGATCCGCGTCGGGCTGAGCGCCCGGACCCGGACCGAGAGCGTGCCCACGGGGCTGCTCAGCAGCTTGGCGGGGCCGCGCAGCGCGGCGCCGGCCGGCTGCAGCGCGATCCCGGCACGCGCGTCCAGCGCGGCCACGCCGCCACGGTCGAGTGCCATCAGCACCGCGAGCGTCCCCACGGCGGGGCCCAGGCCGCTGGAGTGCACGACCGGCGCGGCGCAGTAGAGGTAGTCGATGCCGGCGTGCACCAGCCCGCAGTGCGTGCTGTCGATGTGGGCGCCGGTCTGCAGGAGCGGTGCCCGGCGCAGCCCGCGCGCCAGCGCGGCCGGTGCCGGGCGGTAGCGCCGTCCCGCGGCGGGCAGCAGCCCGCCGCTCACCACCGCGCCGCGGCGGTCGATCAGGAACAGCGCTGACATGCTCGCCGCGGCGCGCACCTGGCGCACCTGGAAGAGCTCCTCCGCGGCGCTGCCACGTCGCTGCCTGATCGCGTCGTAGGCCCGATCCCAGACCGCGTTGTTGAGCGTGAAGTCCGCCAGCAGACGCCGTTCGTAGCGCAGCGCGACGGAGACGCGCGTCGCCTGGGCCGCGGCGCTGCGCGTCTCCAGCCGCCCGAAGCTGCTCGCGGTCGACGCCCGCAGCACGATGTACGCGACAACCACGGCTGCCGCGAGCGCCAGCGCGACCCAGGTGAGCTCGTGGCGCAGGCCGCGCCGCACTGCTGAATGGTTTGCCACCTTCGGGTTCATCTGGGCGCTCGCTGCCGCGTGGAGCGGACCTCGTGGTCGGGCCTCGGCGCAGCGGCCGATCGCTGCGCGAGGCGCCGTCAGGGTAGCGGCGGGCGGTGGGTGATCGTGGGCGCCGGCTTGCGGGCCGGCGCCGGCTCAGCGAAACAGCGTGAGCTCGTTCAGTGAGGCGGACCGCCTGTGCGGCGGCAGCTGCGTGATCCAGACCAGGAAGTAACGGTGCGCGACCCGGCCGGAGAGCGGGATCGTCGTGGTCGCCGCGATCGACCGGGCCCTTGCCACGAGCACCCAGTGGCTGTCCGGGAAGCTGCCTGCCTCTGGGCTGCTGGAGGTCGCGTAGATCGCCGCCTGAAAGCCGGGGGTGGAGGTGACGATCCGCAGGCTGCGGGCCACCACCGCGGCGCCGGTGTAGAGGTAGAGTCCCACCCCCGGCTTGCCGAGCGCCCCCGTGTAGTAGATCTCCGTGCTCCAGCCGGTCTTCGGGTTGTGGTCGATCGCCAGTGGCGCGTTGGCGTTGTTCTGCGTGGTGATGCCGCCGTAGCCGAACGGGTTGTAGGCGTTGGCGCAGCTGGCGCACAGCGCCACGGGCACCAGCCGCCCGCTGCCGCCGCGGCCACCGGATGAGTGTGAGAGCAGTTGCGCGACCCCCCAGGCGCCCGCCGCGAGTACCGCCAGCACGGCCAGTGACGCGCCCAGCAGCGCGGCCGGTCTGCGGCGGCGCCGCACGGCGAGGCTCTGCATCTCCGCGGTGATCTCGCGCGGGTCGGGCTCGGCGCCCCGGGCCTGGAGCTCGAGCATCCGTTCCAGGTCGGCGATCAGCGTCGCCTCGTCGGGGTAGCGCTCCTCCAGGGGCTTGGCGGTGGCCCGGGCCACCACGGCAGCCAGCGCCACCGGGATCTCAGGTCGCCTGGCGCGCACGTCGGGCAGCGGCTCCCGCACGTGCTTCATCGCCACCGCGATCTGGGTCTCGCCGCTGAACGGGAGCTCCCCGGTCAGCATCTCGTAGAGCACGATCCCCAGCGAGTAGAGATCCGACTGGCCGGTGACCGGCCGCCCGAGCGCCTGCTCGGGGGAGACGTAGTCGGTCGTGCCGACCACGCGCCCGTCATCCGTGAGTCCCTGCTCCTCCAGTGAGCGCGCGATCCCGAAGTCAGTCACGCGCGCCTTGCCCTCCGCGTCGATCAGCACGTTCTGGGGCTTGACGTCGCGGTGCACGATCTGGCGCGCGTGCGCGGCGCCCAGCGCGCGGGTCACCTCGATCGCGTAGCTGAGCGCCTCGCTGACCGGCAGCGGCCCGCGGCGCTGGATCCGCTGCTTGAGGGTCTCGCCCTCGACGAACTCGAAGACGATGTACGGGTGGCCGGCGTCGTCACCGGCATCGATCACCCCCACGACGTTGGGGTGCGACAGCTGGGCCACGGCGCGCGCCTCACGCCGGAAGCGCTCCAGCTGATCAGAGTGCTCGGCCACCTCGCGGTTCATCACCTTGACCGCGACCGAGCGCTGCAGCGTCTCATCGACGGCGCGGTAGACGGTCGACATGCCGCCGGTCCCGATCCGCTCCTCCAGGCGGTAGCGGGCGCTCAGCTTCATTCCGAGGAGGCTGCTCATCCGTAGCCAATTGTGCCCACCTCGGGCTTAACCGCAGATTCGCGCGTGCCGCACGCCACCGGCGGCCGCGAACCTGAGCATCTGTGCCACGCCCGGCGGCCCTGCCTGGAGCGCCTCAGTGGCCGCTGAGCTTCTCCGCGCCCCGCTGGGCGCGGATCCGCATCGGCGGAACCTCGATGAGCTCCTCCTGGTCGGTGATCCGGCCGATCACCGCAGTGCCCGGGTGGAACTCCTCCAGCAGCGCGACCGCCTCCTGGGCCTGCGCGGCGGGCACGATCGCGACCATCCCGCAGCCCATGTTGAAGACCTCCCACATCTCCGCGGGAGTGACCTCTCCGAACTGCGCGATCAGCTCGAAGATGGGCGGTGAGGGCAGCGGCTCGGTGATCGTGTAGCCGACCCCCGAGCCGATCCGGCGCAGGTTCAGCAGGCCGCCCCCGGTGATGTGCGCCAGGCCGCGGACCTCCACATCTGAGCGGATCAGCGCCAGCGCCGCGCGCACGTAGATCACCGTCGGCTCGAGCAGCGCCTCGCCGACGCTCCGGCCCTCCAGCACCTCCGGTTTGGCGTCGAGCCCCAGCCCGCCCTCGTCGAGCAGCGCGCGGCGTGCGAGCGTGAGACCGTTGGAGTGCACGCCGGAGGCGGGCAGGCCGATCATCACGTCGCCGGGGCGCACCGCGGAGCCGTCGATGATGCGGTCCAGCGCGACGACCCCGAAGGCGGATCCGACGAGGTCGAACCCGTAGGGGGACGGATGGCCGCGCAGCACCTCCGGCACCTGGCAGACCTCGCCGCCCGGGATCTCCACGCCGGCGGCCGCGGCGCCGACGCTGAGCCCCACACCGATCTGGCGCAGGAGCTCCGGGTCAGCGCGCTCGACGGCGATGTAATCGAGCAGCGCCAGCGGCTCGGCGCCGACGCAGACGAGGTCATTGACGTTCATCGCCACGCAGTCGATCCCGATCGTGTCGAAGCGGCCCAGCTGCTCCGCGACGATCACCTTCGAGCCGACGCTGTCGGTCGCCAGCGCAATTCCGGTGTTGGGGGCCAGCATCCCGGGCAGTCGCAGCACGCTCGCGTAGTGGCCTGGCAGCGGCACCGCCAGGCGCTCACGGCCGGTCTCGATCGCGCCCAGCACGCCGACGATCGCGGCGACCCCCTGGTCAGCCTGCGCTGTGTCCACCCCGGCTGCTGCGTATGCGTCGCTCATTGGCTCAATCATACGGGCGGCCTGCGTGCGCGAGGGCCCTGCGCGCGAGCGCCGCGCGTGAGCGCGCCGGCGCCGCCGCACGCTGCAGGATCGCCCGCTGGGGACCGCCGCCGCGTGAGCTCAGCGGCGCGTGGTGGCTGCCCGCTGCGCCCAGAGACGACGCAGCACCACCGAGCCGAGCGCGATCCGGTAGGCGGCCACCGGCAGCAGCGAGCGGTCCCGCTCGATCTGTTCGATCAGGCGCGTCGAGGCGAGCGTCGAGACGAACGACGCGGCAGCGCCGACCGCGAACGGGCCGGCGGCGCCGGGCGGCATGCCGCTGCGGCGCAGCCGCCACAGCTTGAGCGCCGTGGCCCCGGCGATCACGGGCAGCGCCACGTGGCGCGAGAGCCGCTCCGCGTCGGCGCGCGTGAAACGCCGCAGGCGCGCCGCCGTCAGCGTTGCGCCGTTGCGCGAGACGCCGGGGATCAGGGCGCAGGCCTGGGCCACACCCAGCCACAGCCCGTCGGCCGCCGTCGCCTCCTGGTGGTGGCGCTGCTGGGGGCTGCGGTCGGCCCACGCCAGCAGCGCGCCGCCGACGATCAGGCCGACGGCGATCGAGCCCGCCTGCCCGAGATGCCGCTCGATCGGTCGCTCCAGCACGAACCCGATCACCGCCGGGGTCACGAATGAGAGCGCCACCACCTCGACGCGCTCGAGGTCCGCGGTGCGCGCCGACTCGAGCACCTCGCCGCGCAGCGCCTCGAGCAGCGCCGCGGCGGTGCCGGCGTGCAGGGCGATCTCGAAGGACTTGCGCAGCTCCGGGTCGCTCTGGGTGTGCTCATCCCAGCGCAGCAGCCAGGGGATCAGCTCGATGTGCCCGGAGGACGAGATCGGCAACAGCTCAGCGGGCCCGTGCATCGCGCCCAGCGCGAACGCCCGGCGCAGCGCACGCGCCTGCGCGCCCATCGGCCTCAGGCGGCGTCCGTGGCGCGGCGGCGGCGGCGCTGCAGCAGCAGCCAGCCGAGGCCCACGACGATGATCGCCACGACCGCGTAGTCCACGTAGTCCAGGTGGCTCTTCCACTGCGGCCACTGGTCACCGACGGCCTTGCCGACCAGGCCCCAGAGCGTGATCCAGACGGCCGAGCCGAGGGTCGCCATGGCCACGAACTTGGGGTAGGACATGCGCACGATGCCGGCCGCGTACGGGGGTGCCGAGCGGAACACCGGGATCACGCGTGAGATCGCCACGATCGGCGAGCCGAAGCGTTCGAACCAGCGGTGCGCGCGGGCTATCTGGCGCTCGTCGATGTGCAGCGGGCCACGCCGGCCGAGCACCTCGTGCAGCCCGAAGTAACCGATCGCGTAGGCGATCGTCGCTCCGAGCACGTCCCCGAGCACGCCGGCGACGATGATCCCGAGCGTGGTCATGTGATGGTTGTCCACGCTGAACCCGGCGAACAGCATCGTCACCTCGGTGCCGGGCACGATGATCACCTGGGACATCGTGATCAGCAGCGTCACGCCCGCCACCCCGAGGTTGTTCTCGACGTGCGTGGCGAAGGTCACCAGCGAGGCGGTGATCGAGGCGGCGGTCAGCACGGCGCTGAGTGTAGGGTGAAACGAGAACACATGGGAGTCCCGCTGTTTGACACCGAAACCCCGCTCGCACCGCTGCGGGAGGAGATCATCGCGCGCGTCAGCGGCGTGATCCGCGGTGGGCGCTTCATCCTCGGTCCCGAGGTGAGCGCGTTTGAGCAGGAGCTGGCCGCCCACGTCGGCGCGCGGCACGCGATCGGCGTGGGCAACGGCACCGACGCGCTCACGATCGCGGTGCGGGCGGCGGGCGTGCAGCCCGGCGATGAGGTCGTGGTGCCGTCGCTGACCTTCTACGCCACCGCCGAGGCGGTGGCCGCGATGGGCGCGATCCCGGTCTTTGCCGACGTCGATCGCGAGACCCGCAACCTCACCCCCGAGACGGTGCGCGCGGCGCTCACGCCGAGGACCACGGCGGTGGTCAGCGTCGATCTGTTCGGGATGCCGGCGCTCAGCGCGGAGATCAAGCGGGAGACCGGGCTGCCGGTGATCGAGGACGCCGCGCAGGCGATCGGCGCGTCGCTGAACGGGACCCGTGCGGGCCTGCTCGGTGACGTCGGCACCTTCTCCTTCTACCCGTCCAAGAACCTCGGGGCGTTCGGCGACGGCGGCGCGATCGTGACCGATGACGACCGCATCGCCGAGCTGGCCCGCGCCCTGCGCTTCCACGGCTCACGTGACAAGCAGACCTTTGAGTACGTCGGCTACAACTCGCGCCTGGACGAGATTCAGGCCGCGGTCCTGCGGGTGCTGCTGCCGCACATCGACAGCTGGTGCGACGGGCGCCGCGCAGCCGCCCAGGCGTACGTGGACGCGGGCCTGGGGGAGCACGTGCAGCTGCCCGGCGCGCTGCCCGGGGCGCTGCCGGCCTGGCACCTGTACGTGCCCACGGCGCCGGACGCCGACGCCAAGATCGCGGCGCTGAACGCCGCCGGGGTGCAGGCGAGGGCCTACTACCGCACCCCGCTGCACCGCCAGCCGGCGATGGCCGCGTTCGCGCCCGCGCGCGAGCTGCCGGTCACCGATGAGCTGGCCCGCACGATCATCGCCCTGCCGATCAGCCCGGTGCTGACCCGCGCGCAGGCCGAGGAAGTGGTGGCTGCGCTGGCCGCCTAGCCGGGCGGCCAGCTTCCACGGGCGGTCCGGCGAGCTTGCGGGTCTGGGTCGATCTCACCAACTCACCGCACGTGCTGGTGCTCGCGCCGGTGATCCGCCGGCTGCGGGAGCAGGGCCATGAGGTGCAGGTCACCGCCCGGGACTTTGCGCAGACGCTCGCTCTCTGTGAGCGGCTGCAGATCGACTGCGAGCCGATCGGCCATCACCGCGGCGCCTCGCTGGCGCAGAAGGGCCGGGGGCTGGTGGACCGCTCCGCGGCGCTGGCCCGCTTCGCGCGCGGCCGCGGCTTCGACGTGGCCGTGGGCCACGGCTCCAACGACGTGAGCGTCGCCGCGCGGCTCCTGCGGATCCCCTGCTCGACGATGTTCGACTACGAGTGGGCGACAGTCCAGCACACCGTCAACTGCCGGCTGGCGCAGGCGGTCGTGGTACCGGACATGATCCCGGTGCAGCGCCTGCTGCGGTATGGCGCCGCCGCCAAGCTGCGCCGCTACCCGGGGCTCAAGGAGGAGTACTACCTGTTTGACTTCGAGCCGGATCCGGCGGTCCTCGCTGAGCTCGGGCTCGATCCGCTGGCGCCGATCGCGGTGGTCCGCACGCCGCCCGCGGTGTCGCTCTACCACCGCTTCCAGAACGACCTCTTCGGCCAGGTGCTGGAGCGGCTGCGCGGCCACCAGGCGGTGGTCCTGCCACGCACCCAGGAGCAGCGCCGGGAGCTGCTGGACGCCGGCGGCTTCATCGTTCCCGAGCGGGCGATCGACGCGCAGTCACTGATCGCCTTCGCGGACCTGGTGGTCTCCGCCGGCGGCACCATGAACCGTGAGGCGGTGGCGCTGGGGACGCCGGTGTTCACGGTCTTCGAGGGGCGGCTGGGGGCCGTGGACGAGCAGCTGATCGGGCAGGGGCGCCTGCGCCGGCTGGAGCGCGCCGAGCAGGTGCAGCTGGTCAAGCGCCGTGACGGTGCGCTGGGCAGGGCCGCGTCCTCCCGCATCCGGCGTGACCCGCAGCTGCTCGTGACGCTGCTCACGGATCTGCCTGCTTGAGCGGTAATTAAGGTTCTGAAGCAATAGAATCACCGGCGATGCGCCGACGGCTACGGTCCGCGGCCCTGCCGATCCACCGGCACTCGCTCAAGCAGCTTGTCGTGGACGGCGCACTGGTCGCCCTCGCCTATCTGCTCGCCTTTTGGCTGAGGTTCGTCGGCTCGCGGTGGCCGTCCCGGTACCACGTGCTGTTCAACCGCACCATCTGGTGGGTGGTGCCGCTGACGCTGATCGTGCTGGCCGCCTTCGGCGTCTACCAGCGGCTCTGGAAGTACATCGGCAGGCGTGACTTCGAGGCGATCGGCAAGGGCGTCGTGGTGGCGACGCTGCTGGTGGTCGGCGGCGTCGCGCTGCTCGGCCATGACCTGCTGGGCGCGCGCGCCGAGCTGCCGGTCTCGGTGATCGCGACCTTCCTGCTGCTGTGCGCGGCGCTGCTGGCCGGTGCGCGCTTCGTCACCCACCTGATCGCGGAGGGCCGGGTGCGCAGCCTGAGCGTCCCCAAGGGCACCAGGCAGGTGCTGGTGGTCGGGGCCGGCGAGGGTGGGCGGCTGGTGGTCCGCGAGCTGATGCGCAACCCGGCGCTGCGGATGCGCCCGGTCGGCTTCATCGACGACGATCCGCGCAAGCAGGGGCTCAAGGACGAGTACGGGCTGCGCGTGCTGGGGACCACCGACAAGCGTGACTTCGCGCGGGTGCTGGACGACGTCGAGCCGGATGAGGTGCTGATGGCGATCCCGTCGGCGCCGGGCACGGTCCGGGCAACCGTCTACACGACCTCACGTGAGCGCGGGATCCCGGTGCGGACGATGCCGACGATGTTCGAGCTGCTGCAGGACGGCGGCGGCCTGAACGTCACCCGTCAGCTGCGTGAGGTGCGGGTTGAGGACATCCTCGGCCGTGAGCCGGTGCACATGGAGGTTGAGCGGGTCGGCGCCTACCTCGCGGGCCAGGTGGTGATGGTCACCGGCGCGGGCGGCTCGATCGGCGGCGAGCTGTGCCGCCAGATCGCGCGTGTCGGACCGCGCAAGCTGATCCTCGTGGATCACGCCGAGGACAACCTCTTTGAGATCTCGCGTGAGCTCTCCGAGGATCGCCACGTGAACGTCACCGTTCCGGTGCTGGCCGACTGCAAGGAGGAGGAGCGCCTGCGTGAGGTGATGTCCGAGCACCGGCCGTCGGTGATCTTCCACGCGGCCGCCTACAAGCACGTGGCGATGATGGAGATGAACCCCGTGGAGGCGGTCCGCAACAACTCACTGGCGACGCTGCTGATGGCGCGCATCGCCGGTGAGTTCGAGGTCCGCACATTCGTGCTGATCTCCACTGACAAGGCGGTCAAGCCGGCCACCGTGATGGGTGCGTCCAAGGCGCTGGCGGAGTGGGCGGTGGAGGCGATGGCCGCCCGCCACCCCCAGACCCGGTATGCGACCGTGCGCTTCGGCAACGTGCTCGGCTCCTCCGGCTCCGTGGTCCCGATCTTCCGCCGCCAGATCGCCGCGGGGGGGCCGATCACCGTGACCGACGAGCGCATGAGCCGCTACTTCATGACGATCCCGGAGGCGGTGCAGCTGGTGATCCGCGCGGGGTCGCTGACCGAGCACAGCGGTGAGGTGTTCGTGCTGGAGATGGGCGAGCCGATCAAGATCATGGACCTCGCCAAGACGATGATCGAGCTCTCCGGGCTCAAGCCGGGCACGGACATCGCCATCGAGGTGGTGGGCGCGCGGCCCGGCGAGAAGTTCCACGAGGTGCTCTACAACCCCTACGAGCGTCCGCAGCCGACGCCCGCCCAGAAGATCATTCGCGCGGAGCGCGAACGGCTCGATCCCGACTGGGTCCGCGAGACCTTCGATCACATCAACCTGCTGGTGCTGGAGGGTGATGCGGCGGCGCTGGCCGAGCACGTCTCCAAGCTCGACGCGGCCCGCCTTGCCGACCCCGCCGGATCAGCCGAGCCCGCGGCATCGTAGACTCAGCCCGCCCCATGGAAGTCCCCTTCGCCCTCTCGATCCACAAGTTCATCAGCTCGATCGGTGCTGACGCCGGGTTCGTGGCGTTCATCGGCGTGGCGCTGATGGGACTGCTCTACTTTGCGCAGGCGCGCGAGACCTCGACGCTGCGTGAGCGCCTGGAGGAGGCGCAGGACCGCATCGCCGGGCTGGAGTCGCGCATCGCCCAGCTGATGCACCTGCAGGCCAACCGCCCGCCGTTGCCGGGATCCCCGGCGCCGC
>JAJZDA010000126.1 GCA_021851525.1 Actinomycetes bacterium | reverse complement strand
GGCGCCCCGCCGGCAGCCGGCCGCGGCCAGCGGGCCGCGGCCGAGCCGTTCCCCGCGGAGCTGCTGCTGGGCGCGCTGCACGCGCTCGAGCACGCGCAGATCGCGGTGCTGCCGCTGATCGCGATGTGCGACCGCTGGGACATCGGCGGGCTCTCCACCAACGCCCACCCCCAGACCGGCGTGCCGACGATCTTCATCTACGACGGGCACCCGGGCGGGATCGGCATCACGCGCCGCGGCTTCGACGCGTTCGACCGGCTGGTGCTGGACGCCAACCGCCTGATCAGCGAGTGCCGGTGCGCGAGCGGCTGCCCCTCGTGCGTGCAGTCACCCAAGTGCGGCAACCTCAACGAGCCGCTCTCAAAGGCGGGGGCGCTGGAGCTGCTGCGGCGGCTGCGAGCCGCTCAGCCGGCCGCCGGGAACTGAAGCGCCTTGGGGCGCACGTAGTCCTCGAGCAGCGCGCCCCGCGGGCCCAGCTGCGCCCAGGGGGACTCCAAACGGAGCGTCACCAGCGCTCCGGTGGGCAGCTTGTTGGCGATCTCCGCCAGTCCCTCGGCACCGGCGGGGCGGCCGGGCAGCTCGCCGGCGGCGAGGCGCAGGACGAGCATCTGCAGCGCCGGGTTGTGGCCCACCAGCATGACCGAGCGCAGCTGCGGGTCGACGCCGCGCAGGCGTTCGAGCAGATCGTCGGCGCCGGCGCCGTAGAGGCGGTGCTCGATCACCGTCGTGGAGCGCAGGCGCAGTCCCTCGAGCGTCTCGCGTGTGCGCCTGGCGCTCGAGCAGAGCACCAGCTCCGGTTCGATCCGCCGCTCGGCCAGGTGGCGCGCGAGCAGCTTGACCGCACGCCTCCCACGCTCGGACAGCGTGCGGTCGTGGTCGGGCTGTGAGGGGTCGTCCCAGCTCGACTTTGCGTGGCGCAGCAGGTAGAGCCGACGTTGGTCGCTCACGGTCGCGATTGTGCCCTGCGTGGCGGCGTCTGCGGCCGGGCGCATGATTTGCGGCAGAGCAGTCGACCGCCGGCGAATATAGTGATGTTTCGCACTAGTATTGGGAGCGCCGTGGCACCACCCGTGGCAGTTGGGGAAATCTCGCGCCGCAGTCGCAGGGCGGCAGTGCTGTTGGTCTGTGCAGCACTCCTGGTGCTGGGGCTGCTGGTGGCGTTCGCCATCGCGCTGGCCAGCAACCAGGCCTCCTCGCGCGCCGCCATCACCGCCCGCGTGCACGACCGCGCGAAGATCGCGGCGGCACTGGTGGACACGCTCTTCGCCTCCGCCACCCAGCAGGCGCCGACGTTCGCCAAGCAGCTGGGCGGACATGTCAGCGAGGCGCTGCTCAACGGCGACGCCGCAACCGGCAATGCCACCTATCTGGCGGTCGCGCTGCCGGACGGTCGCGTGCTGGCGGGCTCCTCCGGCTTCACCGCCCAGGCCAGGGCCGAGCTGCCCCGCTCCGGGGCGCTGGCGCTGATCAGCCACGGGGATGCCTACGCGGTCGGCAACATGGTCCCCTACGGGCGGGCGGGCGTGACCGACCTGGCGGTGCCGCTGGCGACGGCCTCCGGCAGGCGGATCCTGATCGACGGGCTCTCTGAGCAGCTGCTCGGGCTGCTGCTCACCCAGGAGCTCAACCGCATCCCCGGGGTGGCCGGCTCCGAGAACCTGATAGTCGACGGCAGCGACACGGTGATCGCCTCCAGCACCGCACGCGTGCACGTCGGCAGCCGCTTTGGAGGGGCGCAGGGGGCGGCGATGCTCGGCCGTTTCAGCGACAGCCGCGATGGGCGCTACTACGACATAGAGCCGCTCACCGACTCCACCTGGAAGCTCGTGCTGAGCGCGCCCTCGGGGGCGCTGTTCGCGAGCATCAGCGGGCTGCACCGCTGGGTGCCGTGGTTGCTGCTGATGGCCTTTGCACTTGTCGGGGTGGTCGCGCTGACGCTCGGCTGGCGGCTGCTGCACTCAGCCGAGCGTGACCTCGCGCGCTCAAACGCGGAGCTGGCCGCGGTCAACCTGCGCCTGGCGTCCTCCAACGCCCAGCTCGAGCGCCGCGCCACCGAGCTCTCCCGCTCAAACGCGGAGCTCGACCAGTTCGCCTCGATCGCCTCCCACGACCTGCAGGAGCCGTTGCGCAAGGTCCGCACCTTCACGCAGCAGCTCGCGGTCACGGAGGCCGAGCGGCTCTCCGAACGGGGCGCGGACTACCTGATGCGCGCCAACCGCGCGGCTGAACGGATGCAGCGCCTGATCCAGGACCTGCTGCAGTTCTCGCGCGTGACCACCAAACCGCGGGCGTTCGTCGCGGTCGACCTCAACGAGGCGATGGCGGACGTCGCGGAGGACCTCTCGATCGAGCTCGAGGAGTCAGGCACCGAGCTGCAGGTCGGGTCGCTGCCGACGCTCAGCGCCGACCCCACGCAGATGCGCCAGCTGCTGCTCAACCTCGTCTCCAACGCGATCAAGTTCAGGCGTCCCGGAACGCCCCCGCAGGTGCGCGTCAGCGCCACCGTGAGCGGCGAGCGCGTGCAGCTGATGGTGGCGGACAACGGGATCGGCTTTGAGCCCCAGTACAGCGACCGCATCTTCAAGGTCTTCGAGCGCCTCCACGGGCGCGACGAGTACCCCGGCACCGGGATCGGTCTGGCGCTCTGCCAGAAGATCGCGGCGCGCCACAACGGCGAGATCTCGGCTCATGGCGAGCCCGGGGTGGGAGCCACCTTCACCGTCACCCTGCCGCTGGTCCAGCAGCCCGAGGACGATCAGGCGAGCGACGCCAGCGACACCATCACCGAACCAGCCGAGGACCGCAACCATGTCTCTGATTGACCGCAGCGCCGACGCCGTGACGATCCTGATGGCCGACGACGATGAGGACGACCGGCTGCTGACGCGGGACGCGCTGCGCGCCGCGCACCTGGCCAACGAGATCCGCTTCGTGAACGACGGGCAGGAGCTGCTGGACTACCTGCGCGGCGAGGGCAGCTACGCGCAGCGCGCGGGCGAGCATCCGGAGCCCGGGATCATCCTGCTCGACCTCAACATGCCGAAGATGGACGGGCGCGAGGCGCTGGCGGCGATCAAGTCAGATGAGCGCCTGCGCAAGATCCCGGTCGTGGTGCTCACGACCTCCAGCGATGAGGAGGACGTGGTGCGCTCATATGACCTGGGCGTGAACTCGTTCATCACCAAGCCGGTGACGTTCGCCTCGCTGGTCGACGTGATGGGCAAGTGGGGCACCTATTGGCTGCAGATAGTCGCCCTGCCGCGCGCGGAGGGCGAATATGAATGAGGTGCTGCGGCTGCTGCTGGTCGAGGACGATGAGGACGACTACCTAATCACCCGTGACCTGCTGGCGGCCCAGAACCGGATGCGCTTCGCGCTCGACTGGTGCGCGGCCTACGCGGAGGGCCTGGAGCAGATCCGCAGCCGCCGCCACGACGCCTACCTGATCGACTATCGGCTCGGCCAGCGCACCGGGCTGGAGCTGGTGCGCGAGGCGTTCGGCAGCGGTCCGCGGGCGCCGGTGATCCTGCTGACCGGGCAGGACGACTATGAGATCGACCTGGAGGCCAGCGCCCTGGGGGTGGCGGACTACGTCACCAAGCAGGCGCTGGACGCCACCGGCCTGGAACGCGCGATCCGCTACGCGATCTCCCACCACGGCGCGCTGCGTGCGCTGGCGCGCACCGAGGAGCGCTACGCGCTGGCCACTCGCGCCGCCAACGACGGGATCTGGGACTGGGATCTGGCCAGCGGCCGCATCCACCTGTCGCATCGCTGGCACGCGATCCTCGGGCTCGACCAGCCGCGCGAGGAGGAGCAGCAGCCGGACTGCTGGTTTGAGCTGGTGCACCCGGACGACGTGCACCGGCTGAGGTCCGCGATCGATGCGCACCTGGCCGGCGAGAGCGAGCACCTGGAGGTGGAGTGCCGCATGCGCCACGCCGACCAGAGCTGGCTGTGGGTGCTCTGCCGGGGTCTGGCGATGCGCGACCACCACGGCACGCCGACGCGGATCGCCGGCTCGATCGCCGACATCACCAAGCGGCGTGCGGCGGAGGAACGGCTGCGCTACGACGCGCTGCACGACCCGCTCACCGGCCTGCCCAACCGCACGCTGCTGATGGACCGCCTCGAACAGAGCCTGCAGCGCTCCCAGCGTGACCCGCAGGCCGGTTGCACGGTGCTGTTCATCGACCTCGACCGCTTCAAGCTGATCAACGACAGCTTCAACCACACGGTCGGCGACCAGCTGCTGATCGCGATAGCCGCGCGGCTCTCGGAGATCCTGCGTCCGGGCGACACGATCGCGCGGCTCGGCGGCGACGAGTTCACGCTGCTGCTCGACGGGATGAGCTCAGGCGCCGACGCGAGCGCCAAGGCGCAGCAGATCTCAGAGGTCCTGGAGCGCCCTTTCCTGGTGGCCGGTCACCAGCTCTTTGCCCGCGCGAGCATCGGCATCTGCGTGAGCTCCAGCGACATGACAGCCGGCGAGCTGATGCGCAACGCGGACATTGCGATGTATGACGCCAAGCAACGCGGCGGCGAGACCCACGCCGTCTTTGACCAGGCGATGCACAGGCGCGTGCTCACCCGCCTGACGCGTGAGGGCGCGCTGCGCCAGGCCGTGGAGCAGTCGCTGATCCGGGTGCACTATCAGCCGATAGTCGACCTCGCCAGCGGCCGCATCCGCAGTCTCGAGGCGCTGGCGCGCTGGCCCGCCGGCTGGGAGCCGCTGTCGCCATCGGAGTTCATCCCGATCGCCGAGGAGTCCGGCCTGATCGCACCACTCGGCCGGCTGGTGCTGAACACCGCGCTGGGCGCGCTGATGCGCTGGCGCCGCAGCGGCCTGGTGGCCGACGATGTCTCGGTGAGCGTCAACATCTCCCGCCAGCAGCTGGACGACCCGACGCTTCCCGACCAGATCCTCGCCGCCCTGAGGCAGTGCGAGGCGCCACCTCAGGCGCTGTTGCTGGAGATCACGGAGAGCACGCTGATGCACGAGCCGGAGCGCATCGGCCGGATCGTCCAGGAGGTCTGCGAGCGCGGCGTGGGGCTGCACCTCGATGACTTCGGCACCGGCTACTCCTCACTGGTGGCGCTCGCCCAATTCCCGGTGCGCGCACTGAAGATCGACCGCGGCTTCATCCCCCCGGGCGAGGGTCACGACACCACCAACGCCGCGATCGTCCGCTCGACCATCGCCCTGGCCCACAGCCTCGGCCTGGAGGTGGTCGCTGAGGGAGTTGAGACGGAGCTGCAGCAGCGCCAGCTGACCGAGCTGGGCTGCGACAGCGGCCAGGGCTACCTCTTCGCAAGGCCGCTCAGCCCCGAGCAGACAGAGGAGCTGCTGGCCGGCTGGGACGTGAGCGCCTACGGGGCCACGGGCGGCGGCAGGCCCCAGGCCTGAGCGGGAGGGCGCGCCGCGGCACGGCGCGGCGCGCGCCGCGCTTCTGAACGCTTTCTAACCGCGCTCTCACCTGGCGCGCAGATAATTGCGGTTGGCTGGCGCGCGGATAGTCGCGGTTGGCTCAAGCGCGGATAGTCGCGGTTGGCTCACGGACCTGGACCGGGTGATGCACGCAGGCAGATCAGAGGCTTCGAGCGCCGCCGGCGACGGCGGGTTGCTGGTGCTGCTGGTCGAGGACGAGCAGTCGATCGCCGAGCCGTTCATGGCGGTGCTGCGACGCGCCGGCTTCCGCACCGAGCTTGCCGGCACCGGCGCCGAGGCGATCACGCTGGTCAGCGCCCATGACCCGGACGTGGTGCTGCTCGACCTCGGCCTGCCGGACATGGATGGCCGTGATGTCTGCCGGCGGATCCGTGCCGAGTGCGACGTGCCGATCATCATGGTGACCGCCAGCGGCGCGGTGACAGATCGCGTCGTCGGGCTGGAGCTCGGAGCCGACGACTACGTGGTCAAGCCGTTCGCGCCGCACGAGGTGATCGCCCGGATCCGCGCGGTGATGCGGCGCGGGCGCCGCGAGGCCACGGGCGGGGAGCGGCAGCTGCGCGTGCAGGATCTCACGATCGACGCCGGCGCCCGCCGGGCCTGGCGCGCCGAGGTCGAGCTCGAGCTCACGCGCAAGGAGTTCGACCTGCTGCTGCGCCTGGCGCGTGACGCCGGGCGGGTGGTTGGCCGGGAGGTGCTGATGTCAGACGTCTGGGACGTCAACTGGTTCGGCTCGACCAAGACGCTCGATGTGCACATCGGCTGGCTGCGCCGCAAGCTCGGCGACGATCCCGAGGCACCGCGCTACCTGCGCACCGTCAGGGGTGTGGGGTTCATGCTGGTCGCCGACGGGCCGCAGGCGCAATGACCTGTGTCCGCTTCATGCTGGTCGGCGGCGGGCGGGCGGCGCGATGACGCTGAGGGTGCGGCTGGTGGCCGCCGTCGCCTACGTGCTGCTGCTGGCGATTGTCGCCTTCGGGCTGCCCCTGGCGCTCAGCCTGCGCACCCGGATCAATGACGAGGTCCGCACCCAGGCGCACGCGCAGGCCGACCTGGTGGCCGCGGCGGCAACTGACTTCCTGCCCGACCGCGCGCAGCTGAGCCTGCTGGCCAGGACGGCCTCCACGACACTTCACGGGCGCGTGCTGATCGTCAACGCCGGCGGCCAGGTGCTGGTCGACAGCGCCGGCCCGGCGGAGGTCGGCAGCAACTACGCGAGCCGCCCGGAGCTGGCCCGGGCGCTGGCCGGCTCGCCAGACCAGGTGCAGCGCTACTCGCGCACGCTCGGCGAGGAGATCCTCGCCACCGCCGTGCCGATCATCCACAACGGCACCACCGCCGGGGCGGTCCGCGTGACCCAGAGCGTCGGCGCGGTCGGCCGCGCGGTCGCCCGGGTGGAGCTGGAGCTGGTCGTGATAGGGATCATCGTGCTGCTGATCGGGCTGCTCGTGGGCAGCCTGCTCTCAGGCCAGATCGGGCGCCCGCTGAGGCGCCTGGAGCAGGTGGCGCGGCGGGTCGCACAGGGCGACCTGAGCGCCCGCGCGAACATCGAGGGCAGCGTCGAGCAACGCTCGCTGGCGGGCTCATTCAACGAGATGGCGGAGCGCATCAGCAGGCTGCTGCGCGCCCAGCGGGACTTCGTCGCCGACGCCTCACATCAGCTGCGCACGCCGCTCACCGGGCTGCGCCTGCGGCTCGAGGAGGCGCGGGCGCTGACGGCGGCGGACAGCCCGGCAGGGCATGAGCTCCAGCAGGCGGTGACCGAGGTGGAGCGGCTCGCGGAGACCGTCGGTGAGCTGCTGCTGCTGAGCCGCGCGGGTGAGCGCAGCGTGGCCGGAACGACGCTCGAGCTCAACGGCGTCGCCGAGGCCGCGGTCGCGCGCTGGCGGGTGGAGGCGCGGGCCCGCGGGATCACGCTGACCGCCGGCCGGGAGGGCGCCCCCGGTGAGGTTCATGTCGCGCGTGAGGACATCGACCGCGCCCTGGACGCACTGATCGAGAACGCGTTGCACTACTCGCCGCACGGGAGTGCGGTCAGCGTCGTCTCCGGCCCGGGCAGGATCGAGGTGCGCGACCGTGGACCGGGGATCTCCGCCGACGAGCGTGAGCTGGTGTTCAAACGCTTCGGCCGCGGCAGCGCGGGGCGGGCCGGGCCGCCCGGTCATGGGCTGGGACTGCCGATCGCGCGTGAGCTGGCGCGGGCCTGGGGTGGCGAGGTCACGCTCGGGGCTCGTGCGGGCGGCGGCACCTGCGCGACCGTCGATCTGCGCGGCGCCGCGCCGCAGCTCACGGGCGCAGGAACAGCAACGGGAGGGGGCGCAGCGGGAGGGGGCGCAGCGGGAGGGCACTTTGCCGGCGCTTAACCAGCCGACGGCTAGCGTCTTGGGCTGTGACGGGAAGCATGCGTGCCACCGGGATGTGGCGATGGGCCGGCGACCGGACCGGTTGTCGGGGCAGGCGATGAACCGGCTACCGGACCCGAGCCTGTGACGCGCGGACGCGCCGCGCTCTGGGCCCTGATGGCGCTCCTGGGGATCGTCCTGGCGGCCGCGCTGACGTGGTCGGTGATGCGGCTGGCCGGACAGCACATCGGCCTCTCCTCGGCACCCGTGGCGGCGGTCCGGGGGCTCGCGCCGAGCGCCCCCGCCAGGCGCGCAGCGCCGGAGCCTGACGCGGTCACGGTCACCCGCACGGTGACGATCGAGCGGACCGTGCCGGGGGCTAGCGTGCCGGGCGCGACCGTGCCTGGCGCGACCGTTCCTGGCGCGACCGTTCCCAGCGCCGGCGGCGGCTCGAGCACGCGGGCGCTCACTTCCACGCCGCCGAGCACCACGACGCCGCTGCGCACCGGCACCGGTCGCGTCCGCACGCCCGCCACCGCGACTCACGGCGGCAGGCGCGAGGATTCCGGTGACGGTCGCGGCGGCGCGGGCAGCGGCTCGCCGCGCGACGACTGAGCCTACGGGTAGATCTGCTCACCGGTTCCGGCGTCGATCAGCGTGATCGCGGCGCTCGGACAGGCTTCGGCCGCGGCGAGCAGCAGCTCGTCGGGGCCGGTGCCGATCACCGTTGCCACGTCGTCCAGCGCGAACACCTCAGGGGCGGTGTCCACGCAGTCACCGTGAGCGGCGCAGGCGCGCGTGTCGATCTGGACCGTGTAGGTCATGGCTGGCCTTTCTGTAGGAGTGCCCGTGCTGCGGGTAGCTGCCGGGGCCGGTCGACCAGCAGCACGGCGGTGACCCGACCGGACCGGGTGTAGGTGGCGGTGAAGTTGTGCTCGCGCGGCTCACCATCGAGCGTCAGCGAGTCGCCCGGCCGGGCACGCCCGACGTACTGGATCCGCAGCCCGTACTGGTCGGTCCAGAAGCTCGCGGGCTGCGGCGCGGGCGCGTCCAGGCCGAGCATCAGCCGCGCTGCCGCGGTGGCCTGGCGCGCGGCCGCCTCCCAGTGCGAGCCCGGCAGGTGACGCCCGCTCTGCGGATCGAGCGTGGCGGCGGCATCGCCCGCGGCGAAGACATCCGGCAGCGAGCTGCGCCCGCAGCGGTCGACGCAGACCCCGCCGTCGATCTGCACGCCGCTGTCCACGAGCCACTCGACATCCGGGACGGTGCCCACTGCGACCACGATCTGATCGGCGACGACGCTCGTGCCGTCGGAGAGCCGCAGCTCACAGCCCCCGCGGCCCGCTGGCGTGGCCGCCTGCACCCGCGCGAGCGTGCGCCCACTCAGCATGGTCACACCGTGCTCACGGTGAAGCGTCTGAAACCACTTCCCGATGCGCTCGCCGAGCACGCCGGCAAGCGGTGCCGCAGCGGCCTCTATCACGGTCACCTCCGTGCCCAGCGCACGCGCGCTGGCGGCCAGCTCGAGCCCGATGAACCCGGCGCCGATGATCGCCAGTCGCAGCCCCGGTACCAGCCGCTCGCGCAGTGCCAGCGCATCGTCGACGCTGCGCAGCGTCAGGACGCCGTCGCAGCCGCTGAGCAGGTCCAGTGCGCGCGGGCGCCCGCCGGTGGCGATCAGCAGCCGGCTGTAACGCAACGTCCCGGCGGAGGTCTCCAGGCGCCGCTGGGCGCCCAGCAGCCGCCGCGCCTGCACCCCGCGCAGCAGCTCTATGCCCTGGGCTCGGTACCACTCGCTGTCACGGAACGCCAGCTGTGGCGGTCCGCCGCCGTCGCTCAGCAGCGCCTTGGAGAGCGGGGGCCTGTCGTAGGGGAGGTGGGGCTCCGCGGCGACGATCCGGATCGGCCCGTCGCCGCCGCAGCGGCGCAGGGTCTCAGCACAGCGTTGCGCCGCCAGACCGCCGCCGGCGATCACGATCCCGTCGTCCGCGCCGCGACGACCGTTTGCTCGATTGCTCATGGCCTGCAGCCTGCTGGTCGCAGGTAAGCGATCGGCTGGCCCACGGTAAGGAAACGGTGAGTTTTGCCAACTCTTTACCGCGGCTTTCCCGGGCTCTTGAGCGGCGGTGTGCACATTGGCGCCAAGCCCTCCCAGACCGACCACGAGGCCACCATGCAGAGCAAGCACTCAAGAGTCGCCGGCGCGCTAGCAGCCCTGATCGCGGCGGGCGGCGTGATCTACGCGATCGACCCGAGCCGGCAGCCGGCGTCAAGGCCCGCCCAGAGCAACGCCGCGGTCGAGGTGCGCACCGTGGTGATCCGCCGCACGATCCACATCGTGCGCCACGAGCGCGCACACCCCACCGCACCGGGCGCGGGCTCGGTCACGGGCGCGGCGGGCAGCAGCGCCGGCGCCGCGACCGCGGCCGG
>JAJZDA010000125.1 GCA_021851525.1 Actinomycetes bacterium | reverse complement strand
CAGCGCACCGCCCCCCCCCTGCCCCACCCCCGGCCGCCCGCGCCCCCCAACCCCCAGCCGGCACCTCACACAGGAACCTGGTCGGGGGCGGCCGCTACTCGCGCTTGAAGCGCCTGCCGGCGACCGGGGAGAGCGCCTCGTCGAGGCGCTCGGCGGCCTCCGGCTCCTTGGCCGCCTCCGCCTCGAGCATCGCCAGGCGCTCCGGCGTCATCGCCGAGACATCCTCGTTCTCCGCCAGCCACTGCGCCGCCTCGGCGACGCTCGCGTCATCACGCATGACCCGCTTGCCGGAGGCGTAGTAGCGGTCGATCTCCTCGAACAGCCGGTCCACCAGCTCGGCCGTGGGCACCTTGCGGATCATCTCGCCCTTCGCGTAGATCACGCCCATGTCCTTGGCCCCCGCGATCCCGAAGTCCGCGTGCCGCGCCTCACCGATGCCGTTCACGCCACAGCCCAGCACCGAGACCTCGATCGGCTCGTCGTACGCCTCCAGGCGCTTCTCGACCTCGACCACCACGGTGTCCATGTCGAACTGCAGCCGCCCGCAGGTCGGGCATGCGATCAGCACCGGGCCGCGGCGCCTGAGCTTCAGCGCCTTGAGGATCTCCCAGGCGACCTTCACCTCCTCCTCCGCATGGAAGGTGGAGAGTGAGATCCGGATCGTGTCGCCGATCCCGTCGGCCAGCAGCGTTCCCAGGCCGACAGCGGACTTCAGGGAGCCCGACCACTTGGTTCCGGCCTCGGTGACCCCGAGATGCAGCGGATAGGGGATCCGCTGCGCCAGCATGCGGTTGGACGCGATCGTGTTGGGAACGCTCGTCGACTTCATCGAGACCTTGAAGTTGGTGAAGTCGAGGCGCTCCATCAGCTCCACGAACTCCACAGCCGCGGTCACCAGCGCCTCCACCGGATTGTCGAACTCGAGATCCCGCAGATGCTTGGGCAGCGATCCGGAGTTGACCCCGATGCGCAGCGGCGTGCCCAGCTGCTTGGCGCGGGCGACCACCTCCGCCACCTTGTCCGGCCCGCCGATGTTGCCGGGATTGAGGCGAATGCAGTGCGCACCGGCGTCGAGCGCCTTGAGCGCGAGCGTGTGGTTGAAGTGGATGTCTGCGATCACCGGGATCGGGGACTCGCGAACGATCGTCCTCAGCGCCTGCGCGTCCTCATCGCGAGGCACGGCGCAGCGCACGAGGTCAGCCCCGGCGTCAGCCACACGGCGGATCTGCGCGAGCGTCGCCTGCACGTCCGCGGTCTCCGTCTTGGTCATCGTCTGCACCACCACGTCGGCTCCGCCGCCGACCGGCACACCGCCCACGTGTATCTGGTTCTTGGAAGCCATTGCCGTTCAGTCTAGAGAGTGCCTGATCCGCGAAACTTGCGCGATGCAGGCTGGCGCGGAACTGATCGAGCGGGCGCGACTGGTGTGTGGCGCCGAGCACGTGCTGACCGACCCGGTGCTGCTTTCGACCTACCGCTCAGACGGCGCCCGGCGTGACGGGCCCCTGCCCCTGGCGGTCGCGCTGCCGGCCGACCGCGGGGAGGTGATCGGGGTGGTCAGCGCCTGTGCACAGGCCGGCGTGCCCTGGACCGTGCGCGGCGCCGGGACCAGCACCGGCGGCGGCGCGCTGCCGCGTGCCGGGGCAATGCTGATCGGGCTGGCGCGCATGCGCCGCGTGCTCTCACTCGAGCTTGATGATGACCGCGTCACCGTCGAGCCGGGCGTGAGCAGCGCCGCGATCGCGCGGGCCGTCGCGCCGAGCCACAGCTTCCCGCGGTTGAGCGCGGGCACCGTCGGCGGGGCGGTTGCCCGCGGGGCGTTCGCGCCGCTGCTGCTGGGCGTGGAACTGGTCACCAACGCCGGCGCGCTGCTGCGCGCCGACCGCCGAATGCCCGGCTATGACCTCACCGGTGTGTTCAGCGGCAGCGGCGGGCGCCGCGGCATCGCCGTGGCGCTGACGCTGCAGGTGGAGCCGCTGCGGTGAGCGGCGTGGTCACGCCGCGCAGCATCAGCGAGGCGGCGGCGGCGCTGGCCGGCGCCGCGGCGCAGCAGCGGCCGGTGCGGATCGTCGGCGGCGCGACCAAGCTCGGCTGGGGCTCACCCGTGCAAGCCTCGGCGCTGCGCCTGAGCACCGAGCAGCTGACGCGGGTCGTGATCCACGAGCGCTCACAGACGGCGACGATCGGGGCGGGCACGCCGCTGGCCGCCGCCCAGGTGCAGCTGGCGCGCCACGGCCTGATGCTTGCGATCGACCCGCAGCTCGGTCTCGGCCAGCAGCCGGCCGCGACCCTCGGTGGCGTGCTGGCCACCGCTGACAGCGGGCCTCTGGCCCACCACTACGGGCCGCCCGTGGACCAGCTGCTGGGTGTCACGCTGGCGCTCAGCGACGGCACCGTGGTGCGCAGCGGTGGCGAGGGCCAGGGCGACGCGGCCGGCCCGGAGCTGACACGGCTCGCGATCGGCTCTTTCGGCACGCTCGGGGTGCTGCTCTCGGTCGATGTCCGGCTCGCACCGCTGCCGACGATCACGGCCACCGCGCTGGGCTCCAGCGCCGACGCGAAGCTGCTGCGTGAGGTGGCGATCCTGCTCACGCGGCGCTTCACGCAGCTGCAGGCGCTCGATGTGGCATGGCGCGAGGGCCGCGGCGGGCTGCTGGCGCAGCTCGCCGGCGAGCGCGCCGAGGCGCAGGCCACGGAGGTGGCGGACGCGATGCTGGCCGCGGGCCTGAACGCGACAGCGGTGCGCGTCGACGACGTTGCGCTGTGGGCGCGCCAGCGCGCCGGCCAACGCTCCCAGGACCGCGCCGTGCTGCGCATTCAAACCCTGCGCTCAGAGCTCGACCTGGTGCTGGCGCTGGCTGAGCGGGTGGGCGCGAGTCTCGTCGGCCGCGCCGCCCTGGGCGTCAGCTTCATGACGCTCAACGTCAACCAGATCGCGACCGTGCGCGCGGCGCTGCCACCGGGCAGCGGGGCTCAGGTCCTGGACCTGCCCCAGAGCGCGCGTGGCGCGGTGGACCCGTGGGGCATCCCCGCCGGCCCCGAGCTCGAGCTGATGCGCGAGCTCAAGCGCGCCTACGATCCCGCCGGCGTCTGCAACCCGGGCCTCTTCGTGGGAGGTGTCTGAGCGATGAGTGACGCTCTGGAACCGGTCCGCGGCCCCGCTGACTTCGATCTGCGCGAGGCGCGCGCGCTGGCCTCCGCCTGCACGCACTGCGGGCTGTGCCTGGAGAGCTGCCCCACCTACACGCTGTGGGGCGAGGAGCCCGACTCCCCCCGCGGACGCATCGTGCTGCTCGAGGACGCGATCAGCACCGGCGGCTCGCTCTCGGAGCCGGCGGTCTCCCATCTCGACACGTGCGTCGGCTGCATGGCCTGCCTGGAGGCCTGCCCGGAGGATGTGCGCTACGACGTGCTGCTGCAGTCCGCGCGCGTCGCGATCGCCGCGCAGCGCCAGCTCCCCGCCGCCGCGCGCGTGCGCCGTCGGCTGCTGGTGGCGGCGCACACCCGCAGCGGCCGCCTGCGCTCACTCGCGGACGGGGCGCTGATCCCGCACTTCACGCCCGCGCAGGGCGAGCTGCGCGCGCGCGTCGGGCTGTTGCTCGGCTGCACCGAGCGCGCGGCGCACAGCCGCATCCACCTGGCGACGCTCGGGGTGCTGGCGGCCGAGGGCTTTGAGGTGATCGCCCCTGCGAGACCCGATTGCTGCGGCTCGATCGATCGTCACGGCGGCGGCCTGCGGGCCGCCGCCCGGCACGCGCAGGCGACGCTCGACGCCTTCAGCGCGGTCGGCGGGGTGGATCAGGTGGTGGTCAACACCGGCGGCTGCGGGGCGACGATGAAGCATTACGGTGAGCTGCTCGGCACCCCCCAGGCACGCGCCTTCGCGGCGCTCGTGGTCGATGTCAGTGAGCTGCTTGCGCGCCACCCGCAGCGGGCGCCGCTGGCGCCGATCGCGCTGCGCGTCGCCTATCACGAGGCCTGCCAGCTGCGCCACGCGCAGCACGTCGCGCAGGCGCCGCGTGAGCTGCTGGCGCGCATCCCGGGCCTCACGTTGATCGACCTGCCTGCTGAGGTGGGCGCCTGCTGCGGCGCGACCGCGGGCTACGCCCAGGGCTCAGCACGAGCCGCCGCGCAGCTCGCCGCCCGCCAGGCGGCGGCGGTGCTGTCCAGCGGCGCGGACCTGGTCCTGACCAGTGATCACGCCTGCCTGCGGGCGCTCAGCGCGGCGCTGGAGGCGCAGGGCAGCCCGCTTCCCGTGCACCATCCGGTTGAGCTGCTGTGGAGCTCTCTGCGCGCCGCGCGCGGCGACGGTCAGGCCGGACAGCGGCCTAATGCGAGCTGAGGCTGGCTGCGTGCGAAGAGAGGTCGTTGCTGAGGCCGATCGCGAACAGCATCAGGATCAGCGCCACGCCGACCAGGCCGGCGCGTTCCATCACCACGAACGGCACGCGCTTGCCGCGCAGCTTCTCGACGATCGCCCAGAAGATGTGGCCGCCGTCCAGCGGCAGGAACGGCATCAGGTTGAGCACGCCGAGCGAGAGCGAGATCAGCGCCAGCACCTCCAGCGCGTCGGCCGTGCTGGTGGCGAACGACTGCTGGGTCACGCGATAGGCGCCGACAATCCCGCTGAGCTGCTGGCGCACCTTCGGTTTGAAGATCTGGGCGATGTCGGAGACCGTTGCCTTGGTCACGCGCCACAGCCCGGAGACGCTCGCGCCCACCGCGTAGCCGGCGCTGTCGTGCGCCACCTTGGAGAGGAAGATGAAGCCGAGCAGCGGCTCGTGCGCGGCGCTGCTGTAGCGGGGCCGCAGATGGTAGGTGTGCAGTCTGCCGGCGCGATCTACCACCACCGTCGCCGCGCTGGCCGCCGTACAGCCGTTGACCTGCGCGTCGCTGCGGCAGGTGTGCGAACGGATCTGCGCGTGCATCGCCGCGGCGCTGCCCTTCACGCCGTCTACGGAGACCAGCACATCCCCCGGCTTCAGCGCCGTGGCGGCGACGCTGTGCGGCTCCACGTAAGCGATCGTCGGCGTGGTGCCGACCACGTGCGTCTGGCTGCTGACGAAGAACGTCCAGGCGAGCACGAAGGCCAGCGCGATGTTGACCACCGGCCCCGCGGTGATCACCACGATCCGCTTCCAGACGGGCTGGTTCATGTAGGCGCGCGCCTCTATCTCCGGTGTCTCATAGACCTCGCCCGAGGTCATGCCGGTGATCTTCACGTAGCCCCCGAGCGGGATCACGCCAACCCCGTAGGTGGTCTCACCGACCGTGCGCTTCAGCCACATCGGGCCGAAGAACAGCGAGAAGCGCTCGACGCGCATGCCCACGGCCTTGGCGGCGACGAAGTGCCCGGCCTCGTGCAGCACGATCAGCAGCGCGAAACCGATGAACGCCAGTGCGTAGGACATCGACGCAAGTGTGACAGGGGTTTCCTAAGAGCTGCTTAGGACGGTGGGCGGCGCTCAGCCGCGCGCCTGGATCAGCTCCGCGGTGAGCGCGCGGGCCTCTGTGTCCGCGGTCGTGAGGTTCGCGAACGAGTGCACCGGGCGCGCCGGCAGCGCCGCCAGCGCCTGCTCGATCACCTCGGCGATCCCGGTGAACTCCAGCTCCCCTGAGAGGAACGCGTGCACCGCCACCTCGTTGGCTGCGTTCAGCGTGCAGGGCGCGGTTCCGCCGGCGATCCCCGCCTCACGCGCGAGCCGCAGGCAGGCGAAGGTCTCGCTGTCGGGCGCCTCGAAGGTCAGCGCGCCGAGCGCCACCAGATCAAGCGCCCGCACCGGCAGCTCGACGCGATGCGGGTGATGCAGTGCGTAGGCGATCGGCACGCGCATGTCCGGGTAGCCGAGGTGGGCGAGCGTCGCCCCGTCACAGAGCTGGATCAGGCTGTGGATGATCGACTGCGGGTGCACCACCACGTCGATCTGCTCAAACGGCGTGCCGAACAGCTGGTGCGCCTCGATCACCTCGAGGCCCTTGTTCATCAGCGTCGCCGAGTCGATCGTGATCTTGCCGCCCATCGCCCAGGTTGGGTGAGCCAGCGCCTGCTCGACTGTGACACCGGCCAGCTGCGCGGCGCTGCGTCCCCGAAACGGACCTCCGGAGGCGGTCAGCACGAGCCGTTGCACGGTGCCCGGGGCCTCTGCGGCGATCAGCTGGTGCAGCGCGGAGTGCTCGGAGTCAACCGGCAGGATCTGCGCGCCTGTCGCCTGCGCCAGCTGGTTGACCAGCTCCCCGCCGACGACCAGCGACTCCTTGTTGGCCAGTGCCAGGTCGATGCCCTCGCCGACGGTCGCCACCGTGGCAAGCAGCCCGGCTGAGCCGACGATCGCGTTCAGCACGAGCTCGCAGTCGCTGCTGGTGATCAGCTCGACGATCCCGTCCGGGCCGCTGAGCACCTCACCGTCCCAGGCCGCCGCCGCGCTGGCGGCGGCCTGGGGGTCCGCCAGCGCGACCCGCCGCACGCCGTGAGCCTCTGCCTGGGCCAGCAGCGCCTCCCAGCCCCGCGCCGCGCTCAGCCCGACCAGCTCCAGCTCCCCGCCGCTGCGCGCCACCACGTCCAGCGCCTGCACGCCGATGGAGCCGGTTGAGCCGAGGATCAGCAGCCTTCGCGGCATCACGGGTGCGGGATGGTGAGGGCGATGTAGTAGGCGGCGACGATCGTGAAGCTGACCGCGTCGAGGCGGTCGAGCGCGCCACCGTGGGCGCCGAACAGGCGCCCGGCGTCCTTGGCGCCCGCGTCGCGCTTGACCAGCGACTCAAAGAGGTCGCCGATCGGCCCGAGGATCGCGATCTCCGCCCCGATCAGCAGCGCCGTCCCATGCGGCAGCCATGGCTGGAAGGCGCCGGCGATGAAGACCGCGAGGATCGCGCCGATCACACCCAGCCCCAGCCCCTCCCAGGTCTTCTTGGGTGAGATCCCGGGGGCCAGCGCGTGGCGCCCGAACACCCGCCCACCGAAGTACGCGAAGGTGTCGGAGGCGAACGTTCCGACCAGCACGTCGATCACCAGGCCCTTGCCATAGAAGGTCTCGCGCAGCAGCACCGCGTGCGCGAACGCGAAGCCGATCCAGACCACCCCGAGCAGTGTGCCGGCGATCGAGAGCGTGGCACCGCGGCTCTCGCCGCGCACGACGATCCCGAGGAACACGAGCGGCAGCGTCGCGACCGCCACCGCGATCACGTCGCGCAGCTGCCCGTAGCGGGCCGCGAGGCACATGCCGGCGACCGCGAGGAAGCCGACGATGCTGATCGGCCGCCACTCCTCCAGCAGCGAGTACAGCTCGGTCAGGCAGGCCACGCCCAGCAGCGCGACCACGACCGCCCAGGCGGTTCCGCCGACATCCACGAACGCGATGGCCACCACCGCGGCCGGAACGGCCACGACGATGCGCGCCATCAGATCCGAGCCGCCGCGCGCGCGGCTCTCGCCGCCCGCCTCAGCGCGCGCGGGCGGCTTACCGCGGCCCGCGGAGCGCTGCGGCTGGCGCTGCGAGCTGGGACGGCGCGCCTGTGGCATCAGCGGCCACCGAAGCGTCGCTGGCGCCGGGCGTACTCCTCGAGGCTCTCGCGAAAGGCCTGCTCGCCGAAGTCGGGCCAGAGCTCTTCCCTGAAGACCAGCTCCGAGTATGCGGACTGCCACATCAGGTAGTTGGAGAGCCGCTGCTCACCGCTGGTCCGGATGATCAGGTCCGGATCATGCATCTCGGGGGCGTAGAGCAGCGCCCTAAACTCCTCCTCGGTCTCACCCTGAAAGCGGCGGGCGGCGTCGATGATCTCCGCACGGCCACCGTAGTTGAACGCCACGAACAGCGTGATCCGGTCGTTGTCCGCGGTCTGCGCCTCGGCCCACAGCATCTTCTCGATCAGCCGCTTGGAGACCGGTGGCTCGCGCCGCCCGATGAAGCGCATCCGCACCCCCTCGGCCTTCAGCTCCGGGGTCTCGGCGTCGATCCGCCGCGCGAACATCCGCATCAGCCCGCTGACCTCGGCCTTGGACCTGCGCCAGTTCTCGGTCGAGAACGAGTAGACGGTCAGCTCCTTGACGCCGAGGCGCACGGCGTCCCTGAGCCGGGCCTTGACCACGTCCGCCCCGGCCTCGTGCCCCCTGATCGCCGGCAGCCCGCGGGCCTTGGCCCAGCGGCCGTTGCCGTCGGTGATGATCGCGACGTAGCGGGGACCGTCGATCTCGTCCGTGGACGGAGCGCTCGCGCTCACGTCAGACCTCGAGGATCTCTTCTTCCTTGGCCTTCAGCAGCTCGTCAAGTTCGCTCACGCGAGCGTCCGTGACCTTCTGCAGCTCGCCCTCAGCGCGATGCTCGTCGTCGGCGCCGATGTCGCCGCCCTCCTTGAGCTCGCGCAGATCGTGCATCACGTCACGGCGCACGTTGCGGATCGCGACACGGCCGTCCTCGGCCAGGTGGCGCACGACCTTGACCAGCTCGCGGCGTCGCTCCTCGGTCAGCTCGGGCAGCACCAGTCGCACCACCACGCCGTCATTGGAGGGCGTCAGGCCGACGTCGGACTCGAGAATCGCCTTCTCGATCACCTTGATCGAGCTCTTGTCGTAGGGCTGGATGGAGAGCAACCGGGCCTCGGGGGCGCTGATCGTGGCGAGCTGGCGCAGCGGCGTGGGTGAGCCGTAGTAGTCGACGCTGACGCGGTCCAGCAGCGCGGGGTTGGCGCGACCGGTGCGGACCGTGCTGAACTCGTGGCGCGCCGACTCGACGCATTTGTGCATCCGCTCGCGCGCGTCCTCCAGCAGCCCGGCAACTAGGTCTTGGTCTTCACTCATGTTCTCACCAGAGTTCCCACTCGTTCACCGGACACTATCCGGTTGATGTTGCGCCCGTCCGCCATGTTGAACACGACGATCGGAAGGTTGTTGTCCATGCACAGCGCGAAGGCTGTGGCGTCCATCACCTGCAATCCCCGGGTCAGCGCCTCCCGGTGCGTGATCTCGGGAATGAACTGCGCATCCGGGTGCTTCGCCGGGTCGGCGGTGTAGACCCCCTCGATCCCGTGCTTGGCCATCAGGATCACCTCGGCGTGAACCTCCGCGGCCCGCAGCGCCGCGGCGGTGTCGGTGGTGAAGAACGGGTTGCCGGTGCCGGCGGCGAAGATCACCACACGCCCCTTCTCCAGGTGGCGCACCGCGCGGCGGCGGATGTAGGGCTCGGCCACCTCTGAGATGGTCAGCGCCGACTGCACGCGCGTGGGCACCTCGCCCTTCTCCAGCGCGTCCTGCAGCGCGAGCGCGTTGAGCACGGTCGCCAGCATCCCCATGTAGTCGCCGGTGGCGCGGTCCATGCCCTTCGCCGCCGCCGCCATCCCGCGGTAGATGTTGCCCCCGCCGACGACGATCGCTACCTCTACCCCGCGGCGGTGCACGGTCGCGATCTCCTGCGCGATCGCGAGCACGCGCTCCGGATCGGTGCCGTACTCACGCTCGCCCATCAACGCTTCGCCGGAGAGCTTCAGCAGCACCCGCCCGAAGGCGGGTGCCACGTGCTGCTCGGACTGGTCGGTGGGCGTGCTCACGCGTCCGCGTCAGTCGCCGACCTGGAACCGTGCGAAGCGCCGGATCACGACGTTCTCGCCGGTGTCCGAAGCCAGCTTCGCGCGGATGTCCTCGATCGTCTTGCCGCCGTACTTGTCCTCGTTGACGTGCTTCTGGCGTAGCAGCACCACGTCGTCCAGCCACTTGTTGACGGAGCCCTCGACGATCTTCTCGCGCACGTTCTCCGGGCGGTCGGCGGCCTTCTCGGTGGCGATCCGCACCTCACGCTCGCGCTCCTCGGCGGGAACCTCGTCGTCACTGACCGCGACCGGCGCGGCTGCCGCGATGTGCAGCGCCAGATCCTTCGCGAAGGCCACAAACGCGTCGTTGCGCGCCACGAAGTCGGTCTCACAGTCGACCTCCACCAGAACCCCGATCTTGCCGTTGGAGTGCACGTAGGTCTGCACGGTGCCCTCGGTGGCGTCGTTGCCGGAGCGCTTGGCGGCCTGTGCTTCGCCGCGGGCGCGCAGCAGCTCGACGGCGCGCTCGATGTCGCCCTCGGCCTCCTTGAGCGCGTTCTTGCACGCCATCATCGCCGCCCCTGTGCGGTCGCGCAGGGACTTCACCATCTGAGCGGAGATTTCGCTCACTTTCAGTTCTCCTCGGTGGTTTCAGTAGCGGGTTGCTCGCCCTGCGCGGCAGCCTCGGCTGCCGGTGCCGGTGCGGGCTCAGCCTCCGGTGCGGGATCCGCCGCCGCAGCGGGCTCGGCAGCCGCCGCAGCGGGCTCGGCTGCCGGT
>JAJZDA010000124.1 GCA_021851525.1 Actinomycetes bacterium | reverse complement strand
GGCGTCCCGCGAGCCTCCGGCGTCCCGCGAGCCTCCCGCGCGGCTGCCGCGCGGGCCGGCGCCACGCGCGCTCAGTCGCGACCGGCGGCTGGCACCAGATCGATCCGACCGCGGGGGGCGTCGATCCGCTCAACCCGCACCCGCACGCCGTCACCGAGCCGCAGCGCCCCGCCGTTGCGCGTCCCGACCAGCATCGTCCCGTGCTCATTGAGCTCCCACCAGTCGTCGTGCAGCAGGCGCACCGGCAAGAGCCCCTCGAACTCACGGTCCGCTCCGAACGCGACGAACGCCCCCGCTCCGATCACGCCGACGATCTCACCCTCAAAGACCGCCTCACGCCCCTTGCCCGCCACCGCCGGCGCGGTGCCGGTGCGCAGCTGGTGCTCGAGCAGGAAGCAGCGCGCGACATCATCCGCGTCACGCTCGATCGTCATCGCGTAGCGCTCACGCGCTGAGGTGTGCGGCCCGGCTCCGGCGACCCATCGCGAGTCGGGAGCGGGGGCATCTCCCCAGACCGCGGAGAGCAGCGCGCGATGGCAGATCAGGTCCGGGTAGCGGCGGATCGGTGAGGTGAAGTGGCAGTAGCTGGCCAGCTGCAGGCCCGAGTGACCGCGATTGTGATCGTCGTAGTAGGCCTGCTTGAGCGAGCGCAGCACGATCCGGTTGAGCGCCCGCGCCCCGCGGCCGCCGCGCGCCGCGATCCAGTCCGCGACCATCCGTGAGGCGGCGCCCGCCACGTCGGCGGCCTGCTGGGTCGTCAGCGCCCCGCCCGGCACCGGTGGCGTGGGCACCCCGAGCGATGCCAGCTGATCGATCATCCGCTCCACCGCCTGTGCGTCGGGACGCTCGTGCACCCGGTAGAGCGTCGGGATCCGGTGCTCCAGCAGGAAGCGCGCGACCTGCTCATTGGCGGCGATCATCAGGTGCTCGATCAGCCGGTGAGACTCGGTCTGCGCCACCGGCCTGACCGCGACCACGTTGCCGGGACGGTCGAACTCAAACTCCGGCTCTGAGGACTCGAGCACCAGCGCGGCACCGGCTGAACGCCGCTGCTCAAGCGCCCGTGCCGCTGCACGGGCGCTCTCCAAGCCGGCTCCCCACTCCCCCTGCGCCCGGGCGCGCCCGGCAAAAATCTCGTCGACCTGCTCATAGGTGAGCCGCCGCTGGGAGCGGATCAGCGAGCGGTGAAATGAGGCGCTGACCACCTCTGAGCCGCGGATCAGCATCTCCACGGTGACCGCCAGCCGATCCTCGTCGGGAACCAGGGAGCAGGCTCCGTTGGAGAGCTCGTGCGGCAGCATCGGCTCGACCGCACCCGGCACGTAGATGGAGGTCGAGCGCGCGTAGGCCTCGCGGTCCAGCGCGTCCCGGGGCGTCACGTAGGCGCTGACGTCGGCGATGTGCACCCACACCGCCCAGCCGCCGCCCGGCGCCGGCTGCGCAGAGATCGCGTCGTCAAAGTCGCGGGCGCTGGACGGGTCGATGGTGAACGTCGCCAGCCCGCGCAGGTCGCGGCGTCCGGCACCCAGCTCGATCGCGCGCTGTGAGACCTCCGCGGCGGCGCGCGCCACCGGCCCCTCGAAGCTGCGGGCCAGGCCGCGGTCGAGCATCAGCGCCTCGATCACGTCACGAGCCAGGTCAGGGCGACCGATCCGCCGCAGCACCCGCGCGCGTGAACCGCGCCCGTTGCGTCCCGACACCCCGGGCGCGACGAGCACCAGGTCACCGGCGCCGTAACGGCTGTCGCGGCTCAGCGCCAGCCGCGGCCCGGGGCCGAAGAACGGCTCGGCGACCAGGAACTTGCCGCGCTTCTCGACGACGGCCACGCGGGCCGTCGTCGCTCCCGGCGCCGGCTCCCGCGCGCCGCCGGGGCCGCTAGCCGAGCTCGTGGTAGAGCGTCTTCTCTGCGACATCCAGGGCCTTGCGCCCGGGGCTCTGCGGGTTGTCGTAGACGTAGATGTTGGGGGTGATCCCGCGTCCCTCCTTGACGCCGCCGGCGCCCAGGTTCTGACCGTTGGGGGTGAAGTACTCCCCGACCGTGATCTCCAGGGCACCGCCGCCGGTGACCTGCTGGATCTGCTGGAAGACGCCCTTGCCGTAGGTGTCGGTACCGATCACCAGCGCGCGGTGGTGGTCCTTGAGCGCACCGGTGACGATCTCCGCGGAGGAGGCGGTGCCGCGGTCGACCAGCACCACCAGCGGGATCTTCGGCGCCAGCGCGTCGCCCAGCGCGCTGTAGGCGACCGTCGGCTGGTTGCGTCCGCGGGTGGTGACGATCGTGCCGCTGGGGATGAAGATGCTGGCCACCCCGATCGCCTGCTGCACCAGGCCGCCGGGGTTGTCACGCAGGTCGAGGACCAGTCCCTGCGCGCCGGCCTTCAGCATCCTCCTGACCTGGGTGCGCAGCTCCGCCGCGGAGTTCTGCGCGAACTGGGTGAACTCCAGGTAGCCGAGCTTGCGGCCACGGTAGGAGAGCAGCTTTGATGCTGCCACCGGGACGAACACCTCGGCGCGCGTCAGCGTTCGCTGGAAGGTGCGATGCCCGCGCCTGATCGTCAGCCGCACCCTGGTGCCCGCGTGCCCGCGGATCAGGGCGCCACTGCGGTTCACGCTCAGGCCCTTCAGCGAACGCCCGTTGACAGCGATGATCACGTCACCGCGCTGCAACCCCGCGCGGGCTGCGGGCGAGCCCTGAAACACCTCGAGGATCTGCGTACCGCCATCAACCTCGGATGTCGAGACGTCGACACCGATGCCCGCCACCTGCGGCGTGATCGCGTTCTGGAAGGAGCGGTACTCAGCCGGCGGGTAGTAGTGCGAGTACGGATCCCCGAGCGTCTGCACGGCGGCTGCCAGTCCCTGGTTGACGGCGATGCGCTCCAGCTTGGTCCCGTTGACCGTGCGGTAGTAGTTGGCAGAGATCAGGTTCGTCACCTGGTCAAGCAGCTGCTGGCTTGAGCTCTGCGAGACGAACACGCTGCGCAGCGGCCCGGGAAGCCAGCTGGGATGCCCTCCGAACCACAACCCGACGGCCAGCGCTACCACCGCGGCGAGGCTCGTGCGGACGCGTTTGGACATGCGCCTCAGGGTACCCACAGCGTTGGGCGCTCACGCACTCGCGGTGCGCTCACGGCCAGACGGGGTTGCTCACACCCGCAGGAAGCGACGCAGCGAGAGTCCGGAGCCGAGCGCCGAGACCACGATCCCCGCCAGCACCAGGACCAGCACCAGCGCCACGAAGTTGATCGTGTGCGGCGCGGCGATCAGCGTCCAGTTGTTGGCCAGCGGGTCAAGCAGCACCGCCTTGGCCACGCCCAGCGCGACGATCGCGAGGATCGCGCCCACCGCGCCGACGATCGTGCCCTCGATCACGAACGGCCAGCGGATGAACCAGTCGGTCGCGCCGACCAGCTTCATCACCTCGATCTCGCGCCGCCTGGCGTAGAGCGAGAGCCTGATCGTGTTGCCGATCAAGAGCACCGAGGCGACCGTCAGCAGCGCCGCCAGCAGCGCCGCGGTGATCGTCACAAAGCGCGTCACGGTGAGCAGCTTCTGCGTGTTCTGCGTCTGGTTTGAGACCTTCGCGATCTCACGGTCGAGCGACGCGCCGCGCTTGGCCGACCCGATGATCGCGGCGCGGATGCCGAGCACGTTGTTGGGGTTGTTCGGGTAGACGTGGAAGGTGTCCGGCAGCGGGTTTCCGGAGATCAGCGCGAACGCCGCCGGATCCTGCCTGCGCTGCTGGGCCAGCGCCTGCGCCTTGGACTCGAACACGACCTTCTTGACGTTCGGCAGCGCCTTGAGTTCGCCCAGCACACGCGCGTCGGCTCGGGCGTTGGCGCGGTCCTTCATGTAGACGTCGACCAGCACGCGCCCGCGCACGCCGTTGGCGGCGCTGCGCGTCGCCTGCACTATCGGGATGAACACCCCGACGACGATCAGCGTGACGGTCACCGCGGCAAGCGCCGCGAAGCTCGGGGCGGCGTTGCGGCGCATCGCCCGCAGCGACTCCCGCAGGAAGAACCCGAAGTTGAAGGTCGAGTTCAGCTTCGGACGCATCCTCAGACCCCCTCGGGACGCTCTCCGGTCGCGCGCATGCGCGTCGCGAACTCACGGGTTGACTCGTCGCGCTGGTAGAGACCCGCTGCCTCATCGCGGACCACACGCCCGCGTGAGATCTCGAGCACGCGGCGACGCATCTTGTCGACCATCGCATGGTCGTGGGTTGCCACCAGCACCGTGGTACCGGTGCGGTTGATTCGGTAGAGCAGCCGCATGATGTCGATGCTCGTCTCAGGATCGAGGTTGCCGGTCGGCTCGTCGGCGAGCAGCAGCGGCGGATGGTTGACGAACGCGCGCGCGATCGAGACGCGCTGCTGCTCGCCACCGGAGAGCTGGTCCGGGTAGTTGTGCAGCTTGGTCGAGAGCCCAGTGAGGCGCAGGATGTCCGGCACCTTCTCACGGATCTCCCGGCGCGAGTGGCCGGTCACCTGCAGCGCGTATGCGACGTTGTCGTAGACGGTGCGGTTGGGCAGCAGCTTGAAGTCCTGGAAGACCACGCCGAGGTTGCGGCGGTAGAACGGCACCTGCCGGCGCGGGATGCTCGAGAGGTCGCGTCCGGCCACGCGGATCGTGCCCTCGTGCGGCTCCAGCTCCTTGATCAGCAGACGCATCACCGTCGACTTGCCGGAGCCGGTGGAGCCGATCATGAAGACGAAGTCCGAGCGGTCGATCGCGAAGCTCGCCTGGTCCAGCCCGGCGTGGCCGTTGTCATAGCGCAGCGACACGCCACGGAATTCGATCACGGCGTTCGGGGACGCCGGTGAAGCGGTGCGGGTCGGCATCTGTGCGGGCCTTGCGAGGGTGCGGGCGGCGCTGCTGCGGGCGGGTTTGCGGCGGGTGCGTGAGTTTGGATTCTGCGGAGCCATTGGGTCGGTCCACCTTAGCGGCCGTCCCCTGGGTCACTGTAGCCCGCTCGTCCAGTGCAACGGGATTTGCAGGCAGTTGCGCAAGCGTACTCAGGTCCGCGCCGGAGGTCGAGGGGGTCAGGGCGAAGTTTCAGAATGCCGTGAGCAACTTCAGCTTTGGCGCCGCTACCGTTGAGCCTCATGGCTGAGATCCGCAGCACCGTACTGCGCAACGGGATGCCGTTGCACCGCATCGCGATCGACGGGACCCGTGCCGTCACTCTGCTGGTCGCATTTGACGCCGGCGCGCGCACCGAGCGCCCCGAGGAGAACGGGATGGCGCACTTCCTGGAGCACCTGGTGTTCAAGGGCGGGGAGAAGTACCGCACCTACCGTGACGTCAACGAGGCGGCGGAGCGCAATGGCGCCGTGCTGAACGCCTACACGAGCCATGATCTGGTCGCCTTCCACATCACCGCGCGCTCGACCAAGGGCATCGAGGCCGCGGACCTGCTCACTGATTTCGTCGCCCGCCCGACGCTCGATCCCGAGGAGCTGGACAAGGAGCGCGGCGTGGTGGTTCAGGAGATCGCGCGCTACAACGACCAGCCATCGGCCGTGGCCGAGCACCTGATCGACGAGGCGGTGTTTGGCGATCATCCGCTCGGACGCCCTGTGCTCGGTCCCGAGGAGCATCTCAGCAGCACCTTCACCCGCGACGGGATAGTCGCCTTCCGGGAGCGTCAGTGGTCGCCTGAGCGGGGCGCCGCGTTCGCTGTCGGGAACCTCGAGGCGCTGGGCGAGGACACGCCGCTCGAGCAGCTCTTCGAACGTTTTTCGGCGTCGCCGCCCGCGGCCCCCTGGGAGGCCGCCCCGGCACACGCCCCGCGGGTGCTCGTCACAGAGCGCGACTCAAACCAGTCGCATCTGCGGATGTCCTACAGGCCGTCGATCGATCCGACCGACGCCCGCCAGCGCGCCGCGCTGACGATCTACTCCACGCTGCTGGGCGGCTCGATGGGCTCGCGCCTGTTCGACGAGATCCGTGAGCAGCGGGGTCTCTGTTATTCGGTCAGCTCCTACCCGCACGTCTACGCGGACGTGCCGGTCCTGCAGCTCAGCGCGGGGCTGGAGAGCGGCAAGTGCGTTGAGGCCTTCCGGCGGATGGCGGAGATCGTCGGTGAGCTGCGCAGCGACGGACCCACGGAGGCGGAGGTGGATCGTGCTCGCGCGTACGCGGCGGGAGCACGTGCGATCGCCTTCGAGAACACCAACGCGATTGCCCGGACCGCCGCCACCCAGGCGATCGTGCATCGTCAGCCGGTCGATCCGGACGCCGTGATCACCCAGCTTGACGCGGTCACCTTCGAGGAGGTGCGGGAGATCGCCGCGGGCGTGTCCGCAGACTTCTCGGTCGCCTGCGTGGGACCGCACACCGCCGCGGACTTCAGCTGACACGCGCTCAGCGGCGACGCCGCCGCTGAGCGCTCTGCCACTTTGGTTAGGTCCATGTTGGGGGTGCGCGAAAGGCCTTGATCGCGCCTCCCCCAGGCACGACAATCGCCCCGTGCAGGCCACCGTTGCACTCAACCGGGGAGAGCTGCGCCGTTACATCGCCAGGGTCCAGGACCGCTGGCGCCTGGAGGCCGCCTTTCTGGGCGGCGCGGTCCTGGCCGACGAGCGCGGCGCGCCACCGCAACGCGAACGCGGACCTGAGTACGTCGTGGTACTGGTCTCTGACGCCTACGACCAGGTCCCCTGGCTGGAGCGCGTCTACACGGCGGGTTCGCTTTGGGACGCCCTCGAGATGGGCGAGCCCGCGGAGGTTCACTGCTACACGCGCGCGGAGTTCTCGCGCAAGTCCGTCTCGATGCCGGCGGTGCGTGAGGCGGTCTGGCAGGGTCTTGACCTGCTCAAGCAGGCCTGAGGCTCCCTCCCCGGGGTGAGCTGATCGCGTTCAGCTCAGCCGATCGCGCTCCTGCCAGCCGATCGCGCTGCGCTCAGCCGATCGCGATCATCCGCTCGATCGGCAGCCGGGCCCGCTCGGCGGTGGCCGGGTCGACCTTCACCTCGTGGCGCCGGTGAAGCAGCGCGTCACGCAGCTTCGGCAGGGTGATCATCTTCATGAAGCGGCAGGAGGCCGCCTCGTTGGCGGCGATGAAGTTCACGTCGGGCGCAGCGTGTCGCAGCGGGTGCAGCATCCCCGTCTCCGTGGCGACGATCACCGTGCCGTCCTTGCCGCGCTGATCTGCGGCGAAGTTGAGCATTCCCCCGGTGGAGAGCATGTGCACGCCCGTGCCGGAGACGTCGCCGGAGGCCACGTACTCCATCACGCTCGTGGTGCAGCCGCACTCAGGATGGATCAGGAAGTCAGCCTCCGGATGCGCGGCGCGCACCGCCGTGATGTCCGCCGGGCGGATGCCGGCGTGGACATGGCACTCACCGTCCCAGACGTGCAGCCTGCGGCCCAGCGTCTTCTCCACGTAGGCGCCCAGGAACATGTCCGGGCCGAACAGGATCTCGACATCGTCGCCATGCTCGCGCAGGATGTGCGCAACCACCTCAACGGCGTTGGCGGAGGTGACGCAGTAATCGGTCTGGGCCTTCACCGCCGCGGTGGTGTTCACGTACATCACGACGATCGCCCCCGGATGCTCGGCCTTCCACGCGCGCAGTTGCTCCGCGGTGATCGAATCAGCCAGTGAGCAGCCGGCGTCGGCATCGGGGATCAGCACCGTCTTGTCAGGCGAGAGGATCGAGGCCGTCTCAGCCATGAAGTGCACGCCGCAGAAGACGATCGTGTCCGCGTCGGCAGCGGCCGCCTGGCGACTCAGCCCGAGCGAGTCACCGACGTAGTCAGCGATGTCCTGGATCTCAGGAAGCTGATAGTTGTGAGCCAGGATCACCGCTCCTCGCTCCCGCGCAAGCTCCCGGATCTCCTCCTGCAGCGCCGGGATGTTCTCGAGCATCAGCGGTGCGTCCGTGGCACCGAGCATCGGCAGGTTCATGGCAGCAGTTCGAGCAGAAGCGAGAGGTCGAGCGCCGGGGCGCTGTGCGTCAGCGCCCCCACGGAGATGAAGTCTACGCCTGTCTGCGCTACCGCCCGGATGCCGTCGAGCGTGAAGCCGCCGCTCGCCTCGAGCTCAGCGCGACCGGCAACGTGCATGACCGCCGCACGCAACTGTTCGAGGTTCATGTTGTCCAGCAGGATCCTTGGCGCCTGCGCGGCCAGCGCCTCATCGACCTCCGCCAGGCTGCTGCACTCGACCTCCAGCGGCAGCTCGGGGAAGCGTGCCCGCGCCATCCTCACAGCGGCCCCCACGCCGCCCGCAAGCGCCGCGTGGTTCTCCTTGATCAGGATCGCGTCAAACAGCCCGATCCGGTGGTTGGTGCCACCACCGGCGGCCACCGCCTGCTTCTGCAGCATGCGCATCCCCGGGGCCGTCTTGCGCGTGTCGAGGATGCGTGCACCGGTGCCCGCGACCGCCTGCACACAGCGCGCGGTGAGCGTCGCCACGCCGGAGAGCTGTGCCAGGAAGTTGAGCGCGGTGCGCTCGGCTGCCAGCAGCGCCGCCGCGCCACCGACGATCTCCATCACCGGCCCGCCCTCCCGCCAGACGCCCTCCGGCCCGGTCTGAGTCAGGACCGCGTCGGGATCGAGCCGCCTGAAGACCAGCGCGGCGACCTCCACTCCGAACACTACGCCCGGGGCCTTCTGCGTGATCCGCGCGTGGGCGCGGGTCTGCGGCGCGACGGTGGCGGCGGTGGTCACATCGCCACTGCCGACATCCTCCGCCAAAGCCGCGTCGACGAGTTCCTGGGTCTCCATGCGCTGCACGTTAGAGAGTGACCACGCGCGGGGGCGGTCAGGCCCGACCGCGGCCTGCCGGTACGAACGCGTACTGCGTGTTGGAGACCAGTCCCAGCGCGGTGCGCCGGCCAATCAGCGGCTGCAGCGTGAAGAACGCGGTGTCACTTCCATAGGGTCCGGGCGCTATCGCCTGGCCAAAGGCCGGGAGCCTGAACCCCTTCGGCAGCCGGAACTCGCGCACCGCACCGGTGACGGGATTGAGCGTCCCCACCCTGCCCGCCCCGGTTGCGGGGTTGAGCAGATCCAGGAACCAGATCCGCCCGTCCGCGGTCACGGTCATCGCGACGATGTTGACGAAGCCGGCTGCGTAGGTCCGTGTAACCCGCCCATTGCGCGGGTTGACAGCCTTGATCTGGCCGCTCTGAAGCAGCGGCGTCGAGGACTGGCCCGCAGCCACGAACATCGTCCCGCGCGGGCTGGTGACGATCGTTCCCGGCACCGCACTGGCGAAACCGACCTTCTGGCCCACCTGGGTGACGTCGCCGAACGGACCGGCGAAGCGGTTGCCGCTGAGGTTCAGGCTGCCGAGCTCGCCCTTGTCGTCGGTGAACCAGACCCGCCCGCCGGCCGATCCAACGGCATCCACCTGTCCGCCCGAGAAGGTCGGTGGAACCGGCAACGCAACGCAGTTTGCACTCGGGCGCTTGGTGATCCGGCAGCGGTAGATGTGCCCGCCGTTGTCGGTGATCTCGAGCGTGCCGCGCGGTCCCGCGGTGATCCCCGTGAGGCTGCCGGTGAGCTGCGCCACCGTCCTGATCCTGCCGGTGTGGGAGACGGCGTAGAGCACCGCCGGAGAGGCCTGGTAGTTGATCAGCCAGATGAACCCGTCGGCCTCGACGCTCCCGTACGCGGGCAGCGGACTGCTCTGCCCCGCCGGGGCCGGGGGTGATGGCAGCATGCCGGTGGCGACCGTCCGCACGCGGCCCGCCGGAGTGACGCCCAGCAGCTGCGACTCCAGCGCGCTGCTGACCACAACCCACTCGCGGGTCGCGTAGACCGTGGTGCGCACGCGGCGGGTGCGCTTGACCCGTTTTGTGTGTCGCTGCCCGTGGGGCCCCTTCACGGTGACTGTCACGTAGTAGGCACGCCGCACCCGCGCGACGCGGGTTGGGCCGGGCAGCATCGCGGCGGTGAGCCCCATGCCGGCGCGGTAGGCGGCCGGCAGGCTGATCGCGCTGATCTTCAGCCTCGGGGTGGGCGGCTTGCGCTTGGTGGCGGGCGGCCTGCGCTTGGTGGCGGGCGGCCTGTGCTTGGTGGCGGCCGGCCTGTGCTTGGTGGTGTGCGGGTCGTGGCCGCCTGCGCGAAGCTGGTGCGCGGCGGCGTGTGGCCGGCCCTGCGCGTCGGCCGCGGGCGCCGCCGCGACCAGGAGCGTGAGCCCGAGCGCAGCCACAAGCGGCACGCCGAGCCTCTGCAGTCGCGCCTGGAGCATGCCTTGGGCCATCGGCGCCGAGTTTAGTCAGCACGCTGGCGGCGATCGACGCTGCGCCCGCCGGACCGGCGCCGGAGCGCGGCGGCAACCCGAGGAGCGCGGCGGCAACCCGAGGAGCGCGGCGGCAACCCGAGGAGC
>JAJZDA010000123.1 GCA_021851525.1 Actinomycetes bacterium | reverse complement strand
ATCTCTCGGCGCTCACCGGAGCGCCAGCCCAGGCCGCCGTCACGGTGCAGGATGCGTGCGCCAGCGCGCCGGCCGGATACGCCCGCTGCGACGCCCAGGTGCTGGTCCACGGACCGCACCACCGGCTGGTGCGCCCGCGGGTTCACCGGGTGGCGCTGCACTTCAACGCGCTGGCCGCAGGGCAGTCATCGGGCCCCGCAGCCGTGTCCCAGCCGCAGCCCGGCACGCCGCTCTACCTCCAGCAGGCATATGACCTCACGGCGCTCTCAGCCAGCCAGGGGGCGGGCAAGACGATCGCCGTGATCGACGCCTTCAACGACCCCACCGTGGCCGCCGACCTGGCGACCTTCCGCAGCACCTACGGGCTGCCCGCCTGCACAACCGCCAGCGGCTGCCTGCAGGTCATCAACGAGTACGGCCAGAGCGCGCCGCTGCCCCCCAACAGCACCAGCTGGTCGGTTGAGGAGTCGCTCGACCTGGACGCCGTTTCAGCGCTCTGCCCCAACTGCAAGCTCGTGCTGGTGGAGGCCAACGCGTCCTCCAGCCAGGACATGCAGAACGCCATCCAGGCGGCGGTCGGTGCGGGCGCCGCCTACGTCTCAAACAGCTGGTCGGCAGAGGCCAGCAGCTCGCCGTTCACCACCGACCTGAGCTTCCCCGGCGTCTCGGTGCTGGCGGCCAGCGGTGACAACGGCACGCTGCCGGCGGGCTACAACAACTATCCCGCGGCGCTCGCCACGGTCACAGCGGTGGGCGGCACCCAGCTCCAGCAGAGCTCGGCGAGCGGCACCACGCGTGGCTTCACCGAGGCCGCCTGGAACAACGGCGGGTCCGGGTGCGACACAACCCAGACGGCGCCCGCCTGGCAGCCGCAGACCGGCTGCGCCGGCCGTGCCTACAGCGACATCTCCGCCGACGGCGACCCCGCCACCGGGCTAAACGTCTATGACAGCCAGGAGGGGGGCTGGGTGGTTGTCGGCGGCACGAGCCTCGCCACCCCGCTGGCCGCGGCCTTCGAGGCGGTCACCGGGGTCAACGGGACCACCCCCCAGTGGGCGTACACGGACGCGGCGCTGCTCAACGACGTGACGGGCGGGACCAACGGCTCCTGCGCGGTCACGCTGGTCTGCAACGCGGCAGCCGGCTGGGACGGACCCACCGGTGTCGGCTCCATCTCCGGCGACGTGGTCAACGGCGCTCCGGGTCTCGCTGGCCCGGGCGTGGTGGCCGGCTCCGGCGACACCTACACGCAGTCGACCACCGGCAGCACCGCGACCCTCAGCGCCGGGATATACACCAACGGCGAGGCGACCAGCTACTACTGGCAGTACGGCACCAGCACCGGCTACGGCTCGCAGAGCGCGCCGGTCGCGCTGCCCGCCGCCGCCTCCGTCAGCCCGCTGACCAGCACGCTCGGCGGGCTCGCGCCCTCCACGACCTACCACTACCGCCTGGTCGCCAGCAACGCCTCCGGCACGACCTACGGGTACGACTTCACCTTCACCACCGCCTACGCTCCCGCGGCAACCGTTCAGAGCGGTGGCGGGGCGGCTCAGAGCGGCCGTTCGGCCACCAAGCCGGTCCGTCACCACGGCAAGCCGCTTGCCAAGCCGGCCCGCGGCAGCAAGCGTCACCCCGCCAAGGGCCGCAAGCACCACGGCAAGGGCGGCAAGCACCACGGCAAGGGCGGCAAGCACCACGGCAAGGGCCGCAGGCACCCGGGCAACAGCCGCAGGCACCACGGCAAGGCGCTGCGGCACCACGGCAAGCCGCGCAGGCGCCTGGCAAGGGCCGGCCGCCACGCCGCTCACCACCACGCGGCCTCCCGGCACTAGCCGCCGCGCACCACCCAAAGCCTGCCGGCTGTCTGCCGGTGCTCCGTGAAGCGCGTGCGATCCTGAGGCGGCCGGGTGCTCGCACCGTCCGGCGGCGCCGTGCGACTGTCACAGTTAGTGCTCAGCCGGCACTCCATTATTGATGGAAGACTCGCGGACAGTCAGGCCGGATCTCGAGCTGCTGCTCGCGGCTCGCGAGGACCCCGATGCCTTTGGGGAGTTCTACCGCCGCCACGCGGTGGCGGTGGAGCGATGGCTGCGCTCGCAGACGCCGGACATGTCAACCGCTGCGGACCTGACTGCGGAGACGTTCGCGCAGGCGCTGGTGAGCCTTCGCCGGTTTCGCGGAGGCTCCGATGAGGCTGCCCGGGCCTGGCTGTACGGGATTGCGCGCAACCTCGCGCGCCGCTAGCACCGCCGCGGACGGGTTGAGCTCGAGACCTGCCGCAGGCTCGGCGTGCAGCTTGACCATGATCCTGACGAGCTCGCGGCGATCGAGGCACAGATAGACGCTGGCCGCGCCACAGCAGATCTCCTGCGGGCGCTCGATGACCTGCCTGACACCCAACGACAGGCCCTGCAGCTCCGGGTGGTGGAAGAGCTCGACTACGACCAGGCTGCCGCCCTGATGGGCATCAGCGAGCAGAACGCCCGCATCCGTGTGTCACGCGCCCTCAAAGCACTGTCGATGCGACTACAAGGAAGCTCCCAATGAACAACGGCCCAGACCTCCCTCCCCATCTGGAACAGATCGGCCGGCAGCTGAGCGCTGCAGCCCACGAACTGCGGACCTCAGACGGTTTGCTGCCCACCCGCCGTTCCCGAGCATGGCTGACGGTTGGGCCCGTGCTGGCTGCGGCGGCCGCCGCGAGCGTACTGATCCCCACCAGCACGGGCAGCACCCCGCAGCGGGCGCCTGCGCGGGCTCTGGCGTCGGTCCCCAGACGCCATGTGGGGCAGAGAGCTCTCGCCGAGCTTGCGCCTCTGGTCCATCCAACGGCCGTCAGGGTCCTCAGGCGGGCGGCGTTCGTCGCGCTGCAGACCGCCAACGCGGCGCCGCAGCCGGATCAGTTCGTCTACACGAGGACTGAGGACGGGACCGGCCAGATCACCCAGTCCTGGCTTTCCGTCGACGGCACGCACGCGAGCATCATCGACCGGCCAGGACAGGCAACTCCCACCACCATCCAGGGATGCGTCAACGGGCAGCGGTCCTCGCGGACCCCGGGCGAGGATGGAAAGCCGCTGGCCGACCTCCTCCCCAGGAGCGATCGCGGCCGGCCGGTCTCGCTCAGCCAGGCGGCGAAGTCCTTCGGCGGCACGATCCCCATGGACGGCCCGATCGTCACCACCGGCTGCGCCCCACAGCCTGCGTTCTTCCCTGAGATGCCGACCGACCCTGGCTCGATGCTGGCCTACCTGGTGAAGATCCAGCTGGCGTACCCCACAGGGCTCGTGCGCCCAAGCATCCAGCTCAACGATCTGGCCAAGAACGTCGGCAACATGCTCGCCACTGACTACCTGCTGCCCGCCCAACGGGCGGCCCTCTACCGGTTCCTCGCAACCACGCCCGGAGTCACCCTGGTGCAGTCCGTCACGGATGTCTCCGGTCGGCCCGGCATCGGCGTCCAATGGTCCTTCGAGGGCAGCAGCACGATGCTGATCTTCGACCCGAACACCTACCAATACCTCGGGACGAGCAACGCCGGGACCGGAGGCCCGACAGCAGGCACGGCGCTGCTCCAGACCGCGATCGTCGACACCGCGGGGCAGCAGCCGGCCCCGCTCACGCAGACCCCCGGCACATCGGGCAGCGCCTGAGCGGCTTCAGGCAGCACCGGCGGCCATCGGGCAGCGCACGCACGACTTCAGCTCACGCCGGACCCGCTGGCGCCAATCACGACGGCAGTTGCACCGCCGGCGCGCAGGGGCGTTGAGCCTGGCTCTGGCGTGAACCACCCTGGGGGAGAAAGCCGGCGTGGGAACGGCTTTCTCCCCCAGCGTTCCGCAGGACCCCCTCCTGGCCCGTGCGCTCGCAGGCGCCGCACCCATCGCGGTGCGCCGCCGGCACCCGTTGGACATCTGCCAGCATGTTGGGTCGTGTTGCCGAGCAAACGGCGTCTCACGGCGCCGACGCTGCGCTGGGTGGAGCGGTCGCTCGGCGGCCGCGCACGGGTGGTGTCCTGGCGCAGGATGACCGGTGGTGTCGCGTCCGTCGTTCACCGGTTGACGATTGACCACGGGACTCACCGCAGCACAGTGGTCCTGCGCCAGTACGAGCATGCGGACAGCTGCTCAGCGGTGCTGATCCGGCACGAGGCCGCGACGCTCGGTGCGGTCCGTGCTGCCGGGCTGCCAGCACCGGAGCTGATCGCCGCGGACGCCGACGGCCGCGAGTCCGACGGGCGTCCGGCGATCCTGATGACGCGCCTGCCCGGCCGCCTGGACCTCACCCCGGCAGACCCTGATCGGTGGCTGAGCGAGATCGCCGCCACGGCGGCGCAGATCCATGCCGCGCAGGTCGCGGCCGGGCCCTTCCAGGGCCGGATCGATGCCGCCTCCCCAGTGATCCCCGCCTCCGCCACACGCCCGTCCGTCTGGAGGGCCGCGTTCAACATCCTTGGCCAGGATCCGCCGGCGCCCGCCCATCCCCCGGCCAGCGCTCAGCTCTGGCGTGCACCACGCTGGGGGAGAAAAGCCTCGTAGGAACGACTTTCTCCCCCAGGGTTGCGCAGAACCTCGTCCTGGCCTGTGCGGTCGCAAGCACCGCACCGCACCGCACCGCGCCGCACCACTCCGCACCGCTCCGCACCGCACCGCGCCGCACCGCACCGCGCCGCACCGCACCGCACCGCACCGCACCGCACCGCACCGCCTATGGCGATGACTGGCGCAGGTTCATCCCCCTGCAGGTCGCGGGGCGCGTTCCGCTCGACCTCAACGGAATGACCGCAAGGGTGGAGCGGCTGCTTGAAGCGATCGTGCGTCGCGCCTGACCGCACCGGGCCTGCGCTGACCGGCGGCATCGCATCGACGCCGCTCCCTCATCGCTTCCGGGAGAGGGCATCGGCTCGCCGGCGGCGCGTCGCCAAGGTGGTGCTTGGCGACAAGCGCGGCAGGGAGGGAGCTCGATGTCGCGCCCCGCGGCGGCGCACGGGCTGGGACCGCGGAGGGTGACCGGTGCGGCGTCCTCAGGCGGTGATCAATCAAGAACTGCTGTCGATCAGCTGCCCGGGGGTATGATTCCGCTGCCGCGGGAGGAAGCCGTCGGCGTGGGTCACGCACTTTGGTCGTCTCAGGGGGAATCCAGATGAATAGCCTGTCAGCATGGTTGCCGTGCGGCCGTTTGCGGCCGCTCGCGCCCGTCGCACTGTCGGTTCTTGCGCTTGTCCTGCTGGGCGCCCAGCGGGCCTCCGCCGACAGCTCCGGATACGTGCAATCGGCTGCGTCCTTCAGTTTCCCGAGCGGCAGCCAGCCGCTCAACAACACAGGCTGGCAGCAGTACGGCGCGAGCGCGTGCAGCGCCAACGGGACGTGTGTGATGGTCGGCGGTTACACCGACGTCAACCACCACGATCAGGCGTACGTCGTGCCGATCCTGGGCGGCGTGCCGCAGACCGCGGTACGGGTGAAGCAGCCCGCAGATGCCTCCACAACCAGGCCCTACGCAGAGCTGCAGGCCGTGGCCTGCCAGGCCGACGGCACCTGTGAGGCCTACGGCGAGTACAGGGACAACAGCGGTCAAACCGGGCCCATGTTCGTGCAGATCAACGATGGCCAGCCGGCCCAGGCGGTCGCTCTGAACCCGTCCTCGGACTCAGTCAGCAACCGGTACGCGAGCTTCGCCGCGATCAGCTGCGCGCCGGCCGGGCCGTGCGTGGCGGTGGGCAAGTACTACAGCAAGACCACCAACACGGATCTGCCGCTGGTGGACACGATCTCCGGCGCCGGCCAGCAGGCCGTCGCCGCCGCGGTCCCGGCCGACCACTTCGCTGGCTCCGCGGAGGGGCAGCTCAACGGCGTCGCCTGCCAGAGTGACGGCAGCTGCACCGCCGTGGGCTACTACTTCGACGCCCATGACAACGAGGCGGCGATGGTTCTGAGCATCGCCAACGGCACGCCCGGCACCTCGGAGCCCGCGCAACCGCCGTCCGGAGCGGCCACCACAAGCGGCGGGCCGTCCACGTATCTGGACTACGTCGGCTGCCCGGCCTCAGGCAGTTGCGAGGCGATCGGCTACTACAACGACACCAGCGGTGATCAGCGGACGTTCGTCGTGCCGGTCACCGAGGGGCTGCCCGGGATCGCGACCCCTGTGCAGCCTCCGGCGGACTCGGAGTACAAGGAGATCCTGCCGTACGGGATCAGCTGCTCGTCGGCGACGTTCTGTGTGGCCGCCGGCCTTTACTACGACAAGAGCAACGGCTACCGGGCGGTGACGGTGAACGTGGAGCCCACGGGCGCCGTTGCGCAGGAGACGCCACTGCCCGCGGGCGCCTCAACTCCCCAGGACGCCGCCTTCTACGCGCCGGAGTACAGCAACGGAGACCCGGTCGCGTGCGTCGCGGGCGGGACCTGCCTGGCCGCCGGCTACTACAGCACCAACTACAACACCAAGCTCTCGGCGGGGGACGCCTACGCTGGCCTGCTGGTGCAGGTTTCGCCCGCCGGGTCTGTCAGCTCCGCGGGGCCGGCCGCCGCTCCCGCCGACCAGAGCCTGACCGGGCCCGACAATGTCGGGCCCTACGCCCAACCATACTTCGGGACCGCTTGCGTGGGCTCCGGCTCGTGCGTCACGAGCGGCTTCTACTACAACACCCCCGGTTACTGGGCGCCGTACGTGCTGAGCCTCCAGGTGCCGCTCTCCGTCAGGTCCTCGGCCCTGCCGGGTGGCTCGCAGGGGGTCGCCTACAGCCAGACCCTGGCGGCGTCCGGGGCCTGGGGCTCCTACAGCTGGGACCTGACGGGCGGGAGCCTGCCGGCGGGGCTCAGCCTGAACCCGCAGACCGGTGTGATCTCGGGGACGCCTTCCGGGTCGGGCACCTCGTCGTTCACGGTGAGCGTGTCGGGGACCGGTGCTCCGGTGCAGACGGCGACCCGGCAGCTGTCGATCAGCGTGGCGGCCAGCCCCGCAACCACGACCACCACGACCACCACGACCACCGCGACCACCACGACCGTCGTCACCACCACGACACCGTCTGGCCCGGTCGCGCCGGCCTCGGTGGCGCGGGCTACCGTGCGCGTGCTGCGCGCCGGCGGCCGGCTCCGGGGCGGGGCCGCCGTGGTGACGCTGAGCTGTGCGGGCGCGCGCTGCGCCGGGACGGTCAGGCTGGAGGTGCGCAGGACGTTCTTTGTCAGGCACGGCAAGCGCCGCGTGCGACGTCACCGGCTGGTGGTGGTCGGCTCCGCGCGGTTCGCCGCGGGGGTCGGCATGTCGCGCCACGTGTCGGTGCGCCTCAACGCCCTCGGTCGACGGCTTCTGGCCAGGGCGAGGCACCATCGCCTGGGGGTTGAGGTGCTGGCCCTGGTGGCGGGCGGCAACGGCGCCCGGCGCCACGCCACGATCTGGACGCCCGTCAGGTCCCGCGGCAGGAAGCACCGCAGGCACTGAGGGCTGCGGCGGGGCGGGCGAGCCGGCGGGCCGCCCGTCCCGCTGACCCGAGTCCGCTGCGCGCCGACGCGCGGCGCTAGGCTGAATGGCAGCTGATCAGCATGGCTGCGCTCGACGAAACCCGAGGGGTCGAGGTGTTCGATCCGGCACGCGAGGTGCTCAACCAGGTGCCGCCGCTTGCCCCGCTCAACCTGCTGGACTGCGATCCGGCGCTGCGTGAGGCGCTCGTGCGTGAGGGCGGTGAGTGGGGGCTCGAGCGTGTCGCGGAGGCCGGGGCGGTCGCCGGCAGCGTGGAGGCGCGCGAGCACGCGCGCCTGGCCGAGCGCAACCCGCCGATCCTCCACACCCACGACCGCCACGGGAACCGGATCGATGAGGTGCAGCTGCACCCCAGCTGGCACTGGCTGCTGGGCGGCGCGATCGAGCGCGGCCTGAGCGGCCTGCCGTGGCGTGAGCCGCGCCCCGGTGCCCACGTTGTGCGCGCGGCGATGTTCACGCTCTGGGGGCAGCTTGACGACGGGGTCATGTGCCCGGTCTCGATGACCTACGCCGCGGTCCCGGCGCTGCGCGACGGCAGCGCTGAGCTGGCCGCCCTCTGGGAGCCGCGGCTGACCAGCGCCTCCTACGCCGACGGTGCCATCGCCGGCATGGCGATGACCGAGCGCCAGGGCGGCTCGGACCTGCGCCGCAACATCACCACCGCACAGCCCGCAGCTGAGGGCGCTCACGTGCTGCACGGCCACAAGTGGTTCTGCTCATACCCGCCCTGCGACATCTTCCTGGTCCTCGCGCAGGCCCCTGGCGGGCTCTCCTGCTTTGTCGTGGAGCGCGGGCCGGGGATGGAGTTCCAGCGGCTCAAGGACAAGCTCGGCACCCGCTCGCTGCCCTCCGCCGAGGTTGAGCTGCGGGGCGTGCACGCGACGCTCCTCGGTGAGCAGGGACGTGGCGTGCAGACGATCATCCGGATGGTCAACCACACCCGTCTGGACTGCATGCTGGGCTCGGTCAGCGCCTACCGCAGGGGGACGATCGAGGCGATCCATCACGCCCGCCACCGCCACGCCTTCGGCGCCCCGCTGATCGAGGCGCCGGCGATGCGCAACGTGCTGGCCGACCTTGCGCTCGACGCCGAGGCGGCGACGCTCAGCGCGATGCGCGTGGCGCGCGCCTACGACGAGGGGGAGCCGGCCGCCGCCTTCCGGCGGATCGCCACGGCGGTGATGAAGTACTGGCTGTGCAAGCGTGTCGGCGCGCACGTCGGTGAGGCGCTGGAGTGCCTTGGCGGCAACGGCTTCGTCGAGGACTCGGGGATGCCGGCGCTCTACCGCGGCGCTCCCGTGAACTCAGTCTGGGAGGGCTCGGGCAACGTCGCCGCGCTGGACGTGCTGCGCGCCGTGGCGCGTGAGCCGCAGACGCTCGCCGCGCTGCTGGCGGAGTGCGAGCTGGCGCGCGGCGCCGACCGGCGCCTGGACGCGCACCTCGACGCCGTGGCGGCGCTGGGTGGCGCGCTGGCCGGGGAGCCGGAGGGCGCTGGCGCGCAGTTTGCGGCGCGCACGCTGGTTGAGCAGCTGGCGCTCGCCCTGCAGGGGTCGCTGCTCGTGCGTCACTCCCCGGCGGCGGTGGCGGATGCCTTCTGCGCCGCCCGCCTGGGCGGCGCCGGCGGGCGTGCCTACGGGACGCTGCCGCGCGGCGTTGACGCGGGCGCGATCATCGACCGGGCGCTGCCGCTATGACAATCAGCGACGCGCTGCGCGTGGAGCGTGACGGGCCTGTGCTGCTGGTGCTGATCGACCGCCCGCAGCGGCGCAACGCCGTGGATGCGCCGCTCGCCGCGGCGCTCTCCCGCGCCTTCCGTGACTTTGACGCCGACCCGCAGGCGTCGGTGGCGGTGCTGCACGGTGAGGGCGGCGTGTTCTGCTCCGGGGCTGATCTGCGGGCGCTGGGGACCGCGGAGGGGAACGTGATCACGGAGGTCGGCGCCGGCGAGGGCCCGATGGGGCCGACGCGGATCAAGCTGAGCAAGCCGGTGATCGCCGCGGTCGAGGGACACGCGGTGGCCGGCGGGCTGGAGCTCGCGCTCTGGTGTGACCTGCGGGTCGCCGCGCAGGACGCGGTCTTCGGCGTGTTCAGCCGGCGCTGGGGCGTGCCGCTGATCGACGGTGGCACCGTGCGCCTGCCGCGGCTGATCGGGGAGGGCCGGGCCCTTGACATGGTCCTCACGGGCCGCCCGGTCGGCGCTCAGGAGGCATTGCAGATCGGCCTGGTCAACCGGGTGGTGCCTGCCGGCGAGGCGCTGACCCACGCGCAGCGCCTCGCCCATGAGCTGGCCGCGCTGCCGCAGACCTGCCTGCGCCATGATCGCCTCTCGGTGCTCGAGCAGCACGGGCAGCCCGAGCATGCGGCGCTGGCCAATGAGCTGCGTCACGGCCGCGTCTCACTGGCCGATGCGCAGGCCGGGATCGAGCGCTTCCGGGCGGGCGCCGGGCGCCACGGCGCCTCCGCCTGAGCGCCTGATCGTGGCGCCTGTGCCGCGCGGCCGGCGCCTGCGCCGGCGTCAGCCGCCCGCCAGCACGCGCGCGGCGGTCACGCACATCACCAGCGCCACCAGCAGGTCCAGGCGCCGCCATGCGCGCGCGGGGCTCAGCACCGGCGTGAGCAGCCTTGCGCCGTAGCCGAGCGCCATGAACCAGATCACGCTCGCGGCGCCGGCCCCCGCCGCGAACGCCCAGGGCTGATGCTGGGAGTGGGCGACCGTGCCCTGCAGCACCACCGTGTCGAGGTACACGGCAGGGTTCAGCCAGGTGAACGCCAGGCAGGCGCCGAGCGCAGCCGCGCGGGAGTTCGTGGCGTGCGCTTGCGCCGGCAGCGCTCCGGGGCTGGCCGCGCGCCGCGCCGCCAGCGCGGCGTAGAGCAGCAGGCAGGCGGCGCCGCCGA
>JAJZDA010000122.1 GCA_021851525.1 Actinomycetes bacterium | reverse complement strand
GGCGCGCCGCCGGCGGCGCCGCGCTCACGGCGGGTGCGCGGACCGCCGGGGCACGCAGTGGCGAGGTCAGCTCCGCAGCCAGGGCCGTGGCCGTCACCGCCGCCGCCCCGGCCAGCACCAGCGCGACCCCCGGAACGCGGATCAGCAGGCCACGGCGCCAGCGCGGCAGGCGCCGTCCACGCTCGGTGGCGTCGACCAGTTCCCGCTCGAGCTCATCAAGGAAATCCGGGCTCATGCGAGCCCTGTCTCCGTGAGCTGCCGGCGCAGCCTGGCCAGACCGCGGCTCACGCGCTTGCGCACGACCATCTGCGAGCAGCGCAACTCAGCGGCGAGCTGCTCATAGCCGATCTCATCGACGACGTGCAGGCGCACGGCCTCACGCTCGAGTGGCGGCAGCGCCGCGAGCATCTGCTCGAGCGGGCGGTCACCCGCCTCCGCAAGCTCCTCGATCCGCTCCAGCGAGCGCTCGTCCAGCTGCACCGGCTCCAGACCCAGGCGCTCACGGGCGCGCGCCTCGACCCGACCGCGACGCCAGCTCATCAGCAGCTTGTTGCGGGCGATGCCCACCACCCAGGGCAGCGCCGTGGCGCCCTGCGGCTCGTAGCGCTCGGCGGACAGCAGCACAGCCGCAAAGACCTCCGCGGCGAGATCAGCGGAGAGCTCGGGGTCGCCGGTCTCCCTCATCAGATAGGCGATCACCGCCGCCAGGTGACGCCGGTAGAAGGCGGAGAACGCCGCGCCGTCACGGTTGGCGACCGCGGCCAGCAGCCGCCTGTCATCCCACAGTCGAAGGTTGGTGTCGATACTCATCGGCTACCCATTGCGCGAGCCCGTGAGGATGTGACATGCGCCGGACGGGGCGCAGGCACGGGCCGGTCAGGCCAGGTCAGGCGTCCAGCAGGTTCAGCAGCCGCGGCGGGCCATGCTCCTCGAGCACCACCGCAAACCCGGCCCGGTAGGGGCTCGTCGCGGCGCGCTGTGGGTCCATGAAGGCGGCGCCCTCCTGGACCCAGCAGCCGCTGTTGTGGAGCTCATTGCCGGTGGGCGTGACCCAGAGCCCCGCGTCATCTCCCGGCAGCGGCCCGGCGCGATGGGTGTGGCCGAAGATCACGTAACGCGCATCGACCCTCAGCTGCGCTACCGCGCGACCGATCGCGCGCAGCTCTGCACGGTGCAGCGACTCCTCGTCAAGCGCTGCGCTGAGCTCCCCGAGCCCCGCCATCGCGCCGACGCGAGCCAGCAGCTCAACGCCCGCCTGCAGTGCGCGACCTCGAACCCCGCCGGCCCGCAGGCGTCGCAGGATCCTGCTGGACAGCCCACCGTCGGCACCGTCGAACTCCGGCCCTCCCCGCTCGGAGATCGCGAGCATCCAGGCGTAGATCGGCACCAGCACGCGCTCATAGTGGTCCGGTGAGCGCAGTGCACCGGCCGGGAGCCCAAGCAGCTTGCCCATCAGCCCGGCACTCAGCCGCTCCATCCCGGGAGCGGTGGTGTGGGCGTCGAGATAGTGGCCGTGGGTGGCGAACACGTCATCACGCAGCCAGACGCCCGGATACGCAGCCCGTACACGGGCCCCGCCGCCGCCGAGCATCAGCGCCAGCGCCGCCAGCGGCTCACCGTCGACCCAGTCGACCGCGCTCTCAACCGCGAGCGGCGCCGGCGCGCCCGACGCGGCCGCGCGCGTGATCCACGGAGCGAGGAGCTGATGGTCATGGTTGCCGGCCAGCACCACCACCTCACTGCCGGGGGCCATGCCGGCAACGATGCTCGGCAGCACCCGCGCGGCTGCCGCGAGCGCGTCACGCATCGGCAGCTGGCGCAGCTCAATCAGGTCGCCGAGCAGGACCAGACGGTCCGCCGACGCGGCGGCGTCGGCGAGCGCGCTGACGGCGCGCTCATCATCCAGCCGGGCACGGCCGTGACCTGCGCCGATGTGCAGGTCCGAGACGACGAGGGTCGTCACGATCAGGAACCGCTGCTGAGGGCCTGGCGGATCGCCTTGGGCAGCATGAAGCGCACATCCTCCTGCACCACCTCGAGCTCAGCCACATCGTCGGTCCCGCGGGCACGGAAGAAGTTCACCAGCCGCTGGACCAGCTCCTCTGGAGCGCTCGCCCCCGAGGTGATGCCGACGACGCGCATCCCTTCCAGCCACTCCTCCTGGACCTGGGACTCGTTGTCAATCAGGTGCGAGCGCGCACCGTGCTCGCGTGCCACCTCCACCAGGCGGTTGGAGTTGGAGGAGTTGCGACTGCCGATCACCAGCACCAGGTCGCACTGCTGAGCCAACTGCTTGACCGCCATCTGGCGGTTGGTGGTGGCGTAACAGATGTCGTCGGTGCGGGGGCCGATGATCGCCGGGAAACGCTCCCGCAGGCGTCCGATCACCGCGCGGGTCTCATCGACGGAGAGGGTGGTCTGGGAGATGTAGGCGATGCGGCTGGGATCCTCGACCACCAGCGCGTCCACGTCCGCCTCGTTCTCCACGAGCACGATGTGCTCCGGGGCCTCACCCATCGTCCCCTCGACCTCCTCGTGCCCCTGGTGACCGATCATCACGATCGTGTAGTCGTCGGCCGCGAACTTGACCGCCTCGCGGTGCACCTTGGTCACCAGCGGGCAGGTCGCGTCGATCACGTTCAGGCCACGCCGCTGCGCGTTGGTGTGCACGCTCGGCGCCACCCCGTGGGCGGAGAAGACGGCGGTGGCGCCCTCCGGCACCTCATTCTCAGACTCCACGAACACCGCACCCCGCTCACGCAACTTCTCCACGACATGCTTGTTGTGGACGATCTCCTTGCGCACGTAGACCGGGGCGCCGTTCAGCTCCAGCGCGCGCTCGACGGTCTGGACCGCGCGGTCAACCCCGGCACAGTAGCCACGCGGCGCGGCGAGCAGGATCTTCTCTGGCACTGCGCTCATCGCCGTCTGAGTCTAGTCGCCCGTCCTGCGAGTCACCGGCCGTCGACGGAGGTCAGGCCCGGCAGCCGCAGCCGATGCGATGCGCGTACGCTTGCCGGCAGCGGCATGGCTCAGCAGCACCTTGATCGGCTGACATCCACGGACGCCAGCTTCCTGCACCAGGAGGGGTCCTGCTCACACATGCACATCGGCGGTGTGCTGCTGTTCGACGGTCCGGCGCCGCGCTTTGAGACGGTGCTCAACCACATTCGCCGGCGGCTGCACCTGGTGCCGCGCTACCGCCAGAAGCTGGCCACGCCGCCGCTGGACTCCGGGCGGCCGCTGTGGGTCGATGACCCCAACTTCAACCTCGAGTACCACGTGCGCAACACGGCCCTGCCGGCGCCCGGCAGCGAGCGGCAGCTGCTGGAACTGGTCGGCAGGCTGGCATCGCAGCGCCTGGACCGCACCAAGCCGCTCTGGGAGCTCTGGCTGGTGGAGGGGATCGAGCCGGTCGAGGACGGCGGCCTCGAGCGCTTCGCGCTGATCTCCAAGGCCCATCATGCGCTGGTCGACGGCGTGGCCGGCGTCGACCTGGCCGCGGTGCTCCTCGACTTCTCCCCGACGGCGGCGCCACCCTCGACCGAGGGCCTGCTGCCATGGGTCGCGAGCCCCGAGCCATCGGCGCTGCAACTGGCGGCCGCGGGCGCGCGCGGCGCGGTCCGCTCCTCCGCTGAGCTCGCCGTTCAGGGTCTGCGCGCGCTGGCCCGCCCGACACGCACCGGCGCGCGACTGCGGGATGCCACCGAGGGTCTGGGTGAGCTGCTGTGGGCCGCGCTCAACCCGGCGCCGCGGACGCCGCTGAACGTGCCGATCGGCCCACACCGCCGCTTCGTGCTGGTGCGTCAGCAGCTGGCCGACTACAGGGCTGTCAAGAACCGCTTCCACACGACCGTCAACGACGTGGTCCTGGCTGTCGTCGCAGGCGCGCTGGGGCGCTGGCTGCGCTCCCGCGGGGTCGCCACCGACGGCGTGGAGATGCGGGCGCTGGTGCCGGTGTCGGTGCGCAGCGAGGAGGAGCACGGCACGCTCGGCAACCGGCTGGTGGCGTTGCGCGGACCGCTGCCGGTGTACATCCGTGATCCCGTGATGCGCCTCTCCGCCGTGAGCGCGGAGATGAACGCGCTCAAGCGCTCCAAGCAGGCGGTGGGCGCGGCCACGCTGGTGGCGCTCAACGAGCGCCTGCCGCCGACGGTGCTGGCGCAGGCCTCACGGATCCAGTTCTCCACCCGCCTGTTCAACCTGCTGGTGACCAACATCCCCGGCCCTCAGGTACCCCTCTACCTGATGGGCTCAGAGCTGCGGGACATGTTCCCGCTCGCGTTCCTGCCCGACAACAATGCGCTGGCGGTGGCGATCATGTCCTACAACGGCAGGATCGAGTACGGGCTGCTCGGCGACCTCGACGCGCTTCCCGACATCGAGGTGCTGGCGCGCGGGATAGAGCAGTCGCTGGCTGAGCTGATGGCGGTCACCCAGCGCCAGCCGGCCGGTGCCACGCCCAGCGCGCAACGGCGCGGTGGGCCGGGCAGCGAGATGCGGGCCACACGGCAGCGCGGCAGGGGAACGAGCGGCAGGGGAACGAGCGACTAGCGCCGCGCTGTCGCCGGCTCAGAAGCCCAGGGCGAACTTTGCGTCTTCACTCATCCGCTCCGGTGACCAGGGCGGCGTGAAGACAAGCTCGGGCTCGACCGCGGTGACACCCTCGATCTCCCCCACGAACTCCCGGATCTGCTCCTCAACCTGCGGGCCGATCGGGCATCCGGGAGTGGTCAGGGTGTAGGTGACCCTGATCTCCCCGGTGGCCTCTATCTCGATCCCGTAGATCAGACCAAGCTCCACGAAATCAAGCCCCAGCTCCGGGTCGATAACCTCGCGCAGCGCGTCGTTGACCTCTTCAGCGGTAACCATTTTGTCCGATTTTACGATCTCCTCCGCGAATCCCGGAAATTGGTACTTGTGTTTCCGCCGCAGGGTCCGGTAGGTTCCCGGAATCCTTGAGTTCGCCGACAATCCGCCGGTGCTTCTCTGCGCCGGAGACGAGGATCGAAGCACGCAGAGCCTGCGCCGCAGAGCGCTCGTGCTCGCGTTCCGCGCTCAGTCCGACGTGGTCGTGGATCTGCGCGATCTGGACTTCGCCGACACCTCACTGATGGTTGACCTCGCGATGCTCTCCAACCGTCTGCGGCGACGCGAGCGCAAGCTGCTGCTGCGCGGTGCGCAACCGCACGTGATGCACCTGATTGAGATGGTCGGTCTGCACCGGCTGCCCGGCGTCGTGGTCGACGGCCCGGTCGCGGCGGCCGCCTAGCGTCCCGCTGGGGGAGCGGCCCGCTGGGCGCCAGGCGCGATGAGCGCGGCCCGGCGAGCGACGGACCGGTGAGCGCCAGGCGCGGTGAGCGCGGCCCGGTGAGCGGCGGGCGCGGTGAGTGCCGCCCGGTGAGCGGCTGTCCGGCGAGCGGCTGTGCGGACAGCAACAGGCCGATCGACGACCGGCGCCGCCGTGGCCCTCTCTCCAGCGGCGGCGAGTTGCGAGGCAGACCACTAGCCTTGGAGTCCGATGCTGTGGTTCCTGGTGTTCGTCATCTGGCCGCTCGCCGAACTGTTCGTGATCATCAAGGTCTCGGACGCGATCGGCTTCCTCTGGATGCTGCTGCTGCTGGTGCTCAGCTGGCCGGTCGGCACCCGCTTCCTGCGCAGCCAGGGGCGCGCTGCGTGGCGGCGCTTCGTGGAGGCGGTGCAGGAGGGCCGGCCGCCCGCCGATGAGGTGCTCAACGGTGCGCTGGTGGTTGTCGGCGGGCTGCTGCTGATGGTGCCCGGCTTCATCAGCGACCTGCTCGGGCTGCTGCTGCTGATCCCGCCCACGCGCGCCGGCGCCCGCCGGCTGGTGGCAAGGCACTACGGCGGCACGCTGATCGGCCGCGCCGCCCGGTTCGGCTCCCGCCACCGCCGGCCACCGGGCGGCGGTGGCGCAACACCCACGGGCGCCACCCGGCATTACGATGCTGACGCGACCGCGGTAGACATCGACAGGCCGGAGCTGAAACCGTGAGCAGAATGAGTGATCTCCAGATGACAGTCGCGTTCTTTGGCGAGGCGGAACGGCGCCTCTGGGGGATGCTGCGCACCGACGAGCGCCCGGAGCTGACGCTCGCCTCGCTCGATGGCCGGGTGCTGCTCCGCAGTGAGGTGGAGGTCGTGCGCGAGCCCGACGTCTGGACGGTGACCGCGGCCGGCTGCGACCTGCGCCTCGAGCCGGCGGAGCCGGCGGCGGCGACTGAGCACGCCCGCGAGACGCTCACCCCGGTGCGGCTGGCGGGCCGCGTCAGCGCCGGCACGGAGGAACGTGAGCTGGACCTCCCCGGCGTCCTGACCAGCCTCACGATCGATCCCCAGACCGCCTCGCTGCGCCTCTTGACCGGCTGGTTTGCGGGAGGCCATGAGCTGGCGCTGCGAGCGGCACGGCGGCGCGGCAGCAAGGGCCACGACAGCGACAGTGTTGAGGTGATCGCGATGGGCGAGGAGCAGCCGCAGGTGTTTGACGCGCGGCTGTCCACCACCTATGACGCCGCGGGCCTGCCGCGCAGCGCCGGGATCGAACTGTGGATCGGAGCCGATGAGGACGGCGATCAGTACGCGCGCCGCCTCTCCGGAGTGGCAAGCGGGCCGGTGCTCAGCAGCACGCTCGGCGGCCTGCGGCTCGACGCGTTCCTGTTTGACTGCCTGAGCCGCGGGGAGCTGGGCAGCGGCGTCTACGCGCTCGCCCTGCCCGCGTGAGCTGAGACAGCGGCTGCCGCCGAGCGTGCCTCTGAGCACAGCAGCGACTGGTCGCCGATGTCAGCCATCCACCCGCTGGTGCGCCTCGCGTACAGCGCACAGACCGCGGCCGGAGCCCGGGCGACCACCACAGCGCCCGGACTCTGACCGCGCCGGCCCGCTCACCTCAGCGAGACTCGCGCATCACCCCAACTGAAGCGCTCGGGCAGGTTCGCTCCCCGCATTGTGCAGACGGCGCCAGCCACTTCCGCCGCACGCGCCACCGCATGCTCGAGCAGGTCGAGGCCAGCATCCGCAAGCGCAAGCTCGGGATGTTCGTCCAGCCAGGCCAGCAGGCCGGCTACGAGCGCATCTCCGGCGCCGATCGTGTCATCTACGGTGACTTCAGGCACCGGCACCGATCGCGCCCCCTGGGGGGTGACGACAAGGATCTCATGCGGTCCGTCGGTCATCACGATGATCGACGGACCATGGCTCAGCAGCTCCCGGCAATACCTCAGCGGGTCACTTTCCGGAGCGAGGAAGAGCAGATCGTGTCTGCTGACCTTGAGGATCGTGGTGCGAGCCAGCAACAGCTCAACGGTCCGGCGGTAGGCCACCGGGTCGGCGACCGCTCGCGGACGGCAGTTGGGGTCGAGCACCACGGTCAGGCCGGCGGGCGCCGATCTCACGAGCTCAACGAGCGTCGAGCGAAGTGGCTCGAGCACAAGCCCGAGGCCACCGAGCGCCAGCGCCCGCAGGCCACCGAAGAAGTCGCCCGGGACGTGCTCGCCGCTGAGCAGCGCCGCCGCCGTACCCTCGCCGTAGAAGCGGTAGTCGGCCGAACCGTCCGCGTCGAGCTGCGCCATCGCCAAAGTAGTTGGCGCGGCCACGCGCTGATGGACCAGCACCGAAACCCCCGCCGCGAGCAGCTCGCGGCGGAGGATCTCTCCAAACCGGTCCTCGGAGAGCGTCGTCAGGAAGGCGCAGTGACCGGTTAGCCTGGCGAGGATCCGGGCAACGTTGAATGGCGCCCCGCCCGCAACCGGGATCAGCGCCCCCCCTTTCGTGGGCAGCAGGTCGATCAATGACTCTCCCGCTACCGCGATCACTGCGCCACCAGCTGCTTGGCGCCGGTCATGATCGCCACCGCCTCCTCGGCTGAGGTCGTGGCGGGCGAGACCACGCCGGCGCAGGCGCCGAGACGCTGGATGTGCACGCGGTCACAGACGCTGAACACGTGCGGCATGTTGTGGCTGATCAGGATCACCGGCAGCTGCTGGCGGCGCAACTCTCGGATCAGTTCAAGCACCTGCTCGGACTCCCGCACCCCGAGCGCCGCTGTCGGCTCGTCCAGGACGATGAGCTTGGAACCGAAAGCGGCGGCGCGCGCGACTGCGACTGCCTGTCGCTGCCCGCCGGAAAGCGTCTCCACGCGCTGGCTCATGTCCTGCAGCGTGGTGATCCCCAGGCGAGCCATCTGCTGCCTGGCCTCAGCGCGCATGCCGCGCTTGTCCAGCTTGCGGAAGAGCAGGCCCAGCGGCCCCTTGGAGACACGCTCGCGTCCGAGAAACATGTTGGCGGCAATGTCCAGCGCCGGGGAGACCGCGAGCGTCTGGTACACGGTCTCGATCCCGTGCTGGCGGCTGTCGAGCGGGCTTCTGAAACTGACCTGTCGGCCCTCCAACAGGATCTCCCCGCGGTCCGGCTGCAGCGCCCCGGTCAGGCACTTGATCAGGGTCGATTTGCCGGCCCCGTTGTCACCGATGATGCCGAGCACTTCACCACGGTTGAGAGTGAGGTCGACGCCGCGCAACCCGATCACGTGCCCGAACGTCTTGACGAGCCCGCGGGCCTCAAGCACCGGGACCGGCGGTGGGCCTGCAGCGGCCGCGCCACCGGCGGCATCCAGAGACGCCGGGGCGGGTGCCGTCGGCGCCGCCAGCGGCTCCCCGCCTGATGAAACACTGGTGCTCATGCCTTCACCCTCCGAATCCACTGGTCGACACCGACGGCCGCGATCACCAGAACCCCCTCGGCGATCGGCTGATAGAGATCGTTGACGTTGGCGAGCGTCAGGCCGGAGGTGAAGACCACCACGATCAGCGCTCCGAACAGCGTCCCGAACACGCCACCACGCCCTCCGAACAGGCTCGTGCCGCCGATCACAACCGCTGTGATGCTCTGGAGGTTGGCGTCCACGGCATTGTTCGGGCTCGCGGCTCCGGTATAGCCGATCGAGACCCAGGCAGCGATTCCGACGATCAGGCCGGCGAAGGCGTACACGCTGAACAGGACCAGCCGGGTGCGGATCCCGGCCAGGCGCGCCGCCTCGAGATCGTCGCCCACGGCATACACGTGCCGTCCCCAGCGGGTCTGTGTCAGCAGGTAGTTGACCGCCAGATACAGGACGAAGACGACCAGCACGCCGTTGATCAGGTTGAAGGGGCCGATCTTGACGAGGTTGCCGGTCCAGTTCAGCAGCCCCGGCATCTGCGATGCCTGGGTCGTCTGTCCCTGCGAGTACAGCAGCCCGCTGGAGGTGAGGATGCTCAGCGTTCCCAGCGTGGCGATGAACGGGGGTACCCGAAAGCGCGTGACCAGCGTTCCGTTCAGCGCCCCGGTTCCAATTCCCACCACGCAGCCCAGCAGCAGCGCGGGGAGCGCAGCCCAGTGGTCGTTGGCGGCCAGTTGTGCCATGAACAGCTGTGCGAGGATCATTGCAGCGCCGATCGACAGGTCGATTCCGGCGGTCAGGATGATCAGCGTCTGTCCCACGCCGAGCGCGGCGATCACCGCGACCTGCTGCAGCATCAGGGAGACGTTCTCAGAGGCGAGGAAGCGCCCATTGAGCGCGTAGAAGATCAGCGAGGAGCAGGCGAGCACGAGGAACGGCCCGAGCGCCGGATGCGCGTGCAGGCTGCGCTGCACGCGATCAAGCGGCGTGGCGCGCCGGGAGCCGCCCAACTCCTCGATGGTTGCGGCTCCATCGGAGACCGCGCCGATGGGACCGCCGTGGTCAGCTAGAGATGACATTGCGAGCCTTCCGGCGATCACCGCCGCCGCACTCGCGTGCGGCGGCGAGATCACCCGTCGTGGTGGTTCAGGAGGTACTTCCTACAGCTGACGAGACTCTTACCGAAAGCGAGCTACCAGCAGACCTTCTTTGCCTGCGCGACGCCGATGCTCGGCACGCCCTTCTGCGGGTGGTTGGTGTACAGCGCGGTCCCGGTGTTGAAGAACCCAAGGCCGGGCGAGTCAGCCGGGTGCACGTGCTTGGTCACCAGGTTGTAGATCGCGTCCACACCGTCCTTCGCCATCTTGTAGGGGAACTGTCCTGCGGTGGCCGCGATCTCCCCGTCCGTGAGGTACGGCAGGTTTGAGCAGCCGCCGTCGATGGCAACGACGACAGCATGGCTGCCGGCCTGCTTGAGCGCCTCCGCAGCGCCCTCGGCGGCAGGCTCGTGGATGGCGTACACGAGGTTGATGTTCGGGTCCTTCTGCAGGCACGTCTGCATCGCAGACTTGCCGGTCGGGATCGCACCCTGTGTTGGCAGCTGGCAGGAGATCTTGTACTTGCCTGAGCCGCCCTTGAGCCCGTGGTAGGTGCCACTCTTGGGCTCCTTGCCGTTGAGGTTGGGGTTGCCGACGGGAATCCCCATACCC
>JAJZDA010000121.1 GCA_021851525.1 Actinomycetes bacterium | reverse complement strand
GCGGGGCGTGGCCGCAGCGGCCGGCGGTCGCGCGTGTGGCCTGGGGCCCGTGGGTGCGGCGGCCGCGGTCACTGACCGGCGGCGTGGGCCCGTGGGGAGTGGCGGCCGCGGTCAGTGACCGGCGTGGGCCGGCGGTGCGGTGAGACTGCGCAGCGGGGTCAGGCCCTCCTCGGGCGCGTGGCCCCGTACCTCACCGGAGAAGGCGATCGTGTCGAGCCGCGCCAGCTCACGCTCGCCCTCGACACGGGCGGGATGCTCCGGCGGAAGGGTGCGGATCAGCGCGCTCAGGCGGGTGCGGATCTGCATCGCGAAGTGTGGGGTGGAGGCACCCATCAGCGCACGCACATCCTCGAGCGTGACCTCGTGGCCAGGACTCAGGCGGGCCGGATCCTCAAACTGGCTCATGCGCAGCAAGTTTAGAAAAAACCGCGGCCGGGTGGCGCCCCGGGGTTGAACGCCCCAGCATCAGCGCCCGCCGCGATCCCGCTCGATCGCGGCGCGCTCCTCGAGCCGGTGCGAGCGCCGCAGCTCAGCCTCGCGCATGCGCCGCCGCTCCTCGGCGGTCTCCGGCGCCAGGGCCGGGACGGGTACGGGCCTGCCCTGCTCGTCCACCGCGACCATCGTCAGGTAGGCGGTGCTGGCATGCCTGGCGTCGCCCGTGCGGGGGTGCTCCGCCATCACCCTGACGCCAACCTCCATCGAGGTGCGCCAGGCCGCGTTGACCGTTGCCGTGAACGTCACCAGCTCCCCGATCTCGATCGGCACGAGGAACGCCATGCGGTCCATGCTCGCCGTCACAACCCGGCAGCGCGAGTGGCGCATCGCCGCGATCCCGGCCGCCTCATCGACCAGCTTCATCACCGTGCCGCCATGCACGTTGCGGCTCGCGTTGGCGTCGCCGATGCCCATCCAATGTGCGAGCACCGCTGTGGACTGCGATGGCACGCGCGGATCCATTGATAAGAACCTTAGAGCCTCCGGTGGCGGCGGCGGTAGGCTTTGGGCGCACGTTCCGACGACCGTCAAGGAGGATGCGATGCCGGGTCTTTCCGGGCGCATGTCCACCGTAGTGAAGTCCAAGATCTCGAAACTGCTCGACAAGGCTGAGGACCCTGCCGAGACCCTCGACTACAGCTACCAGAAGCAGCTCGAGCAACTGCAGAACGTCAAGCGCGGCATCGCCGACGTGGTGACCGCCAAGAAGCGCCTGCAGGCGCAGGAGCAGACCATCCAGCAACAGCTGGTCAAGCTCGATACTCAGGCCCGCCAGGCGCTGGCCGCCGGCAAGGAGGACCTCGCGCGCACCGCGCTCGAGCGCAAGAACGTCGCGCAGACTGAGCTGCAGACGATGGACCAGCAGATCCAGGAGCTGCAGCAGCAGCAGGACCAGCTGACCGACTCCGAGCAGAAGCTGCGCGCCAAGATCGAGGCGTTCCGCACCAAGAAGGAGATGATCAAGGCGCAGTACTCGGCCGCGGAGGCCCAGGTGCGGATCTCCGAGGCGGCGACGGGCGTCGGTGAGCAGATGGCGGACGTCGGCCTGGCAATGCAGCGCGCGGTCGACAAGACCGAGCAGATGAAGGCGCGCGCCAGCGCCGTGCAGGAGCTGGAGGCCGCCGGCACGTTCGACGACCTGACCGCGCTGGGTCCCGGCGAGGACGACATCGACAAGCAGCTGCGTGAGCTCTCGAGCAGCAGCAGCGTGGACGCTGAGCTGGCGAAGATGAAGGCTGAGCTGGGCAGCGGCGCCACCGCCGGGGAGCTCGCGCCCGGTGATTCGCAGCCAGCGCAGCAGGAGCAGCAGCAGTGATCGTCAGGATCGCCACGGAGGGCCAGTACAGCGTCGCCGATGAGCCCCGGCTCAACGAGCTGGACAACGCCGCCGTGGCCGCGGTCGAGCACGGCGATGAGGCCGCGTTCGCCGCCGCCTACGCGGAGCTGCTCGCCTTCGTGCGCGCCGGGGCGGCGGTCGGGGCGGAGGATCTGGTCGGCTCCGATCTGATCCTGCCGCCGCCGGACGTCACGCTCGCCGAGGCGCGCACGGAGTTCAGCGGCGAGGGTCTGCTTCCGGGTTGAAGCTCCGCATCGAGACAGTGAGTCCAGGAACCCACCGGGCGGCGAGCGCCGCCCGGTAGCCCTGGTGCTCGGGCAGCGGCAGATCGACGCACCAGAGGCCGTCCGGCAGCCGGTCATCCTGCACGTCGATCTCGCCGACCGACACGTACGAGCCCTCGCCACGGGCCTTGATCACCGCCTCCTTGCGGACCCAGAGGCGCAGCAGCAGGTCGGGGTCCGGCGGCCCCTCACCGAGCGCCCTCAGTTCGCGCGCGGTGCAGATGCGCTGCGCGAACCAGGGCGCGTGGGTGGTGCGATGCGCCGCCTGCACGTCGACCCCCACGGCGGGGCCGCCGCTGACGGCCACCAGCGCCAGCTGCGCTGAGTGAGAGAGGTTGAACTCCAGCGCGCCGTCGCTGAGCCGTGGCTTGCCGTTGGCCTGGCGGGTGATCGACAGCGAGGCGGGGTCGCGGCCCAGGTAGGCGGCCAGCAGCGCCAGCTGTGCGCGCTGTGCCAGAGCGCGGCGTCGCCGCTTGTCTGGGTCGTCCAGCGGGACGACCCAGACGTGGATCTCGGTCGGTCGCAGGGCGTCCTGTGCAGGCGTTTGTGGTGCGGCGGGCACGTGGCGAACCTATCAGCGCGGCTGACCGCCATACTTGACGTGTGGCAAGTACCGCAGAGCGCCGCAGGCGCGGACGACGTGCACGTGGCGCGGGTGACGGCGACCGCACTCCGGTCCCGCGTGAGGCGTGGGTACGACTGGTGGCCTGCACAGCCGCGGCTGCGCTGCTGCAACTCGACGGCACGGTGATCGCGGTGGCGCTGCCGTCGGTCGCGCGTGACATGCACGTCTCCAACTCCTCCACCGCGGTGGTTCTCAGTGCCTACTTCCTGGCCGATGGGCTGCTGCTCTTCCCGGGCGGGCGGCTGGTCGACAGGCTCGGCGCCAGGCGTGTGGCGCTGATCGGGCTGCTGCTCTTCGCGCTCGGCGCCGCGCTCGGGGCCGTGGTCTCCGACCTGACGCTGCTTTCGCTCACACGCCTGCTGCAGGGCGCGGGCGCCGGATTGGTCAGCCCGGCCGCGCTGGCCGGCGCGGTCAGCGGCTTCCCGCCGGAGCGGCGCGGCTCGGCACTGGGCATCTGGGGTGCCAGCGCCGGGCTCTCGAACCTGCTGGGGCCGCTGCTCGGCGGTGTCCTGACCGTCGCCTTCGGCTGGCGGGCCGACTGGTGGGCGCTCGTGCCGCTGGCGCTGGGCGCCGCCTGGGCGGTCTGGGTGCACGTCCCGTCGATCGTCCATGACGTCGGTGAGAACGGTCCGGGGCGGGTGCTGAACGGCACCGTCGTGGCCGCCGCCGGCGTCGCTGCGCTGACCTTCGTGGTGATGATCGGAACCTTCTACCTGGCCGAGCAGTACCTGCAGAAGGGCGTTGGCTACTCGGCGCTCGGGGCCAGCGCGGTGCTGGTGGTGGTCGCCTTCCTGGTTGGCGCGGGCGCGCCAATCGCCGGCTCGCTGGTCGACTCACGCGGTGAGCGGCTGCCGACGATGCTGGGCTTCCTGGGGCTGGGTGTGGGCATGGGGCTGCTGGCGATCCCCGGCGTCTCACTGCACAACGTGCTGACGCTGGTGCTGCTGCTGCCGGTCGGGCTCGGCCTCGGGATGCTGTTCGTGCCGGTCTCGCGCGCGGCGCTCAACTCGGTTCCGGAGAGCGTGCACGGCCGTGCGTCCTCGGTGCTCTCCGCCGCCCGGCTGATCGGCGCGGCAGTCGGCGCGGGGCTTGCCGGGGTGGCGCTCTCGGGCGGTGCGACGGCCTCCTCTGTGCACCTCACGCTGGCGGTCGGAGCGGTGCTCTGCCTGCTGGTCGGGATCCCGCTGGCCGCGCGCTTCGGCGTCCAGGACGCCGCGCCAATCGAGTCCGTGGCATGATCGCCGCGGCTTGACTGACGCTCGCGACCAGCCACTCTCACACGCCTACCCGATCGGGTCGCGCGTCGACGCGCGCGGGCACCTGCAGATCGGGGGCTGTGACGCCGTGGAGCTGGCTGCGCAGTTTGGAACGCCGGCCTTCATCGTCGCCGAGGATGACCTGCGCGAGCGAGCCCGTGCCTACGTGCGGGGGCTGACCGCGCTGCACCCCGACGGTGACGTCCTGTTCGCCTCCAAGGCGTTTCCGTGCACCGCCGTGTACCGGGTGCTGGCGCAGGAGGGCATGGCCTGCGACGTGGCCTCCGGCGGTGAGCTCGCGCTCGCCCTGCGGGGAGGCTTCGACCCCGCGCGGATCTACATGCACGGCAACGCCAAGTCAGAGGCGGAGCTGCGCTTCGCGCTGGAGGCGGGCGTCGGGCACGTGGTGCTCGACTCGCTGCACGACGTGGAGCGCCTGGAGCGCGTTGCCGCGCGGCTCGGCGTCGCCCAGGAGGTACTGGTGCGCATCACCCCCGACGTCTCCGGGGACACGCACGCCGCGATCTCAACCGGGCAGGCGGACTCAAAGTTCGGCTTCGGCCTCGCGCAGGCACCCGCGGCGCTGGAGCGGATCGCCGGCTCCCCGCACCTGCGGATGGTCGGTCTGCACTGCCACATCGGCTCCCAGCTGCTGGAGCTAGAACCGTTCAGGCGCGCGGTCTCGGCGCTCGCACAACTCGGGGAGTTCGACGTCTACAACCTCGGTGGCGGCCTCGGCGTCGCCTACCTGGAGGCGCAGGAGCCGCCTTCGATCCCTGACTACCTGGCTGCTGTGGTGGCCGCCGCGCACGCGGAGCTCGGGCCTGGCAAGCGCATCCTGTTCGAGCCGGGACGCTCGCTGGTCGCCAACTCCACGGTCACGCTCTACACGGTGCAGACGGTCAAGCGCAACGTCTCAACCTGGGTCGCGGTCGACGGCGGCATGTCGGACAACCTGCGCCCGATGCTCTACGGCTCCCGCTACCAGGCGGCCATCGCCTCACGCATGCACGCCACCGGCGGTGAGCTCTGCCAGTTGGCGGGCAAGCACTGTGAATCCGGTGACGTGATCATCCGTGACGTGGAGCTGCATGAGCCAGCTCCGGGTGACATCGTCGTGACGCCGGCCACCGGCGCCTACGGCTATGCGATGGCCAACAATTACAACGGTGTGCCGCGCCCACCGGTGGTGTTCGTCAGCGGCGGCAACGCGCGCCTGGCCGTGCGGCGCGAAACCTACGAGGATCTGATGAGCCGTGATGTCGACTGAGGTACAGGACTTCCGCATCGGTGTGCTGGGGCGCGGCACGGTGGGCGGTGCCTTCGCGAAGCTCGTGGATGAGCACCGTGCCCGGATCCGGCGGATCACGGGCCTGAACCCTGTGGTCTGCGGGGTGCTCTCACGCTCCGAGGGGGTGTTTGAGGAGATCCTCGCGGGCTCCGACCTGATCGTCGAGCTGATCGGCGGGATTGAGCCCGCCCGCGCCCACGTGCTGGCGGCGATGCGCGCCGGCAGGCACGTGGTCACAGCCAACAAGCAGCTGCTCTCACAGCACGGCGACGAGCTCTTCCAGGTCGCCGGTGAGTGCGGCGTGCAGTTGCGCTTCGAGGGCGCGGTCGCGGGCGTGGTGCCCGTCGTGCGCGTGCTGCAGGAGTCGCTGGCCGGAGCCCGGATTGACCGTGTGCACGGGATAGTCAACGGCACCACCAACTTCATCCTCAGTGAGATGGCGCGCCTGGGGGTCACCTTTGAGGAGGCGCTCGCCGACGCTCAACGGCTCGGCTACGCGGAGGCCGATCCCTCGGATGACGTCGACGCGCGTGACGCGGCCGCCAAGATGGCGATCCTCGCCCGCCTGGCGTTCGGGGCGCCGGTCACGCTCGAGCAGGTCCGCTACGAGGGCATCCGCCAGATCACGCCGCACGACATGGAGTACGCGCGTGAGCTCGGCCTTGGACTGAAACTGATCGGCACCGCTGAGCGGATCGGCGACGGGCTCTCGGTCCGTGTGCACCCGGCCTTCCTGTATCCCGGGCACCCGCTGGCCTCGGTCAACGGGCCGTTCAATGCGGTCACCGTCGAGTCGCCGGAGATCACGGAGATCACGATGTCCGGGCCTGGCGCGGGCGGACCCCAGACCGCCACAGCGGTGCTGGGCGACGTGGTCAGCGCGATGATCCCACCGGCCAGCGCCCCGGAGGAGCTGGTGACCCTGCCGATCATCGAGGACATCGAGTCGGGCTTCTACCTGCACCTCGAGGTCGCCGACGAGCCGGGCGTGCTGGCCGGCGTCGCACGGGTGCTCGCGGATCACGGGGTGTCGGTCAAGTCCGTGGTGCAGAAGGGCCTGAGTGAGCAGGCACGGCTGGTGATGGTCACCCATCCGGTGCTGGAGTCGCGCTTCTTCGCGGCGATGGCGCAGATCGGTCAGCTGCCGGTGATGCGTCGGCCCCCGCGCGCGATCCGCGTGATCGAAGAGGAGTTCTGAGCTGAGCCGGGTTTCCGCGGGTCCGCCGGCTGTGACATCGCGGTACGGCCAGTCGATCGTTCCTTGCGGGGGCGTGGTGTCCGGCCTGGAGGTGAGCTGCGTGCCTGGGGGCCTGTGGGGGTCGGCCGGGCGGGCGGGCGGGCAACAAATTCGCCCGCAACGAGGGGAATCGCCGCGCGGCGATTTTGTGGCCCCTGTGGGGCACGATAATCGCCGCCCGGGCCAGCAGGTGACCACAGGGCGAATCCGTGGCCCTGTGGGGCACAAGAGTCGCCGCCTGGGCGAGCGGGTGGCCGCGCGGCGATTTTGTGGCCCCTGTGGGGCACGATAATCGCCGCCTGGGCGAACGGGTGACCACAGGGCGAATCCGTGGCCCCTCTGGCATGCTGCCAATACATGCCCGGATTTGCCCATCTGATCGTGACGCCGGATCCCCGGCGGCGGGTCGTCACCCGCCCAGCGGCCCCCAGGGCCACCCGCCCAGCGGCCCCCAGGGCCACCCGCACCACGGCCCCCAAGACCGACCGAACAGCGGCCCGCCGCAGCAGACGATGCCGGGGCTGATCGAGCGCTACCAGAGCCGCCTCCCGTTCGCCGACGGCGACCCGGTGATCTCACTGGAGGAGGGGTCCACGCCGCTGGTGTTCGCACCGCGCCTCTCCGAGCGGGTCGGAGTCGAGGTGTGGCTGAAGATCGAGGGAGCGAACCCGACCGGCAGCTTCAAGGATCGCGGCATGACCTGTGCCGTCTCCGCGGCCGTGCGGGACGGCGCGCAGGCGGTCATCTGCGCATCCACTGGCAACACGGCCGCCTCGCTGGCTGCCTACGCGGCGCGAGCCGGGATCCGCGGCGTGGTGATCGTCCCAGAGGGCAAGATCGCGATGGGTAAGCTCGCGCAGGCGCTGATGCACGGCGCGCGCGTGATCGCGCTGCACGGCAACTTCGATCGTGCGCTGCAGCTGGTCCGCGAGCTGTCGGCCACGCATCCGATCGCGTTGGTCAACTCCGTCAATGAGTTCCGTGTGGAGGGCCAGAAGACCGCCGCCTTTGAGATCGCGGAGGAGCTCGATGAGCAGTTGGACGCGCTCTGCATCCCGGTCGGCAACGCCGGCAACATCACCGCCTACTGGCGCGGCTTCAATGAGCTCGGAATGCGCCCGCGGATGTTCGGCTTTCAGGCGGCTGGGGCGGCGCCGCTGGTTCACGGTCACCCGATCGAGCAGCCGGAGACAGTGGCGAGCGCGATCCGGATCGGCAACCCGGCGCGCTGGGAGCAGGCGATGGACGCGATGACCTCCTCCGGCGGTTCGGTGAACGCTGTCAGCGACGAGCAGATCCTCGATGCGTACCGGTTTCTCGCGGCGCAGGAGGGCGTCTTCTGCGAGCCCGCCTCCGCCGCCAGCGTCGCCGGCCTGATCGCGCATGGCGCCGGTGAGGCGCAGCGCGTTGCCTGCGTGCTCACCGGGCACGGCCTCAAGGATCCTGACACGGCGCTGCAGCAGGTCGGCGCCGTGATCCCCTGCGAGCCTGAGCTCAGCGCGATTGAGCGCGCAGTGATGAGTTGAGAAGCGCGCGGGTACTGGTTCCGGGGTCGACGGCCAACCTCGGGCCGGGCTTTGACGTGCTCGCCGCTGCGCTCGGGCTGCACCTGGACGTTGAGGTCGTAGAGACTGGGAGCTTCGCGATCGTCACGGACCTGAGGTTGCGTCGTGACCGCGCCAACCTGATTGTCCGTGCCTTCGAGCGGCTGCTCCCGGCCGACCGCTTCGAGTTCCGCGTCAGCTCCACAATCCCGCTGAGCGGCGGGCTCGGGTCGAGCGCGGCCGGGGTCGTGGCAGGGCTGATGGCGGCCGATGCGCTGGCAGGCTCCGGGGGTGAACGCGACCTGCTGGGACTGGCCACCGAGCTGGAGGGACACCCGGACAACGTCGCGGCATCGCTGCTCGGCGGCCTGGTGATCTGCGACGGCACCGACGTGCGGCGGTTGGAGATGCCGCGGGGGCTCGATGCATTGCTGGTCGTGCCTGACACCGCGGTGCGCACCGAGCTCGCTCGCAAGGCCCTGCCTGCTGTGGTGCCGCTGGCGGACGCGGTCCACAACCTCGCGGCTGTCGCGAAGCTCACTGCAGGGCTGGTCGGCGGCGACCTGACGCTCGTCGCGGAGGGGCTGCGCGACCGGCTGCATCAGCCCTATCGAGCCGAGCTCTATCCGCGCTCCGCGGAGCTGGTGGCGAGCGCGCCGGCGCTCGGCGCGCTCGGCGCCACGGTCTCCGGGGCCGGCCCGACTGTCCTGGTCTGGTGCCGGAGCGCAGAGACCGCCGCGGTGGCGCAGCGTTTGACCCCGGTGATCGAAGGGTGGGCCCGGCTGCTCCCGGTCGCGTTTGAACCGAGTGGTGCGCGCCTGCTGCAGGGCGAGCGTCCCGCTGTTTGAGCTGGTTACAGCCGACGCATCGCCGGCGACCTGGAACGCGGCCGATCACCCACCGAGTGGCGGCCGCCGGTGCTGCCCCAAGGCCATCCCGGCGCCTTCCTCTCAGGGCAGCAGCGAGCTCAGGCGCTGCGAGGCGGCGCTCATGCGCACGCGCCGCAGCAGCTCGACGCCGACCGCCTGATAGTCGGCGGCGAGGTCCGGCCGGTAGTCGATGATCGACAGGGCCCGCTCGGCCGACTCGGCGTAGGCGATCGAGGAGCGGATCGGGGTGTCGAAGACCTTCTCCGGGTAGTGTCTGCGCAGCGAGTCCAAGGCCTCACGCGAGTGGCGCGTGCGCAAGTCCACGATGTTGAGCAGGACGCCAAGCCATTCCAGGTCCGGGTTGAGGTTCTCGCGAGCGAGCTCGATGACCTGCAGCGCCTGCTCGACACCCTGCATAGCGAAGTACTGCGCCTCCGCCGAGATCAGGGCGTAGTCAGAGGCGACCAGCGCGTTCACGGTCAGTAGCCCCAGCGACGGAGGGCAGTCGATCAGGATCACGTCGTAATCCGCAGCCACATGCTTCAGCGCGCGCTTGAGCGTGAGCTCGCGTCCCAGCTTGCCACCCAGCATCAGCTCGGCCTCGGCAAGGCCGAGGTTGGCCGGGACCACGCCCCCGTGGATGGCCTCGCTCACCGTGGCGGCGCCCTGGAGCACCTCGCCGATGGTCGGCGAGGCGTCAGGGTCAACGTCAAGGTAGTCAGAGAGGTTCGCCTGCGGGTCGAGGTCGACAGCAAGCACTCTCAGCCCGACACGGCCAAACAGGTCGGTCAGCGTGCGGACGGTGGTGGTCTTTCCGGTACCGCCCTTCTGCGAAAGCACGCTGATGATCGCCATGGCGTGCCAATTAAACCGGCTGAGCGCCTGTCTCAGCGCCGCCGGGCGATGTCACCTCAGGCCTGTCTACGCCCGCTCGGCCGCTTCCGCGCCGACGGGCAGACCGGGCTCACCCGGAATGTCGCAGAAGTGCAGGTGGTGACGCCCGATCACGATCTCATCGCCATCGGCAAGCGTGCTCCACTCCACGCGCTCGCCGTTGACGAACACGCCGTTCAGGCTGCGGTCGTCGAGCACGCGCAGGCCGTCCGGCTGGCGCACGATCAGCGCGTGACGGCGCGAGACCGTCGGATCATCGAAGCGGATATCCGCTGCCAGGCTGCGTCCGATCCGAGTCCATTCCTGGCTCAGGCTGAACGCGACCATGCGCGCGGCACCGTCTCGGTAGGCCAGGTACTGGCCGGGCTCATCAATGCCTTCGCGCAGCTCGTTGACCCACGATAGGTCGTCTGATCCTGCGTTCACCTGGGCGTCGAGGGGTATGCCGACGCTCGCTGTGTGGTCCGTCTCCCAGGCCTCCATCTCATCGCCTCCTTTCGGGTGGGGATTCGAATGCGGCGGTGCCACGGTGGGCCCTGTGGGTCAATGATAGGGGACAGCGGACGCGGGCGCTCGCGTTTGGACAAGTTTCTTCATCAGGTCTTCTGTGGAGGGCGCTCCCACCGCGATCCACCAACGCTCCTGGCCGGGCCGCCCGCACCGGCCTGCGCCCGGCTGGGTGCACCGGCCGGGATGGGGCCGCACACACCGGCCTGCGCCGGGCTGGGCGCACCGGC
>JAJZDA010000120.1 GCA_021851525.1 Actinomycetes bacterium | reverse complement strand
AGCGGCACCGCCCGGCGCGGCTGCCAGGGCCGCTCCAGGTGCGCTCACCTCGGAGCCGGGCGCGGAGGTGCCGCTGGGCTTTGCGGGCGTGGGCGTGCTGGGTGTGGCCTGGCCCGTGAGCGCCGCGACGGTTGCTACCAGAGCGGCCGCCTCGGCTGACCCACCCTGGCCGGCGGACGACGCGCGCGACCCCTGCTTGCTCTTTCCCGCCACAGCTGCTGCCTGACCCGTGGGCGCACCTGAACCGGCGCTCGATCCTGAGTCGCTGCTCTGCTTGGAGCCGGCATTCGTGCCGCTTCCGCTTTGGCCTTCCGCATCTGCGGTCCGGGCCGAGTTGAGGACCTCCCCGAATTGGGTGCCGCCGCTCTGTGCGGCACCGGCTCCGGGGGGCGCGCCCCCGGGAGGGGCTGAGGTCTGTGCTGTAACCGTCGGAACGGCCACAGCCACCGGTGGTGGTGTCACGCTGCGCGCCTCCAATGTCCGATCCCTGCGATTTCGTCAAGCGTCATCTGCTCTGACCTTGCCAGCTCACGTGTGTGAGCCTCCAGACCTATCTCCTTGAGCTTCTCCAAAGCCTGCCGGTCCTGTGACCGCGCGACCAGATTAGCGCGGCCGTCGGCGACCTCCTGATCGTGCTTGGCCAGCTGCCCAAGCAGCAGTCTGTGTGTCTCCTCCATGCGCTCGATGTAACGCTGGTGAGCCAGCAGCTCCGTGGCGGCCGCGAGCAGCTGCGAGGCGCGCGCGGTGTCGATCGCGGCCAGGGTGGCAGTGATCTGCTCATGGCACTGGCGGCGGCGCATCAGCGCCCCGGCCAGCTCCATCTTCGCCTGCTCCTCGCGGCGCTCCCGCAGCGCGCGGACGCGCTCGAGCCGAAATCTGAAGGTGGTGCCAGCCATCAGTCGGCTGATCGGCACCGGTCGGTGAAACTTGAGGTCCTACGCCGCGAGATCATGCGACAAGACTCAGTTCAGGTGAGGCTCCGGGCGTGCCTGCGGCGGCAGTCTCCCCAGGCTCGCCGGTCTCTGCTGCCGGCGGCGCCTCGGTCGTGCTCTGCTGCGCGCGCGCCGAGCCGCCCATCGCGGCGTCGAGCTCTAGCAGCATCGCGTCCGCCTGCTGCGCGGCGGTCGGGTCGTCAACCGCCTGACGCAGGAACTCGTTGAGTGCAAGGCGGTTGTCGATCGCGACGTCGGCCAGCGGATCGGTGCCGCGCTGGTAGGCGCCGATCGAGATCAGGTCCTCCTTGTCGCGGTAGGCGGCCATTGCGGAACGGACGTGCTGTCCAGCGCGCTGGATCTCCGGGGTGATGATCTCGGTGATCAGCCGGGAGACGCTCTGCAGAACGTCGATCGCCGGATAGTGGCCGGCGTGGGCCAGCGCGCGCGTCAGCACCACGTGGCCGTCGAGGATCGACCTGACCGCGTCGGCGATCGGCTCGTTCATGTCATCGCCATCGACGAGCACCGTGTAGAGGCCGGTGATGGAGCCGTCCGGGCTGGTGCCGGCGCGCTCCAGCAGCCGGGGCAGCAGGGCAAACACGCTGGGCGTGTAACCGCGGGTGGCGGGCGGCTCACCGATCGCGAGCCCGACCTCTCGCTGCGCCATCGCGAACCGCGTGACGGAATCCATCATCAGCATCACGTCGCTGCCCTCATCGCGGAAGTACTCGGCGATGGCCGTGGCTGTGAATGCCGCCCGGATGCGCACCAGGGCGGGCTGGTCGGACGTTGCGACGACCACGACCGAATGCTCCAGCGCGTCCCCGAGGTCACGCTCGATGAACTCGCGCACCTCGCGTCCGCGTTCACCGACCAGGCCGATGACGTTCACCTGGGCGGTTGTGTAGCGCGCGATCATCCCGAGCAGCGAGGACTTGCCGACACCTGAGCCGGCGAAGATTCCCAGCCGCTGGCCACGACCGCAGGGCACGAGCGTGTCCAGCGCGCGGACTCCGAGCCCGACGCGATCACGGATCCGCGGTCGTGTGAAAGCGTCCGGCGGAGGCGCGGTGGTTGAACGCCACATCCCCGTGGCGATCGGGCCACCGCCGTCAAGCGGGTTGCCGAGTCCGTCGATCACGCGGCCGAGCAACTGCGGGCCGACGGTGACGCGAAACGGGGAGCCGGTCGGCTCGACCGGCGTTCCAGGACCGATGCCGCCGAGCTCACCCAGCGGCATCAGCAGGGTGCGGCCGCTGCGGAAGCCCACCACCTCGGTCGGCACGCGCGCGCCGCGACGCGGATCGCCGACCCAGCACAGCTCGCCGATCTCCGCCTCCAGTCCAGTGGCTTCGATGATCAGGCCGATCACATCGCCCACGCGGCCGCGGCGCTGGATCAGCTCGCGCTGGCGCAGGGCGGCGTGAGCGCGAAGCAGTCCGGCGGGGTCAAATGGCATCGTCCGCGTCCTCGATTTCGTGCCCAGAGGCGGCGCCGTCGCCCACCAGGCCGGTGGCCACCAGCCTGCGCGCGTTCTCGATCTGCGTCTTCACGGAGGCGTCGATCTCGCCGTACTCCGTCTCCACGATCGCGCCGCTTCCTGACACGCGGGCGTCAGCGCGGACCTCGATGAAGTCGACACCGCCGGCCTCGCCCCGCAATCGCTCGAGCGACTCTGAGATGCGCGTGACATCCGCGGCGCTGACGAGCACCGTGACCCGGTGGCGGTCCGCCAGCCTTCTGATCGCCTCGCGCGTCACGTCGATCACGATCTCAGGACTCACCTCGAAGGCGCCTGCCACAACCTGCTCCGCCACGGCCAAGGAGATTTCGCCCGCCTGGCGGGTGAGCCGCTCGACGAGCTCATCGCGGCTGGCGGCAAGCTGCAGGGCGGCATCCGTGAGCGTCGCGGTGAGGGCATCGGTGAGCGCCACGAGTTCACGCTCGGCCCGCTCGGTACCGGCGGCGTAGCCGGCCGCCTCACCCTCGCTGCGCGCACGCTCACGGATCGCCTCCGCGGCGGCTATCAGATCTGCCGGCGAGCGGCTCAGCTCGGCGGAGCTCTCCAGCTGCTCAAACAGGTATGAGCTGACGTTCTCTGCAGACACTGCGATCCCTAACGAGGAGTCCCATGAGGCACCCGCGGCGGGTCGGGGCGTGCAGCTGAGCGCCCGTCGCCGCGGCGAGGCCCCGGCGTGCCCCGGTGCGGTGCCATGGCCGGAGGACACGCCGGTGATATGGGAGGCGACCCCGGTCGTGAGCTGTGCTGAGGAACGACCACTAGAACATCACGTCGGCTTCGTTGCGCGACAGCACCACGGCGCCCGCCTCCTCCAGGCGCCGCACGATCGCGACGATCCGGCCCTGGGCCTCCTCGACGATCCGCTTGCGCTGCGGTGGCTGGTACTCCATCTCCTCCAGCAGCATCTGCGCGCCGCGTTCGGACATGTTCTGCAGGATCCGCTGCTTGACCTCGTCGGAGACGCCGCGCAGAGCGAGCGCCAGATCCTTCTGGTCGGCCTCGCGCAGCACCAGCTGAATCGAGCGGTCGTCGAGCTTGACGATGTCCTCGAAGACGAACAGCAGCCGCCGCACCTCTGCAGCGAGCTCCTCATCGGTCTCGGTCAGCGAGTCAAGGACGTTGCGCTCGGTCGGGCGGTCGGCATGGTTGAGGATCTCAGCCAGCGACTTGACCCCGCCGGTGGCCGTGTACTCGTTCTGCACGACGGTTGCGAGCTTGGCGCGCATCACCTCCTCCACCTGCTTGACCACGTCAGGGCTGGTCTCGCCCATCTTCGCGATCCGCATGGCGATCTCAGCCTGCTCCTCCTCCGGATGGTTGGAGAGCACCTGGGCGGCGAGCGTCGTGTGGAGGTTGGCGATCACCAGCGCCACCGTCTGCGGCGCCTCGTTGCGCAGGAAGGCCACGATCTGCTCCGGCGCGGTGCGGCGCAGGAATTCAAACGGGCGCATCTCGATCACCGATGAGAGCCGCCCGATGATCTCAGCCGCCCGCTCAGACCCCAGCGCCCGCTCCAGCACGTCTCGCGCGTAGTCCACACCGCCGGCGGCGAGCGACTCGTACGCGGCCACCGTCGCCGCGAGCTCCTCCATCACCTGCGTGGTGACCACCGGGTCGACGTGCTGGAGCTTCGCCATCTCCAGTGAGAGCGACTCAATCTCCTCGTAGTGAAGGTGCTTGAAGACCTCCGAGGCTCGCTCCGGTCCGAGTGCGACCAGCAGCACCGCGGCCTTCTTGCGGCCCTTGACCTGACCCTCGCGGCGCTGTCCCTGCTGGGCGCCGGCGGCGGCAGGAGCCTGCGGCTGTTGATAGAGCTCTACTGCCACGGACTCAATCCTCGGTCATCCACTGGCGTATCTGCGCTGCCACTCGCTCCGGATCGCGATCGACCAATTCCTCCACCTGCTGCTTGGCGAGGTTCACGGGGGAGCGCAGGCGCGGCACCGCGGTGGGTGAGTCGAAGTCGACCATGTGTGCCTGGTTCTCCAGCTCAGCAAGTGAGCGCGGGGTCTCGAGCTCACGCAGCCATGTCGGCTGCCCTGCGAAGTTCTCCGTCTCGCGCCGACGCAGCAGGCGTGAGACGAACAGCAGGAAGAGGACGCTTCCCAACCCGACAAGCACGTACTTGATGTCGCCCAGCCCCGGCCCTGTGGAGGCGGCCGCGACGGTCGTTTGCTTGGCGAACGCGACCTGGTTGATGGAGATCACGTCACGGCCCTTGAGGAACCCGACCTGGTTCTCGACCGCCGCGCGAATCGCCGGGAGCTCACTCGCCGGGACATTGCTGTTCACGAGCACAGAGATCGTCTGACGGGTCACCGCGCCGGGCGTGATCGTCGACTGCGAGACCGTCTTGGACACGCCCTCCTGGACCGTGGAGGTGTTGTTCGAGTACGTCGTCGTTCCCGCATTGGTGCCGGCGTAGGTCGCCAGCTTCGTGGCGTTGTTCCCCGCCGCGCCCGCCAGTGCGCCGTTGCCCTTCAGACGTTCCTTGGTCGTTGTGACGTTCAGCGGCGTGCCCTTCTTGGCGTAGGTCACCGAGCTGATCGTCTGCTGATTCATGTTCACGTTGGCGTTGATCTGGACCATCGCCTTGTCCGGCCCGATCGTCTCCGCCAGGTAGGCGTCGGCCTGCTGCGCGATCTGGCTGTCATACGCGTTCTGGGCTGCCTGCTTGGGTGTCAGGCCACCCGTGTTGGTGCCGGCTCCGGGCCACAGGAAGTCGCCGTTCTGGTCACTGATCGTGACCTTGTTCACGCTCAGCCCCGGGACCGCGTTCGCCACGGTGTTGGCGATCGAACGGACCTCACTGGAGTCGAGCGTGCCGGTTGTGTTGAGCAGCACCGAAGCTGTCGTCGGCGTGTTGATTCCGGTGAAGAGCGTGTTCGCCTGGTCAGGGATGGCCAGCTGAACCTGCGCTGCGTTGATGCCCGCCATCTGCTCGATCGTGTTCTGCAGCTGCAGCTCCAGCGCAGACTGCAACTGCTCCTGCTGCTGCTGCTGGCTCGCGCCGAGGCTCTGGCTGCCGATCAGGCTCATCAGGCTCTGGCCGCTGTTGCCGCCGACGAGCAGCCCCTGCGTCCCGAGCGTATCTCGCGCCTGGCCGACCTGTGAGCTCTGCACGGCGATTGCGGTGCCGCTGTTCTGAAGCTGGTACTGGATCCCGGCGGTTGACAGCGCGCTCGTGATCTTGGCCGCCTGGGAGGGGGACTCACCGGCGACGAGCGTCGTGTAGCTCGGTGCGGAAGCCAGGGTCATCAGTGCGTAGACGAAGATCACGCCGATCAGCGCCGCCGCTCCCACGGCGAGCCAGCCACGGGGCGAAAGCTTCGAGGTGATCTGTCGTAGCTCCAGGTTCATCGGCGTTTCCTACGGGCGCGGTCGTCAGACCTGGGTCTGGAACAGGGTTGTGGCAGCCGTGTCGATCTGGTTGCGCAACTGGGAGGCGAAGTCCATCGCGAGGCTCGCGTTCTCCACCGCCGTGATCGCGGTTGTCGGATTGGTGAGCTGGCCGGTCGCCAGTTGCTGCGAGGCCTGCGTGGCGTTGGCCTGGGCGCTCTCCAGCGAGCCGATCGCGTTCGACAGCATCGTGCCGAAGCTGTGGCCCTGCGTCGGGGCCGCATTCGGGGTGGGAATGCTGGTGCCGAGCCCGCCGATGTTCCACTCGCTCGAACCGAGCGGACCGATGCCGATCGCCGGGACGATCACTTGAGCAGCCCGAGGGTCGTGATGTACATCTGCTTGGCGGTCTCCATGGCCGTCACATCAGCCTGGTAGGAGTTGGACTCCTGGATCATGTTCGTCATCTCCGTGACGGGCTGGATGTTGGGTTCCTTGACGTAGCCCTGCGCGTTGGCCTGTGGGCTGCCCGGGTCATAGACCAGCTGCGCCGGAACGTTCTCGCTGACGATGCCGGCCACCTGGACCCCACCCGGGGTGCCGGTGTTCCCACCGAGCGCGCCGGCCAGCTGCGTCTGGAACTGGCCCCCGGATCCGACCGACTGCAGCAGGACAGCCTGCGGCTTGTAGGGCGTTCCGTTGTTCGTGCTCTGGGCGTTGGCCAGGTTCTCAGCGGTGACGTCCATCTGCACGCGCTCAGCGGTGAGGCCGCTCGCCGAAACGTTGATTGCGTCGAAGAAGCTCATGCGCCTGTGGTTGTGTTCATCGCGGTTTGCAGGATGCCCTCGCGGGCCGCGGCGATCTGGACCAGTTCCTGGTAGAGCAGGCCGTTGGTCGCGATCTCAGCGTTGGTGGTCTCGACGTCGACGCCGTTTCCGTTGGCGCTCGTCACCTGGGCCATCGTGTACGGGGAGTACTGCACGGAGGTCGGAGACTGGCCTGCGGCCATCGCGTTGGCGAGCGTCTGCTGGAAGTTGACGTCCGAAGGCTGGAAATTCGGCGTGTTCGCGTTTGCCAGGTTGTTGGCCAGCAGCGTCTGGCGGAGCATCGATCCGCTCATCGCCGACTCAAGCGCCATCTGGGTGTTGTCAAGGAGGGGCATGGGCGTAGTTGAGTGGTTCCTGTCAAGCCCTCCCTGGGCTCTTTGGGACCCCCCAGGTTCCTCAGGGGGCTTCTCTCGGGATCGGCAGGAATCTGCCGTCCTTGAGCGAACCAATCTAATTCGCCCCTCGGACGTATCCGGTCAGCCTGGACGGTTGTGCGGGATTTGCAGCGCAGTCGCTGCGCTCGGCCCAGACCGCGCGGAGCGCGGCTACGCAGCCACGGCGGGGGAGAGCAGCCCGTGATCCCAGCCGTTGATCTGCAGGCTGCTGTCGAGCAGCAGCGAGATCTCGGTGGCAGCCCCGCCGCCATCGACGATGCGGACCACGGGCCGATCGAGCGCAGCCTCCGGGACACTGACCACGATCCCCTTGCGACCGTCGGACAGCTCCACCGGGGTGCCGGCCGGGAACGGGGCGACCACGCGGCAGAAGGCGTCCACCACGTCGGGGTCAAACAGCGCCCCTGAGCCTTCGATGATCGTTCTCACGCCATCTGCCGCGGGGCGAGCCGGAGCGTAGATCCGCTCGGAGGTGATCGCGTCGTAGACGTCCGCGACGGCGGCGATCCGCGCCATCGCATGGATCTCCTCGAGCGCCTTGCCATCAGGGTATCCGCTGCCGTTCCAGCGCTCGTGGTGGCGCAGCACGATCGCCTTCACCAGAGGACTCCACTGACTGCCGTCAAGGATGTCCACCCCGGAGCGGGGGTGGCTCTTCATGATGGTCCACTCCTCGGGGTTCAGCTTGCCCGGCTTGTTGAGGATGCTCAGGGGGATCGCGAGCTTGCCGATGTCGTGCAGCAGCAGCCCGAGGCCGAGCGTCGAGAGGCGTTCCTCCAGCTTGTTGTAGTGCCGCTCCCCGCGATAGTCGGTCCAGCCGTGGGTCGCGAAGTAGCGGTAGCCGACCATCAGGCCAACCGCGGTCACATCGATCGAATGCTGGAAGGTGTAACCGTCTGAGGAGGAGAGGTCGGCGAGCGCAAGCGCCACACCACCGGAGCTCTGCAGCTGATCGATGATCCGCTTCACCACGTCCTCCAGGGCCTCGACCGCGTCAGGCGCGAGGCGCTTGCCGCGGCTGAGCGCCTCACGCGCGGTGGAGTACGCGGAGGAGACCGCGCGTGTCGCTATCGCGCGCGTGTGGTCGTCGACAACAGGCTCGACGATGATGCCCGCGCTGACCTCGTCCTCCACGTAGATCGCGGAGATGCCGGCCTTGACCAGCAGCTCACGGTAGCGGGGCGTGATCCGCACGCCCGCGCGCAACAGCGGCACGCCATCCGGGCGGCCGATCATCACGTCCCGTCCAAGCTCGGTCCCGTCGACGGCTCTGGTTGTCGAAATCAGTCTCACGTTGGTCTTTTTGTGGGCGAGAGCGGTCGGTTACCGGCAAGCGTCGGTCCGGGCCTCCTAGGCGGAGGTTGAGTACCGGCTGCTGTCACCGCTGCGCTGTGAGTAGGTGCTGTTGATCTGCCTGGCGCGCCGTCTCGGGGAGAGGTTGAGCTCGATGCTCTCGCGCAGGCGCTCCACCTCGATCACCACACGCGCGCGCAGCGCGTGAGCGCGGTTGACGAATATCTGGGCGTCGGGGGGCGCGGGGGCCGGCAGACTTGCCATGTACGCACCTGTCTGCGCGACCGCGTCATGCAGTTCATCGGTGCGGCCCTGACCCGCAAGCTCGAGCTCATGCTCGATCATCTTGGTGAGCCGTTCGAACTGGGCGACCTGCTGTTTGCTCACGTGTCTGCCACCTGTGCCCAGGCGTCGCGCAGCGTCCGCAGCAGGCCGCGGACCTCCTCGATGTGCGTGGGGCTGGCGCTCACCCTCGCCTGGTTGAGGTGGCGGATGCAGAACGCGTAGATGGCGTGGAGCCGTGGCGCAATCTCGCCGCCGTTGTCAAAGTCGATTGACGCCTGGAGATGGCTGATGATCATCTCGGCCCGGCGGAGCTTGTTGTGGGCCTGCTCAACCTGGCGCTCCTGCAACGCGATGGCTGCCTGGTTCAGATACCGGGAGGCGCCGTCATACAGCATCACGATCAGCTGACCCTGCGAAGCCGTGAGAACCGCGGCGCGCTGGTAGGCCTCGCGGTGGTCAGTTGGTTGAGGTGCCATCGATACCTGGATGATCGAGCCCCTGCCGGACGGCTGGGCTCAGAGCCCCGACGAGGAGGCGGCTGAGCCCGACCCGACGAAGCTCGCGAGGGTCGACTTCTGGGTGTTGAGCTGGGACAGCGTCACTTCGACCTGGGCCCACTGCGCCTCCATGTTCTTCTCTTGGGTGGTGTAGAGCTGCTGCTGGGTGGAGAGCTGACTGTTGATGCTCTGGATCAGCGTGTTGTTGCCGTTGATCCTGTCGGCGAGCGCGCCGACCGGTGAGGCTGCGCTGTTGACCACCGACTGGAGGCTCGTGGCCCAGGTCTGGAGCAGCGCCTGGACACCGCTCGGGTTGCTCTGCAGCGCTGTGGTCAGCTGTGAGGCGTTGAGCTGCAACTGGCCGTCCACGGCGCTGTTGCTGACCGTGCCGTTTGAGACGCCGGTGCTGATGCCTATCTGGTCGAGGCTCGTCATGCCGGTGGCGATGCCGGTCCCCGAATAGGTCTGGTACATGGTCGTACGCATGTTTCCCATCAGGTTCTCGAGCTGTGCGTCGCCGAACAGCGAACCGCTGTAGGGGTTGTAGGTGCCGGGGCTGGCCTCACTCGCAGGTGCGGTGTTGACCGTGGAGTTGATCAGGCCCAGTGCGGTGTTGTAGTCCTTGACGAACTGCTGCACCGTCTGCGTGATCGAGGCGTTGTCAAGACCCGGGGCGGAGGTGGTGATGGTCAGCGGGTTTGCGGTTGAGGTGGTCCCGGTGACGCCCAGCAGCGTGAGCTTGACGCCGGGGATCGCATTGGTGACCGTGTCCGTGGGCGAGGTCTGCGCCGTGGTGCTGCCGTTCAGGTAGTACGTGGCGTCGGTGCCGTCCTGCTGGCTGGCGGTGCTCATCGCTGCCGTGTTGCCGCTGCCGTTGGTCAGCGTGGCGCTGACGATGTTCCCGGTGCCGGTGCCCTGGGAGGACAGCACCAACTGGCCGCTCAGGTTGACGGTCGCCCAGACTCCGAGGTTGCCGGCGTTGTTGATCGCCGAGGCGATCGTGTCGACGCTGGCGTTGTCCGCGACCTGGATGGTCTGCGCGCTGCCGCTGCCGACGGTGATCGAGAGCGTGTTGTTCCCCGATCCCGTGCCGGCCGTGTAGTTGAAGTCGCTCTGTGAGGCGCCCGCCAGCGCCGTGACGGTGATGGTGTTGGAACCGATCACAGCGCCGACGCCGTTGCTGCTGGTCGCCGTCACGAGATTGGTGTTGCTGGAGCTGACGTTCTGCACCGGGAAGTAGGTGGACGCCTCACCGAGCGCGAGCGCGTCGATCGAGACAGCCTGCAGCGCATTCTGGATCTGGCCGAGTGAGCTGTTCTCGGTGTTGAGGCTGTTGACCTCAGCCTGCATGTTGAGCAGCGGCTGCTCCTGCACGGCAAGCTCCGCCTGGATCAGCTGCGTGCTGTTGATTCCGCTCGCGAGGCCGGTGATCTGCAGCGTTCCGCCGGCGCCGCTGTTGGTGAGCGTCGAGCTCGAGCTGAGCCCGCTACCGCTGGAGATGTTCTGCTGCGTGAGCAGGCTGTTGATGGTGCTGGAGACGCCTGAC
>JAJZDA010000119.1 GCA_021851525.1 Actinomycetes bacterium | reverse complement strand
GGCGCGGCGCCCGGGTCCGGCGCGGCGCCCGGGTCCGATGCGGAGCCCGGGTCCGGCGCGGCGCCGAAGTCCGCCGGCCAACCGCCGCCGTCCAGGTAGCCGAGGCGCACCACGGCGCAGCCCTCCCCCAGCTCTCGGGAGATCTCCTGCACCACCGCGCCCCTGTCGAAGTCGCGCCCACCGTAGCGGTAGCCGTCGATGGCCAGCAGCACCTTCGGCGAGATCTGCGTGAAGCGGTCGATCACCGCCCGCGCCCCGAACTCCGGCGCGGCCGACGACCAGATCGCACCGAGGCTCGCGCAGGCCAGCAGCGCGGCGACGGCCTCCGGGATGTTCGGCATGTACGCGGCCACGCGATCTCCACGACCGACCCCCAGGGCCCGCAGGCCGGTCGCGATCCTGGCCGTCTCCTGTGCCAGGCGCCCCCAGCTCCAGCTGTCCAGCTCACGCAGCTCGGAGGCGTGCAGGATCGCGGTCTGATGAGCTTGCTTGCCGGCGAAGACGTGCTCGCTGTAGCTCAGCGTCGCCCCCGGGAACCAGTGCGCGCCCGGCAGCTCGTGGCTCGAGAGCACCGCCGTGGGCGGCGTGCCGAAGCGCACCCCGAAGCGCTCCACGATCGAATCCCAGAACTGCTCCACGTGCTCGGTGGACCATCGCCACAGCTCCGCGTAGTCGGCGCAGGCGACGTTCCTGGTGCGCTCGAGCCAGGCCATGTAGGCGGTCAGGTTGGCGTCCGCGACCCTCTGTGCCGAGGGCCGCCAGAGGATCTCCCGCTCACTCATGCGATCAGTATCCCGGATGGGCGCCAGGCGGGATGGGCGGCCGGCGGCGCCGGCCGCACATCCCACCTCAGGCGATCAACCCCGATCCCGTGCCCGCGCCCACCGCCGCGGCGGGCGTGCCCGTGGTCTGCGTGGGTGTGCGCGTGGTCTGCGTGGGTGTGCCCGCCGGGGCGCTCGGGCGCAGAATGTCGATGCACTTCACCGATGCCGCCTTGAACTTCGCGCTGCTCTGGATGCTGCTCGGGAAGAGGCCGCCGGTGGCCTTCGGGGAGGCGCTGGGCTCAGGCATCTGCGGGTAGCCGTTCCTGCGTACGCACGCGACAAACCGCTCGAGCGTGGCCCGGGTGAACGTCGGGCGGTGAAAGCCACCGGCGCCGCCGCGGAACCCGCCGGCCGGGAAGCTCGCGCCGCACGCCTTCAGCGCGGCCGCCAGCTTGGGGTTGGCGGTCGCGCCGAAGAAGCCGCGGCCTGGAGCCGTCCCGGTCGGAGCCGTCCCGGTCGGAGCTGTCCCGGTCGGGGCCGTGCCGGTCGGGGCCGTGCCGGTCCCGAAGAATCCGTGACCGGCGCCGGGACGCCGCGCGGGAATCGTGATCCCGTGCTTGCTCAGGCAGGCACGCAACGCCGCGAAGCGACCCGCGCCCGCAGTGCTCGTGGCCGCCGCCGTGCTGGAGGCGGCGCTTTTGGTGGTCGATGCGCTGGAACTGCCGCCGCAGGCGGCTATCAGGAGCGCCGCCGCCGCCGCCAGCAGCAGCATCGCGGCCGCTCGGCGCGTGTGGTTGGAACGTTTGACTTGCACTCAGATCCTTTCGTTGTCAGGCGCGCTGCTCAACGCGGCTCAGCCGCCGCCGAAGAGCGAACTGATCACCGACGATGAGCTGCCGGAGCCGGCGGTGCTCGCGGACCCCGATCCGGAGGAGCTCCCCGTCCCCGTCGCGCTTCCCGATGCGCCGCCGCGTGCGCCGGAATCGGTGACGCTGGTGGCTGTGACGCTGCCGCCGGAGCCCTTGACCCCCTGGATCACAACCTGGTCACCGGGGTACACCTTCCGGCGCCCGACGCTGACCGTCTTGGTGATCGACGTCTGACCGGTCAGCTTGACCTTCACCGTGTTGCCGCCGGCCTCGCTGACGTAGAGGTCCTTGCCGCTGATGCTCGACACCGACCCGCTGGCCGCGCTCGCCCCGGCTGCGCCGAACGCCCCCGCAAACGCGCCCGCCCCGCCGAAGCGCCCGGCCAGCGAGCTGCGCGTGCCGGCGGCGCCGCCCGCCCCGGAGAGCGCTCGCGCGAACGCGCTCGCGCCGGTCGAGCCGGAGCCCGAGCCGGAGGAGAGCTTTCCCTTCTCCACGCGCACGCCCAGGTAGAAGCCGCCGGCCCCGAGCATCAGCGCGAACAGCGCGGCGCTCCAGACAGTCAGCAGCGGCCGGCGCTGACGCAGCGGCATGGTCTCCGCGAAGCGCTCGTCATCGAAGCCCCCGCTGGGGAGGTCACGTGCGAGCGGGAGGTGTGGCTGGGAGTCCAGCCGCTGCGGCTGTCCGGGCCCCGGCGCCTGCTGCCACTGGTCATCCGGGAGCCCGTCTGGCCGCCGCTCGAGCGGCAGGTCTGGCTGGGAATCTGCGTTCATCTCGGTTCCTCGGGGTAGGTTGTGCTGTCAGATTGCTGGTCGCACGTTCACTCGAAGCGCAGCGCGTCGATCGGGCGCATCGCGGCCGCTCTCGCGGCCGGATAGGTGCCGAAGAAGAGCCCGGTGAGGACGGCGGCGCCGAAGGCCAGCGCGACCGAATAGGGCGCGATCACGGGCTGCACGCCGGCGATCTTGAACTGGCTGCCCAGCAGCCCCGCGAGCACGCCGGCAACGCCGCCCAGCACCGAGACCATCACCGCCTCCACGAGGAACTGCCGGAGGATGTCGCTGCGCCTGGCCCCCACCGCCTTGCGGATCCCGATCTCGCGGGTGCGCTCGGTGACCGACACGAGCATGATGTTCATCACCCCGATCCCGCCGACCAGCAGTGAGATCGCGGCGACCTCGGCCAGCAGCGTCGTGAACACCTTGCTGCTCGAGGTCGACGCCTGCAGGATCGAGCTCTGGTCTACGACCTGGAAGCTGGAACCCGTGGTTGAGCCGGACGTCGGCGGGTCCAGCTGGTCGAGGATCTGCGTGACCTCGGTCTGTGCGGCGCTCACCGCATCGGTCGCGCGCGCCTGCACGAGGATCTGGCTGATCGAGCCGTAGCCGGTGAGCACGTCCTGAACCGCGGTGAGCGGCGCAATCGCCACATCGTCCAGGTTGCTCGAGCCGTTTGAGCCCTTTGACCTGGTGACGCCTATCACGGTGAAGTCGGTCCCGTTGATCTGCACCGTGTCACCGACAGGATCGGCCCCCCGGAACAGCTCGCTCACGACCTGAGGCCCGACCACCAGCACGTGCGCGTGACCGCGCTCCTGCGCCGCACTGAACCATGTCCCCTGTGCCAGTGAGTAGTTGCGCGCGCGGGCGTAGCTCGGGGTGGTCCCGATGAAGCTGGAGGGTGAGTAGGTGGAGCTGCCATAGGTCAGCGTCGTTCCGGAGGCCGAGACCACCGGCGCCACGGCGGCCACATCCGGCGCCTGGAAGCGGTTCTGCAGAGCCGTTGCGTCAGCCAGCGTCAGTGTCGAGCCGGCTCCCGAGCCGAAGAGCCCGCCGAGCGTCGGCGCGGCCGACACCGTGAACGTGTTTGAGCCAAGCGCGCTGATCTGGGCCTGCACCGCCGAGTCAGACCCGGTGCCCACGGCGATCAACACGATCACCGAGCCGACCCCGATCATCAGCCCGAGGATCGTCAGGCCGGTCCGCAGCTTGTTGGCCGCCAGCCCGGCGAACGCTGTGCGCAGCGTCTCACTCACGCTGTCACCTCCCGCCGCCGGGCCTTGTTGCGGTGCTCATCGGCGACTATCTGCCCGTCTCTCACCCGGATCACGCGCTCCGCGTGATCCGCGACATCCTCCTCGTGCGTGATCAGGACGATCGTGCGTCCCTGACGGTTGAGCAGGTCGAACATCCCCAGCACCTCGGCGGTGGAGCTCGTGTCGAGGTTCCCGGTGGGCTCGTCAGCGAGGATCATCGCCGGATCTGTGACCAGCGCCCGGGCCACCGCCACCCGCTGCTGCTGACCACCGGAAAGCTCCGAGGGGAGGTGATCGGCGCGGTCGGTCAGACCGACCCAGCCCAGCGCCCGCAGCGCGCGACGTTGACGCTCGGCGCGCGGCAATCCGGCGTATGTGAGCGGCAGCTCCACGTTGGTGACCGCGCGCGTGCGCGGAATCAGGTTGAACGACTGAAAGACGAAGCCGATGTAACGGTTGCGCAGGTCAGAGAGCGTGTCCTCATCGACCCCCGCAACGTCCAGGCCATTGAGGCGATAGCTGCCGCTGGACGGCGTGTCCAGACACCCGAGGATGTGCATCAGCGTGCTCTTGCCGCTGCCCGAGGGGCCCATGATCGCCACGTACTCTCCGTGCGCCACCCGCAGGCTCACACCCTGCAGCGCGTGGACCGCGATGTCCCCCAGCGCATATGTCTTGAAGACTTCGCGCACATCGATCACCGCGCCGGGCTCGCGCGGCACCGCGGCCAGGGCGTCGCGCTCACTCACCGCGCGCTCGGTGACCCCGTGCGCACTCACCCAGCGCTCACCGACCCCGCGCTCACCCGCTCCGCGCCCGCTCACCCGGCACCACCGCCGGCGCCGAGCAGCGCGCGCAGCGCGCCTCGGCCCCCGCCGCCACCACCGAAGAAGCCCCCGCCGCCACCGAAGCCGCCGGTGGAGCCGGTGGTGGCGGTGGTGCTGGTCCCCAGCGCCGGCAGGGTGATCGTGACCTGCACCTGCTGGCCGGACCTCAGGCCGCTGAGGATCACCGAGCGTGAGCTGCCGCGCAGCCCCACAACCACCTGCCTGGTGCTGATCCTGCCGCCGCTGTCCAGCTGCACGGTCGCGCTCGAGCCGCTCCCGCTCAACGCCTGGTTGGGCACAGTCACGCCCTGCTGCTGGGAGATCACGATCGCGGCGGTGGCGCTCATCCCAGGCAGCACCTTGGGGTCGCTCTGGCTGGTGGTGAGCGTCACGTTGTAGGAGACCACGCCGCTGCTGGAGGTTCCCAGCGGTGAGATGGCGCTGACCTTCGCGGCCAGTTCGACGCCGCTGAGCGCGCTCATTGAGATCGTCGCGAGCTGGCCGACCTTGACGCTCGAGATGTCCGACTCACTGAGCGCCACGGTCATGGTCAGGGTCCTGCTGTCGATGATCGTGGCGAAGTTGGAGCTCGATGAGCTGCCGCTGCCGGCCGAGCCCTGGGAGGCTCCTGAGCCTGAACCGCTGCCCCCACCGGTCCCCGATCCGCCTGACGCGCCACCGGCTGAGACCGTCTGGCCGATCTGGTCTGAGGAGAGCGCCGCGACGGTGCCGCTCACCGGCGCGTACAGCCGGGTCTCGCTCAGCGTCTGCTGCGCGCTGGTCAGCGTCGCCTCGGCGCTGTCCACCTGGGCCTGGGCCTGGGCGATCGCGGAGGCGGAGCTGGACTTGGACGTGGTGCTGGTGCTGGTGCTGGTGCTGGTGGTCTTGGTGGCTGCACTCGTCGGCTTCGTGGACGCGGAGCTGCTGCTGGGCGTCGACGCGGAGCCACTGGAGCCGCCCGTCTGAGCCGCGCTCAGCTGGTCCTCCGCGGCCTTCAGGTTGTCCTGCGCCTGAGAGACCGTCAGCTCGGCCGCGCTGGGATCGAGCGTGGCGATCAGCTGCCCCTTCTTGACGCGCTCACCCACCCTGACGTCGATGCTCTGCAGCGTCCCGCCGGTGGCGAAGTTGACCGCCTGTTCGACCCCCGGCTCAACGTTGCCACTGCCGGAGACGGTGTCCTGCACGACACCGCTCTGGGCGGTCACCAGCTCGGTCGATGTGCGGGCCGAGCTGACCGGGGTGCCGAGCTGGCTGATGCCGAGCCCGATGAGCGCCGCGGCGGCCACTGCGAATAGAACTGAATGCCAGGGTCGGGACGACCGCCGGCCACGGCGTCGGTGCATGGAGCCTGCCTCGCTGAACGTTTCGTTGCCGGAGGCGACTCTATGCCCGCAGTTTCAGAGAATCCGCGGAACTCGGTAAGAGTTGGATATGTCAGCTGCCCGTCAAAACACTTGTTTTACGGGGATTTACTGTTTTGCTGTTCAATGGATGGGCGGGTAGCCTGACGTCGGCTTCGAGCCCACCCTCCGGGCGCGGGGTCAGCGTCACGGAGCCACCGTGTGCTTCGGCCACAGAGCGCACGATCGAGAGTCCCAGGCCAAAGCCGCCCGGCGCGCGCGTGAGCCGGCGGAACGGCTCGGTGAGCCTCGCCGCGTCGAGCGGGTCGATCACCGCGCCGTCGTTGCGCACGCTGATCTGCACCTGCTCACCGAGCGTGCGCGTGCGGACTGCCAGCAGCCCGCCCGGGCGGTTGTGTCGGATCCCGTTGTCAATCAGGTTCACCAGCAGCCGCTCGAGCAGCGCTGAGTCACCGCGCACGACTGCCGACTGCAGGTCTGTCTCCACGCGCACGCCACCGGCCTCGGCGCGCGCGTGCAGGTCGGTGATGCAGTCACCTGCCAGCGCCGCCACGTCAACGCGCTCCTCGCGGCCGCTGATCGACTCACTGCGGGCCAGCGTCAGCAGGGCCGAGATCAGCGACTCGCTGCGGTCTAGCGTCTCGCGGATCGCCTCCCCCATCTCCCGCAACTCAGCCACCGAGGCGTTGGGGTCACCCAGCGCCACGTCCACCTCGGTGCGCATGATCGCCAGCGGCGTGCGCAGCTCGTGGGAGGCGTTGGCGACAAAGTGCCGCTGGCTGGCAAAGGCGCTGTCAAGCCTCGAGAGCATGCCGTCGAAGGTGTCAGCCAGCTCCTTGAGCTCGTCGCTGGGACCGACCAGCGCGATCCGCTCACCCAGGTTCTCCCCGGAGACGCGTCGCGCCGTGGCGGTGATCTCACGCAGCGGCGCCAGGGCGCGACCGGCCATCAGCCAGCCGACCGCCACGGAGATCCCGGTCATCGCCACCAGCGCGGCGATGTACTCGGTCAGCAGGCGGTGCAGCGCCGTCGCCTCGGCCTCACGGAAGCCGGCCTTGATCGCCGCGCTGAAGGCGCCGTTGGCAGCACCCCCGCCGGGCGCCAGGCCGGACGGTGGCCTGACCCCCCTGAACAGCTGGGTGGCGAAGTGGCGCGCCTGATCCGCCAGCCGGTGACGCACGTGCAGGTTGTGCCTCACCAGCACGTAGCCGATCGTCAGCAGCACGCCGCCGGTGATCAGGAAGCCGATCCCGTAGATCAGCGTGAGGCGCAGCCGGATGGTCCGCGCGTTCAGACGCATCCGCGAATTGTCACGCCATGCGGTAGCCGACGCCAATCACGGTCTCGACCACCGCCGGTTCGCCGAGCTTGCGCCGCAGCGTCATGATCGTCATGCGCACCACGTTGGTGAACGGATCGGTGTGCTCGTCCCACACCCGCTCGAGCAGCTGCTCGGCGGACACGGTGGCGCCATCGGCCGCCATCAGCGTCTCCAGCACCGCAAACTCCTTGCGCGCAAGCTCCAGCGGCTCACCGCCACGGGTGACGTTGCGGCGCGCCGGATCGAGCTCGATGTCGCGGTGGTGCAGGATCGGAGGCAGGCTGGGCACCGCGCGGCGGCCGAGCGCCCGGATCCGCGCCACCAGCTCCTCGAAGCGGAACGGCTTGGCGATGTAGTCGTCGGCTCCCAGCGAGAGGCCGCTGACCACGTCCTCCAGGTCACCTGCCGCGGTCAGCATGATGATCCGGGTCTCCGGCTTCTCCGCGCGCACGATGCCGCACACCTGATCCCCATGCACCTCCGGCAGGTCACGGTCCAGGACCACCACGTCGTAGCGCACCAGCTGGGTCTTCTCGATCGCATCGGCGCCGTCGCCGGACACGTCCACCGCCATCCCCTCGCGGCGCAGGCCACGAGCGATGGTCTGGGCCAGGCGCCGCTCATCTTCGACCACCAGGACTCGCATCCACACCAGGATGACCGAGTTCACGTAAGAAGCGTGTAAATCGGTGTGCGCCAGCCGTCAGCGCGCGGTGCCCCCGGGGGCGCGGCTGAGCGCCAGCGCCTCGCGCTGGAGCAACTCCCAGACGCGGCTCATGTCCGCGTCGGTGGTCAGCAGCCCGCCGCTGGCGAGGCGCAGCGTGTGGCGCCCGTCGATCACGGTGTGTGAGAGGAACGCCTCGCCCGAGGAGTTCACGCGCTCCAGCAGCTCACGGTTGAAACGCTCACCGGCGCGGTGGCGGAAGCAGACCAGACCGAAGTGGCGCTCGGCGGCGAGCTCCCAGTCGGCCGCCTCGGCCACCCAGCAGGCAAACTGCGCCGCCATCCGCACGCCCTCACGGATGTGCGCCTGCAGCCCCTCGCGCCCGTAGCAGCGCAGCACCGCCCAGAGCTTCAGGGCGCGGAAGCGCCTGCCCAGCGCGGGGCCGTACTCACTGAGCGCCCAGTCGTCCTCCGCGGCCGGCGTGCGCAGATACTCCGCAACCAGTGAGAAGGCGTCGCGCAACGCCTCCGGGCGCGAGCTCCACAGCAGCGAGCAATCCATCGGCGTGAGCATCCACTTGTGGGCGTTGACCACCACCGAGTCCGCCAGCTCGACCCCCGCAAAGGCCCAGCGGAACTCCGGGCAGACCATCGCGCTGCCCGCGTAGGCGGCGTCGACGTGCAACCAGGCACCGTGGCGCCGGCAGGCGCCGGCGATCTGCGCCACCGGGTCCACAGCGCCGCGGCCGGTGGTGCCGACGGTCGCCACCACCAGCGCCGTGTCGCTGAGATCGCCGAGCTCCGCGACCAGCATCCGGCCCTGTGCGTCACAGCCAACGGTGCGCACCTCCATCCCCAGCATGCGCGCCGCCTTCTCGGCCGAGGAGTGCGTCTCCGCCGAGCAGACCAGCTTCTGGCGCCCGGTCAGGCGCCGGGCGGCGATCGCAGCGGTCAGCGTCGCCGTTGAGCCGCCGTCCTCGATCTGGCCGTGCCAGCCACTGGGCAGGCCCAGCAGCTGCGCCGCCCACGACATCACAACCAGCTCGAGCTCCGTCAGCGCCGGCGAGGAGCGCCAGAGGAAGCCGACGTTGTTGAGCGTCGCCGCCAGCATCTCCGCGAGAATCGCCGGCGCGCTGGTATTCGACGGGAAGTACGCGAAGTACCGCGGGTGCTGCCAGTGCGTGACCGCGGGCAGCAGGATCTGATCCAGGTCCGCCAGCACCGCCTCGAAGCTCTCACCACGTTCCGGCGCGGCGTCGGGCAGGCGCGCGCTCAACTCCCCCGGGCGCACCTGCGCGAGCACCGGCAGCGTGCCCACACGGTCCAGGTAGCTGGCCGCCCAGTCGATCGCCTGCGGGCCGTGCGCGCGCAGGAAGTCCCCGGGCGAGAGCGCACCGGCCCCGGGTGAGAGCGCGTCGGCCCCGGGCGAGGGCGCGTCGGCCCCGGGCGAGGGCGCGTCGGCCTCGGGCCCGCGACCGTCGCTCACGGCGCCTGGTCCTCCAGCACCCTGAAGCTGATCCCCGCGCGGGTCAGGCGCCCGATCAGCGCCGTTCCCATCGCCAGCGCCGGCGTCCACTGGCCGCCGCCGACGGTGAGCTCGTCAAAGGCCATGCACAGCGCCGCCTCGGCGAGCATCTTCGAGGTCTCACCGTACCCCGGGTCACCGCCGCTGACCTCGCTGAGCAGGCGTCGCGGCGAGTCACCGCCCACCTCGGTCACAAAGCGCACGCGGAAGAACGAGCGCTCGCGGCGTTGCGCGCTGGGCCCGCTGCCCTGCCGCCGCAGCGCCAGCAGGCGCCGGCGGGTCGGCTCGAGCTGCGCCAGCGTGGTGAGCAGACCGAGACCGACCAGCAGCGTGGCGGTGCTGCGCAGGCTGCCGGTGACCACGTAGTGTGAGTAGGAGAAGTCCGGGCCATAGGCGGGGTTCAGCCGCGCTGAACGCAGCACGTGCTGGGGGTCGATCGTCGGCGCGGGCATCACCCAGCCGCCCGCCAATGGCTCACGGTGAAGCCGCCCGGCGCCGCCGCGCACGCGCCGCCCCGGCGCGATCGCGCCGTCCGGCGCGTGCCGTTCCACCGCCCTGCGCTGGCGGGATACGCGCCCGCTCTCCTTGAGGCGACCCAGCGCCTCCACCAACGAGTGGTAGGTGCCGCCGGAGATCGAGCCCGACATCAGGCCGTAGCCGCTGATCCGCAGCGGCACCCGCGCGGCCTCCGGCACCTCACCGATCGCGTGGAGCACGCCGAGGTCATAGGGGATCGAGTCAAAGCCGCAGGAGTGCACCAGCCGCGCGCCGCTCTCCCGCGCGGCCGCGTGGTGGCGCAGGTACATGGTGTCGACGAACTCCGGCTCACCGGTGAGGTCGAGGTAGTCGGTGCCCGCCGCCGCGCAGGCTGCGACCAGCGGCTCACCGTGGCGCAGGTAGGGGCCGACGGTTGAGACCGCCACGCGCGTGCTGGCCGCCAGCCGCGCCAGCGATTCAGGGTCGGAGGCGTCGGCGCTGATCAGCGGCAGCTGCGCCGCCGCGGGCGTGGCGTCAGCGAGCCTGGCCCTGACCGCGGTCAGCTTCTCGAGGCTGCGGCCGGCCAGCGCGAGCCGCGCCCCCGGCGGCAGATGCGCCGCCAGGTAGGCGGCGGTCAGCTCCCCGGTGAAGCCGGTCGCACCGAAGAGGACGATGTCGTACTCCCGCTGCATCGTTCGGAGGCTCACTGTATGCGGTCGCACAGCTCCGCGCAGCCAGCCCGCCTGGCCATCCGCCCACCGGGCCGGCGGACCGGCGGCAGTGACCGTGGCCACGGCGCCGATGCCGCGCG
>JAJZDA010000118.1 GCA_021851525.1 Actinomycetes bacterium | reverse complement strand
ACTGCCCCCCCCGGGGAGGCCGGCGGTCCCGCAGGACCGCCGGCTGCTGAGGCGTTGGGCGCGGCGCCGTGGCCGGCGGCGGCACTCATGCGAGCGCCTCCGCCACCGCCCCGGAGTCGATTGCGACACGATCCGGGTCCTCGGCGCCAGCGGCGCGTGCGGCGCGGCGCACGGTGCGCTCGGCGCGCATCAGCACCACGCAGGGGATGATCGCCAGCGCGGCGATCGCCGCCGACCACCAGAACGCGGTCCCGAAGGCACCGGCGGCCGCCGAGGCACCGTGCGCGCTGCGCTCGGCGTTGGCCAGGATCACGGCCAGGATGGTCGTGCCGATCGAGCCGCCGATGCGGTTGAGCACGTTCAGCTGCGGGGTCGCGTGCGAGACCTCGCTGCGCTTCAGCGCGGCGAACGCGGCGGTCATTGCCGGCATGAAGCTGGCACCCATCCCGGCACCGCGCAGGAACATCGCCACGCACAGCACGGCCACGCCGGTGTGCGCGCCGATCAGGCCGAACGGGATCGTCGCCAGCGCGGTGATGATCACGCCGACCAGCGCGACCGGACCACCGCCGTAACGCTCGGTGAACTTCGAGGCGAGCGGCATCGCCAGCGCCATGCCCAGGCCCTGGGGGCCGGTCAGCAGGCCGGTCATGATCACGTCATAACCACGCAGCTCCTGCCAGTAGAGCGGCATCAGGATCATCGCCCCGAAGACCGCGGCGCCCAGCGCGAACATCACTATCGAGGCGGCCGAGAAGTGCCAGCGACGGTAGAGATGGAGGTCCAGCAGCGGGTGCTCGGTGCGCAGCGCGTGGAACACGAAGGCGGCGACCAGCAGCACCCCGATCACCACCGGCACCCAGACGTGGGCGCTGGTGAAGGTGTCGTAGGTGCCGGCCTCGGCCAGACCGTAGGTGATCGCCACCAGGCCTACCGACATCAGCGCCAGGCCGAGGAAGTCGAGCGTGTCCGTCCGCTCGCCGCGGTGGCCGGGCAGCAGGCGGATTGCCAGCGGGATCGCGAAGGCCGCAACCACCACGTTGACGTAGAAGATCCAGTGCCAGTCGAGTGTCTGGATGATCGTGCCGCCGAGCAGCGGGCCGAGGGTCGGCGCGAGCATCATCGGCACCGCCACCAGGCCCATCACGCGGCCCATGCGCTTGGGGCCGGCCACCTCGGCCATGATGATCTGCGCGATTGGCATGATCATGCCGCCGCCGAGGCCCTGCAGCACGCGGAAGAGGATCAGCTCGGTGTCCGAGGTCGCCAGGCCGCACAGCAGCGAGCCGAGCGTGAACAGGGTCAGTGAGGTGAGGAACACGCGCTTGGCGCCGAAGCGGCGCGAGGCCCAGCCGGTGACGGGGATCACGGCGGCCAGCGAGAGCATGTAGCCGGTGATCACCCACTGGATCTGGGCGAGGCTCGAGTGCAGGTCCTTGCCGAGCGTCGCCAGCGCGACGTTGACGATCGTGGTGTCGAGGATCGACATCACGGCGCCGAGCATCGCCACGCCGGAGATCACCCAGACGTGGCGGGGGATGTGGTCTGACGGCGCGGGCTGCGCCGCCGTCGGTTCAGAGATCGTTGTCGTCATGAACCTATGGTACCAAATCATTAGGTACCAGTGTTTAGGTACCGCACAGATCTCCCCCGCCCCGTACCCGCGGCACGCTCCGCACGCTCCCCACGCTCTCACCCGCGGCACGCTCCGCACGCTCGCGACGCTCCCCACCCGTGGCACGCTCGCCACCCGCGCCGTGCGCACACCCAGCTGCGCGCGACGCCGCCGGGCGGCGCTGTCGTCCCTCAGCAGGTGCTCGACGGCAGCGCCACACCGACGCCGCTGCTGGGCGCGTCCACCAGCCCGGCGTTGCCCTCGCGCTGCACGGCGCCCAGGTGCACCACGAACCAGTAGCCGTGCCAGGAGATCATCGAGGCGATCCCCAGCGAGTGCTCGGCGCCGTCGAGCTCGTAGATGAGCCGCGCGTTGGGCGTCTCCCAGTACTCGTCACGGTTGGAGCAGACGTTCACGTCAATCACGTGCGCAAAGGACGGCGGCACGTACACGCGCAGCAGCTTGGCCCTGGCGGCACCGGAGCCCAGCAGCGCGTGCGCGGCCTGCAGGTCCACCGCGTACTCGTCGACCAGCCGCGTCTGCCAGTCGGCCTGCGGGTCGGTGATCGCCTTGATCTGCACATAGGCCGCCTCCGGGAAGAAGGCCGGCATCGCCGGGGCGAGCCGGCCGCTGCGGATCCCGTTCCAGAGCGCCGACATCTCGCAGCGGAAGGCGGCGGTGGAGCTCGAGGGCAGCTGCATCGTCTGCGGCAGGTTGGCGACCTTCGGCCCCGGGCAGGCAGCTCCGTGGGGTCGGGGATGATGGTGGCGGGCGCCGCGCTTGGTGCCGGCGCCGCCGCGCGTGCGCGCGGGAGCCGAGCCAGCGGCGGTCACGCTCGGGATGCCGGCCTGCGGCGCAACGGCGATCCCGTAGGCGACCACCAGGATCGTGACGAACAGGAGCGGCAGGATCGGGCGACGCATCCGCCCCATGGTCCCAGACCGGGCGCGTCCGGGGCGTCCGGTGGAGCGGCGCCGCTCAGCCGGCAAGCGGCTTGCTGGCGGTCAGCACGCAGGCCTCCGAGAGGATGCGCGTGACTGAAACGTCGGCGTAGCCGGCGGCGCGCACCATCGCCTCCCAGCGCTCCGCGGTCATCGGCTTCTCACGCATGCGCAGCGAGAAGCGCACCGCGTTCTTGGCCAGCCGCCACCAGCCGGCCGGCCCGCGGGAGACGAAGGCCCTGACCTTGGAGGCGATGATCGCGCGGTCCTCGGCGCTCGCACCACGCCCGAACATCATGTCGCCGATCACCAGCCGCCCCCCGGGGCGCAGCCAGGCCATGCATGAGGAGAGCACCAGCTCCTTGTCCGCGTCGCGCAGGTGGTGCAGCGCGTAGTTGGTCACCACCAGGTCGATGCTGCCGGCGGGCAGCTCCAGCGCCTCGATCGGCGAGGCCACGGTCTGGATGTTCTCGATCCCGCGCTCACGCGCCTTGGCGTCGAGGCGCTCCAGCGAGGGCGCGCTGACGTCCACAGCGATCACGTGCGAGCAGTCGGGCGCGAGCGGCAGCGTCACCTGCCCGGAGCCGCAGCCGAGATCCAGGGCCACCGGGGAGTCGCTGGCGGCGCAGGCCTGCACCACGGCCTCCACGACCCGTGAGAGCCCGCTGGAGCCGGCCACATCCCAACTCTCCGCGCGGCTGTCCCACAGGCGCCGCTCACGCGTGGCGGAGAGCGCCTGCGCGCGCGTCATCTCGTGAACGCCCACCCGTGGCGCGGCGGCCTCTGCGGAGAGGTCCGCGGCTGACGGGTGCTGCGTGGCGGCGTCCGCGTGCTGCGCGGAGGCGTCCGGCTGCGCGGAGGTGTCCGGAGTCTGGTCTGAAGGCTGAGTGCTGGTCATCGCGTGGTCGTCTGCTCGGCTGGGGCTTGGCTGTGGGCGCAGCGCGAGCCGCTGCTTTCCGGTGGCACGGGTCGTGCTCGGCGCACCGGCGCACAAGCGTACCCGCCGAGCGTACTCGCCGGCAGCCGGGATCTTGGGCGCGGCGGATCAAGCCAGAGTTAGCGCCTGATGAGACCGGACTTATCTTTCCGTTCGCCGCTGGCACTACGCTCCCGTAAGCAATGAACGATCCCGACCGACGAGCTCGGCGGGGTCGGGGCGAGCAGGAGTTCGCCCGTCTGCGTGTATCGGGCAGGAAACGGGCGGTCCGCAGGCGGCGAATGACGGCGCTGCTCAGCTTGCTCGTGGGCGCTGCGGCCGTGGCCGCGGTGGTGGTTCACGCGGGCGAGCTCACGCGGGCCCCGACCGCCAGCAGCACCCACAACACGAAGGGCAGCGGCTCCGGATCGGGAGCGCAGGGGACACCCACCACCGCGTCACATGGCGCCGGCTCCACCACCACGGCGCCGGCCGGCAGCGGCACCACCCGCACCACCGGTCAGGGCACGACCGGCACCGGCACGACCGGCACGGGCACCGGCACCACCACCGGTCAGGGCTCGAGTACGACGCCGACCTGGCGGGTCGCGTGGGGCTCGGCGATGGCCTGGGCGCAGCCGCACTTCACCGTTGACCAGGCGACCGTGCGTCAGCTGGCGACGGTGCCGATCGGCGGCAGTGAGGTGCGCCTGCGGATCTCAAACCTGTTTGGCACCGCGCCGCTGCAGATCGGACACGTGACGGTGGCGCAGTCAACCGGCGGGGCCGGAATCGCCGCCAGCACGCTGCGCAACGTGACCTTCGGCGGCGCCGCCGGCGCCGTGGTGCCGATCGGCGGTGATCTCACCAGCGACCCGGTCATCTTCCCGGTGAGCGCCGGGGAGACGCTCACCGCCAGCATCTACGTGACGGCCCCGGACAGCGTCACCGTGCATCCGTGGGGAAACCATGGCCCGGTCTCCTTCGCCACCGCCAACGGCACGCCGGACGCGACCGCGCAGCCGGCCGCCACCGGCTTCCCCTACTGGAGCGTCTGGCCCCGGCTGCTCGACGCGGTGGACGTGCTGAGCACGCTGCAGAGCGGCTCAATCGTCGCGCTCGGGGACTCGATCACCGACGGCTTCAACACCACCACCAGCTGGACCAACGTGCTGCAGCAGCGGATCGACATGCTGCCCGCCTCGCAGCGCGCCGCGGTGATCAACGAGGGGATCACCGCCAACACTCTGACCCCGCTGGCAGACGACTACGCGAAGGTCGGCGGCGGTCCGGCCGGGCTCAGGCGACTGCAGCAGGATGTGCTCTCGCTGCCCGGAGTCTCCACCGTGATGGTGCTGCTCGGAACCAACGACCTGTTCTTCGGGGCCTCCGCCAAGCGCGTGATCTGGGGTTTCAAGCAGCTGATCGCCAGGGCCCACCGGGCGGGGATCAAGGTGATCGGGATCACGCTGCTGCCACGCGACGGCAGCGAGCGCTGGGAGCCTGAGCTGTTCCCGCTGCGCCAGCCCTACCTCGAGCAGATCAACCACTGGATCCTGACCTCGCACGCGTTTGACGGGGTCGCGAACTTCGCGCCGGTCGTGGCCGACACCTACAACGGGCAGTGCGACCCGACCAAGATGTTCGGCCCCTATGACTCCGGCGACCACCTGCACCCCAACGCGGCGGGACAGACCGCGATGGCCAACAGCGTCAACACGCAGCTTCTGGGACTGCCCTCGGCGCCGCTGGTGGCGCCGCTGGTCGCCGTGCAGCCCACCCCTGGATGCAAGTCTTCGTGAGCGGCCGCGCCGGCCGCGGGTCCGCGGGCGCCTCTGTGAGTGGCCGCGCGGGCACCCTCATGAGCCGGCGCATGGGTGCCCTCATGAGTGGCCGCGCGGGCACCCTCGTGAGCCGCCGCGCTGAGGCCGGACGCGGGCAGGCCCGCAGGGGGCCCTCAGAGCTGGCGCTCGTAGCGGATGAAGCGCTCACCGCTGGCGCTGATCACCTCGCCGGCCCGCGTCCATCCGAGATGCTCATAGAATCGCTCTGCAGACCATCCCACCCGCGTCACGACGACGATCGCTTCGGCCTGAGCCGCAACCGCGAGCTTCTGCGCCTCGTCGAGCAGGGCGCGAGCGTAGCCATGACCACGATAAGCCTCATCGACCATCAGGTGAGTCACCTCGGCGATCCGACGTGGCGCGGGCGTGTGCGGCTGCGCGCCGGAGCCGCTGCGCGTGAGCACACGCAGCACCCCACGGGCGTAGCGCCGGGCACGGGTTCGCACCAGCGAGACGCCCCACAGCGGATGCAGGACCGCACGTGCGGCCAGCAGCGCCGCCAGCTGCGGTCCGCCGCTGCGGACCATCGTCCGGTAGTGAACCTCGGGCCGCACCGAGCCCAGCAGCACCGCCACGGCGCCATCACCGTCGGCACCCCTGTATGCGAGCGCGATGCTGACAGGGCTGGCCAGCCAGGTGCGGTAGTAGGCGCACAGGAAGCGTCGGCCACCGCCGGTCAGGAACTCACCGTCCATCGCATGCTGGTGCAGGCGCACGGCGGATTCAATGTCCTGCTCACGCAGGCGCGTGGGTGCCAACACGGCTCCTTGAGCCTCCATGTCAGGGTCGCTTACACCGGTCATCGCGATAGGCGGCGGCACTCCCGGTCCGGCCCGCGGAGGCACGATCGTCCGATAACTATAGGGACACAATTCACTCGTGGCGCGCCAGAGCTCACGTGAGATCCGCCAGGTCCGGCGCGACTTCGAGCGGGACCTGCGCCGGCCCCGGCCATCCGCGGCCACCTACCGGCGCCGCCGGCTGTTCGCGTTCATCGCGCTGGTGGTGGCCCTGCTGGCGCTCTCCGCGCCGTTGAGCAGCACGCTCTCCGGCGGTCCCGGCGCGCCCACGACCGCCAACACCGGCGGGCACAAGAGCCACGGCTCCGGCGGGCCCGGAACGCAGACCGCGCCGCCCACCGGCTCCACCCCCACGACCACCACCACCGAGCGGCGGACCAAGCCCAAGAAGCGCCGGCACGTGCCCACGAGCTTCGCGGTGGCGAGCACCGAGATGACGCTCGAGGAGCCCTCGAGCGCCTCGATCGAGACAGGCACCACGGCCTCCGGAACACCGGTGCGCACGCTGCCGACGCTGGTGCTCTATCCCACGACGGGCACGCCCGGGCCCGGTACCAACAGCGCCGCGCCGCCGGCCACCCAGGACGGGCCGTTCCCGCTGGTCGTCTTCTCCCAGGGCTTTGACCTGGCGACCAGCTCCTACCTGGGGATGATGCAGGCGTGGGCGCAGGCGGGGTATGTGGTGGCGGCACCCACCTACCCCGACACCGACCCCAACGTGCCCAGCGCGCTGAATGAGTCGGACATCGTCAACCACCCGGCCGACCTGAAGTTCGTGATCAGCTCGATGCTCGGCGCCGCGACCGACCAGAGCAGCCCGCTGCATGGCCTGATCGACGCCAGCCGCATCGCCCTGATCGGCCATTCCGACGGCGGTGACGTGAGCCTCGCGCTGGCCGCCGACTCCTGCTGCCAGGACCCGCAGATCCGCGCCGCCGTGATCCTCTCCGGGGCGGAGCTGAGCTCGTTTGGCGGCAGCTATTTCACCGCCGGGTCACCACCGCTGCTGATCGCCCAGGGGACCGGGGACACGGTCAACGTGCCGGCCTGCAGCGTGCAGATCTACAACGCCGCGCCGGACCCCAAGTACTACCTGAACATCCCCGACGCGACACACACCGAGGCCTACATCAGCAGCGGCCCGATGCGCGACGGGGTGGTGCAGGCGACGCTGGCCTTCCTCGATGACTACGTGAAGGGCAAGCCGGCGGCGCTCAACGCGCTGCTGGCCGCCGGAACGCTGCCCGGCGGGGAGGCGCTCTCCTCCGGCCCGACCGCCCCGGCGCTGAGCGTCACCTCGACCACCACGACCGGCACCACGGTCACCACGCCGCTGACCAACACCTTCTGCCAGGGCGCCTGAGCTTCCCCGGGGCGCCGGCGCGCCACCCCCGACGCACCGCGGCGAGCCTGTCCAGTGTTTGTAGAGGTCGCGTATAATCTGTGCGTGTCGGCATCGGAAGCGCTCCACATCGGCGAGTTCTCGCGCCGCGTCGGTGTGAGCAGCGAGCTGCTGCGCGCCTGGGAGCGCCGCTACGGGCTGCTCTCCCCGATCCGCTCACGTGGCGGCTTCCGGCTCTACACCAGCGAGGATGCGGAGCGTGTGGCTCGCATGCTGCGCGGCATGGAGCGCGGGCTCTCCGCGGCCCAGGCGGCCAGCGCGGCACTGCAGCAGCCGGAGTTTGCCCCGCGCCCGCTGCAGCAGCTGCAGGCGCGGCTGCTGGAGGCGATCGGCACCTACGACGAGCCCGGCGTCCACGCCGTGCTCGATGAGGCGCTGGCGGCCTTCGGGCTGCCGACGGTGCTGCAGGGGCTGATCTTCCCGGCGCTCACCGAGATCGGCCAGCGCTGGGAGCGTGATGAGCTGCAGATCAGCCAGGAGCACTTTGCCTCCAACCTGATCCGCGCGCGGCTGCTGGCGCTGGCGCGGCTCTGGGGACGCGGCGCGGGCCCGCTGGCGCTGCTGGCCTGCGCACCCGGTGAGCACCACGACATCAGCCTGCTCGGCTTCGGGCTGCTGCTGCGCTCGCACGGCTGGCGGATCGTGTTCCTGGGGGCCGACACGCCGCTGCAGACGCTCGATCAGGCATCCCGCGCCACGGAGCCGGACCTGGTGGTGATCGCCAGCTTCGACGCCGCCCGCCTGCAGACCCAGGAGGCGCAGCTCCGTGAGCTGGCCGCGCGGCTGCCGCTGGCGCTCAGCGGCCCCGGGGCCAGCGAGGAGCTGGCCCACCGCCTGCAGGTCAGGCACCTGGCGGGCGATCCGCTGCAGGCCGTACAGGCGGTGATCGGCGCCGCCACGCGGCCGCCGGCCGGCGACTGAGCGCCGGACGCCAGCCTCACCCCGGCCTGGGCGCGCGCCGCTACCAGCCCAGCGTGCCCGCGGCCCCCTTGAACGGGCCGACCAGCTCCGCCGTGATCCAGCCACCGTAGAAGTCACCCTCCTGGGCCTGCACGCGCTCCTCACCGAGCCAGGCGCCGTCAACCCGTGCGGGATAGAAGGCGATGTGCTCACGCAGCCGCGCGTAGGCCGGTGCGGGGTCGGCGTAGGACCAGGCGACAGCCTCCCACCGCCGCCCCGCCAGCAGCGCGTCCAGGTAACCCGCGGCGCCCTTGAACTCACACCAGCTGGCGCGCTGCGCGGAGGGCGCCAGCAGATCCAGCCGCACATCCGCTGGCGGGATGTAGATGGTCGGCGGATGGCTCGTCTCGAGCACCCGCAGCGCGCTGCCTGAATCGGCCAGCGTCACGCCGCAGAGCTCTACGCGCACCCGCCTGTCGCAGGCGAGGACCGCCGGCGGGCGCGGGTAATCCCAGACGCGCTCACCGGCGGGCGCTGACGCCTCCCCCGCCCCCGGGTCCCGTGCCGGGCCGCTCACGCGGACGCCCCGGCGGGGGCCTGGGCGCCCAGCGCCGCGCGCAGCCCGACGAGCGCACGCCTGGCGAGCTGGCCGAAGGCGAGACCCAGCAGCGGGTCGATCAGACGCAGGGGGCCGCGCAACGTGAGCCGCGCGTCATAGGTGACCCGGGTCATGCCGCCGTGCGCCCCGAAGCTGATCCGATCCAGCGAGATGACCGTGGGGCTCTCAGCCCGGAAGCTGACCGCGTGCGGCGGGTCAAACTCGGTGATGGTGTAGGTCAGCTCGTTGCTGCGCCCCAGGAAGCGTGCGACGAGGCGGAACTGGCTGCCAAGCCGCGGCGGTCCGTCGCCCAGCCGCCGCGCCTGCACCACGCTCGGATCCCACTCGCCCGCGTTGGCGAAGTCACTGAGGTAGGCGCAGGCCTGCTCGGGCGTCATCGGGGTGTCGATAGTTGCCAGATACCGTGCCATCTCAACGCTCCTGTCCGGGTTGCTCCTGGAACTGCTCATGCCATCCGCTGCGCCGGCAGCACTCCTCCCAGAGCCGCTCGCGCTGCGCCGCGCTCTCACGCGTGCCCGGCAGAAGGTGTGTGGGGCGGCGCCGGCGGTCATGCCAGAAGCCCCCGCTCGAGGCCCGCGGCGGCGCGGCCGCGCCTAGCCAGACGATCGTGTCGGCGCCCTGCTGCGGGGTGCGCAGCAGCGGCGCTGTGAGCCGGTGAAAGCGCGGCAGCGACTCCCTCACCCCCGGCGTGTCGGCCCAGCCGGGGTGCATCGCGTGGACCACCACGCCCGTCCCCGCCAGGCGTGCCGCCCACAGCTGGGTGAGCACCACCTGCGCGCGCTTGGTGCGCGCGTAGACGGCGGCGCCGTCAAAGCTCCCGCGCTCACTCTCGAGGTCGTCGACCCGTAGCCGCTGCGTGTACATGCCGCCGGAGGAGACGTTGATGATGCGCGGGTCCGGGCTGCGCTGCAGCACCGGGATCAGCAGGTTGGTGAGCAGGAACGGGCCCAGCACGTTGGTCGCGAACGCCAGCTCAAATCCGTCGGCGGAGAGCGTGCGGGCACGCGGCAGCACCCCGGCGTTGTTGACCAGCACGTCCAGCTGCTGGTCGCGCGCCTGCAGGCGCGCGACCAGGGCGCGCACCGACTGCAGTGAGCTCAGATCGCAGAGCTCTACCTGCAGCTGCGGGTTGCCGGTGCGCTGCTCAATCAGCTCGCGTGAGCGCTCGCCGCGCTGCGCATCGCGCACCACCAGCAGCAGGCGCGCGCCGAGCGCCGCGAAGCCCTCCGCCGCCGCCAGCCCGAGCCCGCCGCTCGCGCCCGTCACGAGCACCGTGCGCCCGGCCATCGACGGCAGCTGCCCAGGCTCCCAGGCGCGGCTGCGAATCAGATAGCCCAGGCGCGTGTAACCACCCACCACCGAGCGGTCAAGCGCGGTGTCGATCAGCCGGCCGAGCATCGCTCCCCCGCGGGCGGGCAGAGGCGGGCGCCGAGGCCGACGCGACGTGAACGAACCCTGGACAACATCTGTACAAGCTTAGCGCCAGCCGGTGGTCACGCTCGTGCGCGCCCTGGGTCGGCCCCCGTCGGCCCCGGTCGGCCCCGGTCGGCCTGGGTCGATGGCGCCGGGACCCGCGATCAGGGCGCGTCCGTCGGGGCGCGGCGGCGCAGCAGCAGCAGCGCCAGCGCGGCCAGCGCCGCGGCGCCGA
>JAJZDA010000117.1 GCA_021851525.1 Actinomycetes bacterium | reverse complement strand
CGCCGCTCAGCTCTCCACGAAGTAGCTGCCGCTGCCCTGCCCGGAGGAGAAGTAGCGGCTGGTCACGGTCTTCTTGCGCGTGAAGAACTCGACGCCGTCGGTGCCGTGGGCGTGCACGTCACCCAGGAACGAATCCTTCCAGCCGCTGAACGGGAAGAACGCGACGGGCGCCGCGACGCCGATGTTGACGCCGACCATCCCCGCCTGGACCTCATGCCGGTAGCGGCGCACGGAGGCGCCGGACTCGGTGAAGATCGAGGTGCCGTTGCCGAAGCGGCTCGCGTTGACGATCGCGATCGCCTCGTCGAGCGTGGCCGCATGGATGATCGCGAGCACGGGCCCGAAGACCTCCTCGCGCGCGATCTCCATCTCAGGCGTGACCCCGTCGACGATCGTCGCGCCGAGGAACGCGCCCTCCGGGTCGATGTCCTCGCCGCTGACGCCGCGCCCGTCGAGCGCGAGCCTTGCGCCCTGCGCCAGCGCGCGCTCCACGTAGCCGCCGATGCGGTCGCGCGCGGCGCAGGAGATCACCGGGCCGAGCTGCGTGCGCTCGTCGAGCCCGTCACCCACCCGCAGCGCCGCGGCGGCCTGCGTCAGCGGCGTCAGCAGACGCTCGTGTGCCTCGCCGACGGTGACGATCACCGATCCCGCCATGCAGCGCTGGCCGGCGGCGCCGAATGCAGAGGCGACGATCGCGTCGACCGTCTGGTCGATCACCGCGTCAGGCATCACGACCATGTGGTTCTTCGCGCCGCCCAGCGCCTGCACGCGCTTGCCGGTGCGTGCCGCGCCCTCGTAGACCAGCTTGGCGACCGGCGCGGAGCCGACGAACGAGACCGCATCGATCCCGGGGTGCTCGAGGATCCCCTCGACGACCTCACGGCCGCCGTTGACGAGGTTGACCACGCCGGCCGGCAGGCCGATCTCGTGCAGAACCTCGAACGCGATCTGCTGCGTGAGCGGCACCTGCTCGGAGGGCTTGAGCACGAACGTGTTGCCGCACGCGATCGCGAACGGCAGGAACCAGAAGGGCACCATCGCGGGGAAGTTGAACGGCGCGATGGCGGCGCACACACCCACCGGCTGGCGGATCATCTCGGCGTCGATGTTGCGTGAGACGTCCTCCAGCACGCGACCCTGCATCGTCGTCGGGATCGCGGTGGCGGCCTCGACCATCTCGATCATGCGCGCCACCTCGGCGCGCGCGTCGGCGATCGTCTTGCCCATCTCACTGGTCACCGCGCGCGCCATCTCCTCGCTGCGGGCGACCAAGCGCTCGCGCAGCTCAAACAGCTTGCGGGCCCGCGCGATCGTAGAAACCGCCCGCCACTGCGGCAGCGCGGCACGCGCGGCGCTGACGGCGGCGTCGAGGTCTGAGCGCCCGGAGAGCGGCACCTTGGCGAGCACCTCGGCCGTGGCCGGGTTGGTCACGTCGAGCGTCCCGGAGGCTCCCGCGGCGGGAACCCAGGCGCCGGCGATGTAGTTCTCGAGGGTGCGTGTTGCGGTGGCGGTCATGTCTGGTTTGACTCCGATATCGGGTTGTGACGCGGCTGTGTCAGCGTGCCAACTCAGCGTAGAGAGGCGCGCCCCCGGCAGGCGACCACAGCCAGTCAAATTCTCCGGCGGATCGTTGGCCTTGATGGCAGCGCCGGCCAGCGGGCCGGCGCTCACCTCTCCCCCGGGTCAGCGAGCTCGCGGTGCGGGCCGCGCAGATCCGGCCGCCAGGAGCCCGGCCGGGGCGGCGGAGCTCGGACCGCTGGCGCGGCAGACCAGTGTCAGCTGACGGCCGCGGGCGCCGCGACGGTGATCCCGCGCGGCGGCGCGTCGTCGGTCGGGCTCTGCAACGGGAAGTGGCAGGCCGCGACGTGCCCCTCGCCGAAGACCTGCATCGGCGGGTCCAGCTCGGCGCAGATCTCCTGCGCCAGCGGGCAGCGTGTGCGGAAACGGCAGCCGGATGGCGGGTTCACCGCCGAGGGCAGCTCGCCGCGCACCGGGGCTGAGCGCTTCGCCCGCTCGATCTTGGGGTCCGGGATGGGGATCGCCTGGATCAGCCCGTGGGTGTAGGGGTGCGCCGCGTTGGCGTAGACGCTCGCGGACGGGCCGAGCTCCACCAGCTTGCCGAGGTACATCACGCCGATCGTGTCGGAGAGGTAGCGCAGCACCGCAAGGTCGTGAGAGATGACCATGTAGGTGAGGCCGTGGTCGCTCTGCAGCCGCTTCATCAGGTTCAGGATCTGGGACTGGATGGAGACGTCCAGGGCCGAGACCGGCTCGTCGGCCACGATCAGGCGGGGGCTCAGCGCCAGCGCCCTTGCCATGCCGATGCGCTGGCGCTGACCACCGGAGAACTCATGCGGGTAGAGGTCAACCGCGCGGCGGTTGAGGCCGATCTCGTTGAGCAGCTCCGCCACTCGCTCCCACTGCTGACGGCGGTTGCCGACGCCCTGAACCATCAGCGGCTCACGGATGATCGCGCCGACGCGCATGCGCGGGTCGAGCGAGGCGTACGGGTCCTGGAACATCAGCTGCAGGTCACTGCGGTGGCGGCGCAGCTCGGCGCGGCTCAGCTTCAGCAGCTCATCACCTTCGATGCGCACGGTGCCGGACGTCGGGTACTCGTGGGCCGCGACGATCCGCCCGAGCGTCGTCTTGCCACAGCCCGACTCCCCGGCGAGCCCGAAGGTCTCGCCGCGCCGGATCGTCAGCGACACCCCGGAGATGGCCTTCAGCGAAGCGGCGCCGCCGCCGATCCCGAGCCCGCGCCGGATCGGGAACTCCTTGACCAGATTCTCGATCTCGACCAGCAGCGGAGCGTCGGCGAGCTCGCTGCGGCGCGCCGCGGCGTCGACCACGGGGGCCTGCGGCAGGCTCTCGGGCTGCTCGAGCACGACCTCTACAGCGGGCGGCTGCTCGGCCGCCCCGGCGCCGGCCGCCTGCGCCAGCCCGACCGGATGGATGCAGGCGACCAGGTGCCCGTCCGGGAGGGTCTCAAGTGGCGGCTCGGCGGCGATGCAGGCCGGCTCCGCGTAGCGGCAGCGCGGGGCGAAGCGGCAGCCGCCGCTCAGGTTCGCGAGATCAGGCGGGTGACCGGGGATGCTCGGGATCCGGTCCGTCGAGCTGGTGGTCAGCTGCGGCACCGATTCGAGCAGCGCCTGCGCGTAGGGATGACGCGTGGTCCCAAACAGCTCCGGGGTTGACGCTGCCTCGACGATCTTGCCGGCATACATCACGATCACCCGGTCCGCCCGTCCGGCGATCACGCCCATGTCATGGGTGATCAACAGCACCGCCATCGAGAGCTCGCTGCGCAGGCGGTCCAGCAGATCGAGGATCTGCGCCTGGATCGTCACATCCAGCGCCGTGGTGGGCTCGTCGGCTATCAGCAGCTTCGGCTCGGCCGTGAGCGCCATGGCGATCATCACGCGCTGGCGCAGCCCTCCGGAGAGCTGGTGCGGGTAGTCCCGCATGCGCTCCCGCGGATTCGGGATCCCAACCAGGTCGAGCATCTCCAGCGCGCGGTCCATCGCCGCCTTGCGGGAGGTCCCGAAGTGGATCCGCAGCGGCTCGGCCACCTGCACCCCGATCTGGGTCGTGGGGTTCAGCGAGGTCATAGGATCCTGGAAGATCATCGCCACGTCGTTGCCGCGCACCGCGCGCATCTGCGGCTCGGAGAGCCCCACCAGGTCACGGCCGCCGAGCATCACCTTCCCGGCGGTGATGTGGCCGACGGCAGGCAGCAGCCGCATGATCGAGAGACCCGTGGTGCTCTTGCCGCAGCCGGACTCCCCGACCAAGCCGACGCACTCGCCCTCGTCGATCGTCAGCGAGACGTCGTCCACCGCCGCGACGGTCCCGGCACGCAGATGAAACTCGGTTCGCAGGTGCTCCACCTCGAGCACACGTTTTGCCGCCTCGCTCAACACGCCTCCAGGTTCATCGCTTCTGCAGCCTGACCTCGACGACGTCAGAGAGTCCGTCGCCGATCACGTTCACGGCGAGCACGATCGCCACGATCAGCACCCCGGCCGGCCACAGCTGCCACCAGTAGCCGTCAAACAGGTTGTTGATCCCGGTCGAGATCAGCTCACCCCAGTTGGTCGCCGGCGGAGCGGGGCCGAGACCGAGGTATGCGACCGAGGCGAACGCGAGGATCGCATCGGCGACCTTCAGCGTGCCGTTCACCACCACCACTCCGAGCAGGTTGGGGGTTATGTGGCGCGCGATCACCTGCCGTGCCCGAGCCCCGAACCCCTGTGAGGCGACCACGAAGTCACGCGTGCGCAGGGAGAGCGTCTCGCCGCGCACCAGCCGCGCGGTGGACAGCCAGCTGACCATCGAGAGCACGAGGATCAGCATCAGCAGGTTGACCTGGACGATCGCGGCCAGCAGGACCACGAAGAAGAGGTAGGGGATCGAGAGCAGGGCGTCCACGAACCGCATCATCACCACGTCCACGATCCCGCCGGCGAATCCGGCGATCGCGCCGTACACAAGGCCGAAGGTGGTGGCCAGCAGACCCACGCCGAGGCCGACCTCGATGGTCGAGCGGCCACCGATCATCAGCCGTCCGAGCTCGTCGCGGCCCTCGGGCGTGGTGCCCAGCAGGTGGCTGCCGGACGGCGGAAGGTTCTCATTGATCAGGTTCGTCGCCACCTGGTTGGTGTGGTAGACCAGCGGCCCGACGAAGCTGAACAGGATCAGCAGGACCAGCACGATCAGACCGATCAGGGCGAGGCGGTTCTCAGTAAAGGTGATCATCGCCAGGCGCCACACGGATGTGGGCGTGGCCACCTCGCTGTCAGCCACCACGGTTGGCAGCTGGGTGGGCGCCTGAGGCGTGCCCTGCGTGGGCATCTGAGGGGAACCCTGCGTGGTCATTTGAGGCGCACCCTTGGGTCCAGCGCGGCATATCCGAGGTCAGCCAGCAGGTTGCCGACCACGGTGGCGACGGTGACCACGAGCACCACCCCCAGCAGGACCGGGAAGTCACGCGCCTGGGCCGCGTTCCAGAACAGCAGCCCCATCCCCGGGAAGTTGAAGAGCGCCTCGATGATCAGCGAACCCGACAGCACGTACGGGAGCGTCAGGCCGATCAGCGTCATCGTCGAGCTCAGCGAGTTGCGCAGCACGTGACGCGCCAGCAGCCGCCGCGGCGCCGCGCCCTTGGCCACGGCCGTGCGCACGTGGTCACTGAGCAGGTTGTCCACGGTGGCGGAGCGCATGTACCGGCTGAAGTAGCTGACGTTGCCCAGGCACAGCGCGAGGACCGGCAGCGCCAGCACCTGCACGTCATTGCCGACACTGCCACCGAAGTTGGTGGCGGTGGACGGCAGCAGCCCGGTCCAGAGGTTGAAGACCACGATCAGCAGGACCCCGAGCAGGAAGCTCGGCATCGAGTAGAAGATCAGCATCACGGCGCTCAGCACGTGGTCATCGACGCGGTTGCGGCGATAGCCCTGCCAGATGCCCAGCGGGATGGCGATGGCGATGGCGAAGAGCATCGAGACGCCGACCAGCAGCAGGTCTCGCGGCAGGTACTCACCGAGCAGCGAGCCGACCGACTGGTTGAGCTTGTAGGAGAAGCCGAGGTTCCCCTGAAGCGCGTGCCACGCCCAGATTCCGTACTGGACCACCAGCGGCTTGTTGAGACCCTCCTGGACGGTGAGATCGTGGACCGCGAGGGCCGTGGCGCGCGGGCCCAGCTGGGCCCGCACGAGGCCGCCCGGGAGGAGGTGGAGGATTCCGAAGACGACGATCGAGACGATCACCATCACCACCACCGCCTGCCCGAGGCGGCGTACCACGTATCCGATCATTGCGGGACCCGCGCGCCTACGCGAATCGCTATTTCACCATGTACCAGCGTGACACCTGGTAGTTGGCGTATGGGTTGAGCGGGTACCAGCCGGCGAGGTTCTTCTTCGCCAGCACGATCTCATTGTCCGGCAGCGGCCAGAACAGCGAGGCGACGTCCTTGCTCAGGTAGGTCTCGGCCGCGTACAGCGCCTTGCTGCTCGAGCTGTCGTGGACCGCCGCGATCAGAGCGTCGGCCGTGGGGCTGTTGTAGCCGCCGGCCCAGTAGTTGCCCTTGCCGAACTGGTTGCCTCCGCCGGGCAGGATCTGGTACTGCCCGAAGTCCCACAGGAAGCCGTTGTAGGCGGCGATCCCCCACTTGCACGGACCGGGAGGGCAGACGCCCGCGATCGAGTACATCGTGTTCTGGGTCTGTGGGTCCAGCGGCAGGCTGAACCCAACCTGCGCGGCCGAGGTCTGGAACGCCTCGATCTGAGCCTGGAAGCTCGGCGATCCGGTGCTGTACATCAGGGAGATGCTGAGCGGCTGGCCCTTCGGGATGCCGGCCCCGCACTCGTTGGCCGCGGTGCCGGGCCTGACGCAATGATCGACCCCGCCCGAGCCCTTCGCCCAGCCGTGCGCGGTCAGCAGCTGCTTGGCTGCGGAGACGCTGTAGGGGTAGGGGTTGCTGCGGAGCGCCGGTGCCACCAGGTTCGAGCCCTGGTAGTCAGGCGCGACGCCGTAATCCGGGATCCCGTAGCCGTGCAGGGTGCGCTGGATGTACAGCTGCTGGTTGACCAGGTGCTGCAGCGCCTGGCGGATGTAGAGCTGGCCGACCAGCGCCTTCCAGGGCCCGGTGTAGCCGAACTCAACGGCCTCGTTGTAGAAGTAGGTCCAGGGCTCGACGTTGTACCCCTGAGAGCGGAACTGGCTCGCCTGGCTGGCGTCGCTGAACGGGAGATACCCGAAGTCCACCACGCCCGAGCGCAGAGCGTCAAGCTCGGCGGTGTCAGATGAGAAGCTGTAGATCTGGTAGCCGGCGAGATGCGGCTTGCCGGGGCCGGTGTAGTGGCTGTTGGCCGCCAGCACCGTGTGATAGGTGGTCGGGTCGTAGGACTTGATCACCCAGGGACCGTCCACGACCTTCCAGAGCCCGTTGGTGGCGTAGGTCGCCAGCGACTGGGAGGACTTGTAGAGGAAATCAAAGACGCTGCGGGCGCCGCTCGGCGTGGCCGCGTTGTCGCCGACCTTGCAGGTCGCGCAGGTCTTGTCCCACGCCTGCTGGGGCAGCGGGTAGATCCAGGTCAGCTGGTTGCCGGTGAACCAGGCGGGGCTGTAGGCCCGCTTGAGGTGGACCACGAACTGCTGCGCGTTCGGGTAGCTGACGCTGGCGATGTCATCGGGCATCTCCCCGGCGACGTAGGGCGCGTACTTGCCGGCCTTGACGGCGGCGGCCTCGAGCTCGAAGAAGAAGCGCACGTCAGCGCTGGTCACGGGCTTGCCGTCGGACCACTTCCAGCCCTTGTTGAGGGTCACGGTGACCACCGTGTTGCCGTGGGAGAAGACCGGCTTCTGGCCGATTGAGATCGGGTAGTTGATGCCGGTCGTGCCGGCGCCGCCGGCGACGTACAGCGGGCGCCACATGCCGCTCTCGACGTTGCTCTCGTAGTCCTCATAGTTGGCCTGGTTCTCCAGCGGCAGCATCCAGGAGAAGTCATCGCCGATCGGCAGGGCGTAGCTGGCCACCCCACCCTTGACCGGGGTGCCCTTGATGACCGGCCCGCTGCTCGCGCTGTGGGCCGTTGGTGAGTTCGATGTCCCGCCCGATGAGCCGCCCGATGAGCCGCCGCAGGCGCTGATCACCACCGCGACCGCGCAGCAACCCACAAAGCCCGATACGGCCCGCCGCCAACCCCGCAACGCGGAGTGGCCTCGACTGGTCCTAGATAGCATGCATCCTCCCTCATCTCGCCCCGCCAGGCGACTTTTACGCGCTGTCAGATCAGCGGTCGCCCGCCGGCTCCCTCAACCAAGCTGGGGCAAACAGTACACGCAAGCTTTCGTCCATTTCGGCTGATTCGGGCTGCTGCTTTCGTCCGTTTCAGCAGATCGTGTCCTGGCGGCGCGCCGCTCGGCTTGCCGTGAGGACCTCGAGAGCCGCGGCCTGCGGGTCCTCGACCTCCACCACCAGGAAGCGGTAGCGGCCGGTCTCCAGTTCGACCACGAGCGCGTCCTGGCCGGAGCCGATCGCCCAGAAGGCCCATCCGTGCGGCCCCGGGTAGCCGCCGTAGCGGAACCGCACCGGGGCGGACCTGCTCGCCCGTGGGCGGGGAGCGCCGACCGGCAGCCGCGAGCGAGCGTCGGGGTCAGCGGTGGCGTCGGCCACCGCGGTGAGCGGCACGCGCAGCCCGCCGCCGAGCGCGAACAGCCGCCGCCAGCCGGAGATCGCCAGGACCAGGCTGTCCTCCTCACAGCGCAGCTCCACCCCGGGCCGCGAGGCGATGATCGAGGCTGTGCGCTTGTGGTCGTCCATTCCCCACCTGTATTGAAGCGTGGGGCCTGAGCCCGGCGCGCGCAGGTGATCTCAGCCTTGCCAGGGCCCGACTGGGGCGAGGCTGCACAGGAGTACGGATGCCGCTCCGTTGCAATGCCCGATGGCGCCCGGCGGCCACGGGCCTAAGTTGGATCCATCGCCCCAATGCGACAGAAGGAGGTGAAAGATGGCTGGAACGCTGACCCGCTGGGGCCCCTTCGCCGAGTTCGGCGGACTGCGCAGCGACATAGATCGCGTGCTCAACGATTGGCTGGACGGCGGCGGCCGTGCGCGGGTGCCGGAGATCGACGTGGTGCGCGACGACGGCAATCTCGTGGTGCGCGCCGACATGCCAGGGATCAGGCCTGAGGAGGTCAAGATCGAGATCGAAGAGGGGGTGCTGACGATCGCCGGTGAGCACGAGGAGAGCAGCGACGTGGACGAGAAGGACTTTGTGCGGCATGAGCGCCGCCGCGCGTCCTTCCACAGATCGCTGACGCTCCCCGTCGGTGTCAAGGCAGACGATGTCACGGCAACCACGCGTGACGGCGTCGTCCAGGTGATCGTGCCGCTGCCTGCGCATGCACACCAGGAGCGGGTGACCATCACCCCGACGCTCATCTAGCGCTCTCAACCGGTGGATAGCGGTTTCTGCAGTTGGAGTGCCGGGAGGGCCGGCCGCAGGGCGGCCGGCCCTCCCATCCTGCAGGCCCCCCGCAGGGCCGGCTCGCGGACGGCGGCGAGCGCTCCCCGAGCCGGTTTCAGATGCCCAGCTCGCCCCTTGGATGGATGGAGGCCAGATGAGCGTTACATCGAGGTCACAGAGCGCGGCTGAGTCGGCTGCCGGCGGCGGCGACGCGGCGGCGAGGCCCGGGCGGGATGGGCGCGGGCGGGAGCGGCCCGGGCGGGATCGGCGCGGGCGGGAGCGGCGCCGCCCTGACGCGCCGGGCGCCGACAGGCGCTGGCTCACGCTGGCGGTGCTGTGCGTGCCGCTGCTGATCGTCTCGATCGACATGACGGTGCTCAACGTGGCGCTGCCGACACTGGTGCGGGACCTGCACGCCACCGACAGCAAGCTGCAGTGGATCGTCGACGCCTACGTGCTGGTCTTCGGAGGGCTCGTGCTGGTGTTCGGCAGCCTCGCGGACCGCGTCGGGCGCAAGCTGACCTACATGGTCGGGCTCGGAGTGTTTGCCGCCTGCTCGACGTGGGCGGCGCTGGCCAGCAGCTCCGGGATGCTGATCGCCGCCCGAGCGAGCATGGGCATCGGCGCGGCGCTGATCATGCCCTCGACGCTCGCGATCATCACCAACACCTTCACCGATCCGCTCGAGCGTCAGCGTGCGCTGGGCGTGTGGTCGGGCACCACCGGCGCGTCGGTCGCGCTCGGGCCGATCGTCGGCGGGTTGCTGCTCGAGCACTTCGACTGGGGCTCCGTGTTCCTGATCAACGTGCCGATCGCGCTGTTTGGGCTGCTGGCGGCAATCTGGCTGGTGCCCAACTCACGCAACCCCAAAGCCGAACCGGCGGACGCGGTTGGCAGCGGCCTGTCGATAGCCGGCATCGGGCTGCTGCTGTGGGCGATCATCTCAGCGCCGCTGCACGGCTGGACGTCCGCGCTGGTGCTCGGAGCCGGCGGTGCGGGGGTGGCGTTGCTGGCGGGCTTCACGCTGTGGGAGGCGCACACCCCCCATCCGATGCTGAAGCTCCACTTCTTCAGGGCTCGCAGCTTCTCCGGGGGGATCGCCGGGCTGGGGATGATGATGTTCGCGCTGGTGGGGGCGCTGTTTGTGCTCACCCAGTTCCTGCAGTTCCAGCTGGGCAACAGCGCGCTGCTGGCCGGCGTGCACATGCTGCCCGCGGCCGGCGGGATCGCGCTGATCGCACCGCTCTCGGCGCTGATGGTGCGCAGCATCGGCACCAAGCTGACAGTCGCACTGGGGCTGGCGCTGGCCGCCGGCGGGCTCTGGCAGATCTCCGGCGCTGACGTGAGCACTCCCTATTCCGGCACGCTCGCCGGGACGATCATGCTCGGCCTCGGAGCGGGGCTCGTGATGCCGGCCTCCGTCGGCGCGCTGATGGGCACCCTGCCGGCCGAGCACACCGGGCTCGGCTCCGCCACCAACGGCGCCGTGATTCAGATCAGCAGCGCGCTGGGTGTGGCGATCATCGGCAGCGCCATGTCGACCCGCTACCAGGACCGGGTGGTGGCAGGCCTGCACGGCCAGCTGATCCCGGCGGGCGTGCGCAATGCGATCGAGGGGTCGCTGGGCGCGGCGCTGAGCGCCGCGCATCAGCTGGGCGGCACGCTCGGCGCCGGGATCTCCGGCGCCGCCCGGACGGCCTTCATGAGCGGCATGCAGCTCGGTCTGCGGATCGGCGTGGCGGTCGGCATCGTGGGGTTGGTGACGGTGCTGGTGGTGATGCCCGCCAGGGCGATC
>JAJZDA010000116.1 GCA_021851525.1 Actinomycetes bacterium | reverse complement strand
CACGCCCGGCGTGGCGCTGTCCCTGAGCCTGCCCGCAGGGGCCGTGGCAGCCGTGCCGCCGCCGCAGCCGCCGCCGCTGGGCGTCACCGCGGCCAGCCTGATCCTGGCCGGCAGCGGCAGGCTGCTGTGGAGCGAGAACGGCCAGGCGGAGCACGCGATCGCCAGCACGACCAAGCTGATGACGGTGCGCGTGGTGCTTCAGCACGTCAGCGACCTCAACGCGGTCTTCACCCAGGGCGGGTGGCTTGACCAGGTGGGTGACTCGCAGATCGGGCTCGTTCCCGGGGAGCAGATGAGCGTCCGGAATCTGCTGCTGGCGACGCTCATCCCCAGTGCCGACGATGCCGCCTGGGACCTCGCGTACAACGTCGGCGGCGGGTCGATCCCGCGCTTCCTGGCGATGATGAACGCCCAGGCGGTCGCGCTCGGCCTGCATCACACGCACTACGCCACACCCTCCGGTCTGGACACGCCCGGCAACTACTCGAGCGCGGATGACCTCGCCCACCTGGCCAACCTCGACATGCTCCAGTTCCCGTTCATGCGCAGCACCGTGGATCAGCGCAGCGCCACGATCGAGGTCGGCAGCCACTATGAGACGGTGACCAACACCAACACGCTGCTGGGCGCGGTGCCGTGGATCCTGGGGATCAAGACGGGGTTCACCGCCGACGCCGGCTATGTGCTGGTGGCCGAGGGTCGGCGCGACGGCTTCACGCTGATCGACGCGGTGCTCGGCACGCACAGTGAGCAGCAGCGCAACGCGGCGGCGCTGGCGCTGCTGGACTACGGCTTTCAGGAATATCACCTGGTCAAGCCGCTGCACCGCGGCCAGGTGCTGGGGCGCGTGCCCGTCGCCAACTCGGCTCGCACGGCGGCGGTGGTCGCCGTGCGCAACGTCCAATGGGTGGCGCCGCGGGGGGTGCGGGTGCGGGTGCTGACGCGCGTGCGCCGCACGCTCCGGCCGCCGCTGCCGGCGGGAGCGCTGGTCGGCCGTGCGCGCGTCTTCGTCGGGCGGCACATGATCGCGATCGTCGCGGTCGCCCTGCGCCGTCGGCTCGTGGCGTCCCCGCCAACGCCCACGGGCGCCCGCGCGTCGGCGCAGCTGGCGGGCGCCGCCCCGCGCGGTCCGCGCTCAGCCGGTGGCTCCGGCGGGTCCGCGCGTGCCTCCGGACTGTTGTCCCACGACCTGGCCCACACCGCCATCGGACCGTTTACCCTGGTGCTTGTCGCGCTGGCCATCGGCGCGGTCTCGACGCTCGCAACGCGGCGGCTTCCGCGCAGGTTGACCGCAGACCAGATGGAGGAGCATGATCCTCACCGTCACACTAAACCCAGCGCTGGACCGTACGCTCGAGGTGCCAAGCTTCACCCCGGGGCGGCGCCACAGGACGGTTGACCAGCAGACGATCCCCGGCGGCAAGGGCGTCAACGTCGCGCGCGCGCTGAAGCTCCTGGGGCAGCCGGTGATCGCCACCGGCATCATCGGCGGGGCCACCGGCACGCGGATCATCGAGGCGCTCAACGACGAGTCGATCCTCAACGCCTTCTTCCGGATCCGGGATGAGTCGCGCACCAACATGGCGCTGCTGGATCCCACCACGGGTGTGCACACGGAGGTCAATGAGCGCGGGCCGTCCGTCAGTGAGCACGAGTTCGCGCTCTTTCAGGAGCGGCTGCTCTACCTCGCGCGCGGCGCGAGCATGTGCGTGTTCGCGGGCAGCCTGCCGCGCGGCCTGGAGCCGGAGACCTATGCCGAGCTGATCCGCTCGGTGGGCAAGCTCGGGCTGACCACGGTGGTCGACACCGACGGTGAGCCGCTGAAGCTCGCGGTGCGGGCAGAGCCCGACGTGGTCTCGCCCAATGAGCTGGAGGCCGAGGAGCTGGCGGGCCATGAGTTCGTCGGCGTCGATGATCGGGCCCGTGCGGTGATCGAGATCGCCAGGCAGGGGCCCTCGGAGGTGATCATGACGGTGCCCGACGGTTGTTACGGGTACGTGCGCGAGGGCGCCGGCCACGCGCTCTACAGGCTGACCATCCCGCCGCTTGAGGCACGCTCGCCGATCGGCTCCGGGGACGCCTTCCTGGCCGGTTACGTCGCCTCGCGCTACGAGGGCAAGGAGCCGGTTGAGTGCCTGCGTTTCGGCGTCGCCTGCGGGGCCGAGTCAACCCAGCACGTCGGCGCCGGGATCATCGACACCAACGCCGTGGAGCGCCTGCTGGACTCCGTCGTGGCGGAGCCGGTGACGCTCCCCGTCGAGGTCGAGTAGGCAGCTGCGCGGCGACCCCTGAGGGCGCTGATCGGCGCTGCTAACGTGTTTCGGACGCCGCAAAAGTCGCCATTTGCGGCGTCGCGCCGATGCCGAAAGTGGGGTTCACCTTGACAACCGTTCGACCTTCTACGATGCGCTGATGGAAGTAGAAATTGGACGTGGAAAGAAGGCCCGACGGGCCTATGGTTTTGACGACGTAGCGATCGTTCCGTCACGCCGGACGCGTGACCCTGATGACGTCGACATCAGCTGGACCCTCGGTCCCTACCGGTTTGATTTGCCGCTGCTGGCGGCCGCGCTCGACGGCGTTGTGAACCCGGCCACCGCCGGTCTGCTGGGCAAGCTCGGTGGGCTCGCGGTGCTGAACCTCGAGGGCATTCAGTGCCGCTACGAGAACGCCGATGAGATGCTCGCTCGGATCGCGACCTTCTCCAAGGACATCGCCACGCGTGAGCTGCAGGACATCTACCGGGAGCCGGTCAAGCCCGAGCTGATCGCGCAGCGGATCAAGGAGATCAAGGCCCACGGGGTCGTGGCCGCGGCCTCGCTGACCCCGCAGAAGGTCCGCAAGTACTACGAGGTGGCGCTGGAGGCGGGGCTCGACGTGCTCGTCATCCAGGGCACCGTGGTGTCCGCAGAGCACGTTTCCAAGGATGAGTCACGGCCGCCGCTGAACCTCAAGGAGTTCATCCGCGAGCTGGCGCCGATCCCGGTCGTGGTGGGCGGCTGCGCCTCCTACCACACCGGGCTTCACCTGATGCGGACCGGCGCCTCCGGGGTGCTCGTCGGCGTCGGTCCCGGTGCGATCTGCACAACCCGCGGCGTGCTCGGGCTGGGTGTGCCCCAGGCGACGGCGATCGCCGACGTCGCCGCCGCGCGCTCGCAGCACATGCTCGAGACCGGTGAGTACGTGCGCGTGATCGCCGACGGCGGCATGCGCAACGGCGGGGACATCGCCAAGGCGATCGCCTGCGGCGCGGACGCGGTGATGCTCGGTTCAGCTCTCGCCCGCTGCTATGAGGCGCCTGGCAAGGGCTACAACTGGGGGATGGCGACCTTCCATCCGACCCTGCCGCGCGGCACCCGCGTCGCCACCAAGCAGAACGGCACGCTCGAGGAGATCGTGGTCGGCCCGGCACGTGAGAACGACGGCACGTTCAACCTGATGGGCGCGCTGCGCACCTCGATGGCCACCTGCGGATATCAGGATCTCTCGGAGTTCAACCGTGCCGAGCTGATGGTGGCCCCGTCGCTGCAGACGGAGGGCAAGCATCTGCAGCGCGAGCAGGCCGTGGGCATGGGAGCTTCCGGCAAGGCGACCGTCGGTGTCGCTGACTGAGGCTGAAGGTGCGCCCCTCGCCGGCGGTCGGCTGACCGCCGGCGAGGGGGCGGCTCAGATCGCCCAGCAGGTGGTCGTGCTCGACTACGGCGGGCAGTACTCGCAGCTGATCGCTCGCCGGGTGCGTGAGTGTGGGGTCTTCTCGACCCTGCTGCCGCATCACGCCGGCCCCGAGCAGGTTCAGCGGCTGCACCCGATCGGCCTGATCCTCTCCGGCGGCCCGGCCTCGGTTTACGCCGAGGACGCGCCCGCGCTCGACCCGCGGCTGCTGGAGCTGGGCATCCCGGTGCTGGGGATCTGCTACGGCATGCAGCTGATCGCGCGTGAGCTCGGCGGCACCGTCGAGGCGGCGGAGGTCGGTGAGTACGGGCGCTCGCAGCTGACCGTGCACGAGCGTGGGCGGTTGCTGGCCGACACGCCCACCGAGCAGGCCTGCTGGATGTCCCATCGTGACACGGTCTTCAGCGCCCCTCCGGGCTTCACCGCGCTGGCCTCCTCCAGCGCCTCGCCGGTCGCCGCGATTGAGTCGGATGCGCGCCGCATCTACGGAATCCAGTTTCACCCGGAGGTCGTTCACACCCCCTACGGCCAGCAGGTGCTGCGCAACTTCCTGATCGACATCTGCGGCGCCGACGGCAGCTGGAGCGCGCGCTCTGTGATCGAGGAGCAGATCGAGCGGATCCGCGCCCAGGTCGGCGGCGGGCGGGCGATCTGCGCGCTCTCCGGCGGGGTCGACTCGAGTGTCGCCGCGGTGCTCGTGCACCGCGCCATCGGCGATCAGCTGACCTGCGTGTTCGTCGACCACGGGCTGATGCGCAAGAACGAGGCGGAGCAGGTGATCGCCGCGTTCAAGGACCGCTTTCACGTCCCCCTGGTGGCGGTCAACGCAGAGCAGCGCTACCTGGAGAAGCTCGCCGGTGTCACCGACCCGGAGCAGAAGCGCAAGATCATCGGGAATGAGTTCATCCGCATCTTCGAGGAGGAGGCGGCCCGGCTGGATGGCGTGAAGTTCCTGGTCCAGGGCACGCTGTACTCCGACGTGATCGAATCCGGTGGTGGCACCGGCACCGCCACGATCAAGTCCCACCACAACGTCGGCGGACTTCCAGAGGATCTGGAGTTTGAGCTGGTTGAGCCGCTGCGCACGCTCTTCAAGGATGAGGTGCGTGCCGTCGGCGCAGAGCTCGGGCTGCCCGAGCGGATGGTCTGGCGCCAGCCGTTCCCGGGGCCGGGTCTCGGGATCCGGATCGTCGGTGGCGAGGTCACCAAGGAGAAGCTCGACGTTCTGCGGGAGGCCGACGCGATCCTCCAGGACGAGATCCGCAAGGCCGGTCTGTACCGCGACCTCTGGCAGTCGTTCTGCGTGCTGCCTGACATCCGGGCGGTCGGAGTGCAGGGCGACGAGCGCACCTACGGGCGCGTGATCGCGATCCGTGCAGTGACCAGCGACGACGCGATGACCGCCGACTGGGCGCGGCTGCCGTATGACCTGCTGGAGCAGATCGCCAGTAGGATGATCAATGAGATCCGACCCGTGGGGCGCGTGGTGCTGGACATCACCAGCAAGCCGCCGGGCACCATCGAGTGGGAGTAGCACTCCCGCTCTCGGAGCGATGTACCGGCACGATGCCGGCCTGAAAATCCAGTGGGCGAGGCGTCGAGCCTGCCCGGAAATCCCCTCGCGCTGCGATGTCCTATCATGGACTGTCCCGCGCAGCCGCGCGGCCAAATTGCATGCCATGAAAACATACGTAGCCAACCCCACCGACCGCGAGCGCAACTGGCTGATCGTCGACGCCACCGGGCAGACGCTCGGTCGCCTCTCCACGCAGATCGCCGACGCCCTGCGCGGCAAGCGCAAGCCGACCTACACCCCGCACATCGACACGGGTGATTTCGTGGTCGTGATCAACGCGGAGAAGATCTCCGTGACCGGCAACAAGCTCGAGGACAAGCGGTATTACCGCCACTCCGGTTATCCCGGCGGGCTCAAGTCCCGCACCCTCACAGAGATGCTCGAGCGTCGCCCGGAGGAGGTCATCCGGATCGCCGTCAAGGGGATGATGCCCCGCAACCGGCTGGCTCGCAAGCAGCTGACCAAGCTCAAGGTCTATGCAGGGCCCGATCATCCGCACGCCGCCCAGCAGCCGCAACCGATGGAGATCGCGTCGTGACCGACGAACAGAACGTTGAACAGAACCCCGCCGTCGATGCCGAGCAGGCCGCCGGCGAGGTGACGCCGCAGCCGCAGAGCGCACCCGAGCCGGCGCAGGCCGCCGCGCCCGAGCCGGCGCAGGCCGCCGAGAGCGCGCCCCAGGCCGCCGCGCAGGGCGCTGTCGAGTACATCGAGGAGGCCGACGAGGCGCCGCGCGAGAAGCCGGCGATCCCGGGTGCCGACCTGGTCCCGGACATCGTGCTCGAGCAGACCGAGTTCATGGACGCGGAGGCTCGTGCCGCCGCCGAGGCGGAGGCTGAGGAGGCCGCTGCCGCCGCCCGTGCCGCGGAGGAGGCCGAGGTCTCCACGCAGCCGATCGCCGACGCGGCGATCAACCTGGCGGCGGGCGCCCGCTACACCGCCACCGGCAAGCGCAAGACCGGCGTCGCCCGCGTGATCCTCAAGCCCGGCACCGGTACCTACACGGTCAACGGCAAGTCGCTGGAGGAGTTCTTCCCGCGTGAGACCCTGCAGCGCGTGATCCGCCAGCCGCTCGAGGCCGTCGGCTACGAGCACCGCATGGACGTGGTCGCGCGGATGCACGGTGGCGGCGTCTCCGCCCAGGCCGGCGCGCTGCGCCACGGGATCGCCCGAGCCCTGCTGGAGGCCGACCCGAACCTGCGTGGCGAGCTCAAGCGTCGCGGCTTCCTGACGCGTGACCCGCGCGTCAAGGAGCGCAAGAAGGCTGGCCTCAAGAAGGCGCGTAAGCGTCCGCAGTTCTCCAAGCGTTAGTCGGCTTCCCGTTCGGGGACCGTCTGCCGGAGTCAGTCCAGATGTCGCGCCAGCTCTTTGGCACGGATGGCGTCCGTGGCCGCGCGGGAGATTTCCTGACGGCGGAGCTGGCGCTCGCGCTGGCGCGGGCGACGGTCGAGCTCAGCTGTCAGGGCCACCCCCAGGTGCTGATCGTGCGCGACACCCGGGAGTCCGGGGAGATGCTGGAATCCGCAATCGCCGCCGGCGTGACCTCCGCCGGCGGCGATGTGCTGCTGGGCGGCGTGCTGCCGACGCCTGCCGCGCCGCTGCTGCTGCGCCGTCACGGCCTGCAGCTGGCGGTCGTGATCTCCGCCTCACACAACCCCTACTGGGACAACGGCATCAAGTTCTTCGCAGGCGACGGCTTCAAGCTCTCCGATGAGACGGAGCTGGCGATCGAGTCGCGCATGCGGGTGGCGTGCGGGCCCTCGCAGCGCATCGGCCGTGTGCGCACGCTGCACGGCGCGCTCGAGGATTACCTGCGAGAGCTGCACCGGCGCTTTGTCGACCTCGATCTCAGCGGCCGACGGATCCTGCTGGACTGCGCCAACGGCGCGACCCACCGCGCTGCTCCGGAGATCTTCCGGCGGCTTGGCGCTGAGGTGGACGTGATCGCCGATCAGCCGGACGGGCGCAACATCAACGACGGCGTCGGCTCCACGCACATCGAGCCGCTGCGCGAGCTGATGGCGCGCGGCGAGCATGACGCCGGCTTCGCGTTCGACGGCGACGGTGACCGCGTGCTGGCGGTCGATCGCCGCGGGGATCTGGTCGATGGAGACGAGCTGATCGCCATCGCCGCCAAGCACCTGCACGACTGCGGCCTGCTGGGCGGCGGCGTGGCGGTCACGGTGATGACCAACTTCGGCTTCCACACCGCGATGAGTGAGGCCGGGATCGAGGTCGCCACCACCGCCGTGGGCGACCGCTACGTCTTCGAGGAGCTGCGCAGTCGCGGCTGGCGCCTCGGCGGTGAGCAATCTGGGCACATCATCGACCTCGGCTTTGGGCCCTCGGGTGACGGCATCGCCAGCGCGCTGCTGACGATGGAGGCGCTCGAGGGGCGTGAGCTGACCGACCGCCACGGGATGGTCAAGCTGCCTCAGAAGCTCGTCAACATCCGTGCTGACAGCCGGGAGCTGCTCTCTGCGGCGATGGCCACGGACGCGGTCAGCGAGGCGATCAGTGCGGCCGGCGACTCGCTTGCCGGGCGCGGCCGCGTGCTGGTGCGCGCCTCCGGCACGGAGCCGCTGATCCGGGTGATGGTCGAGGCGCCCTCCAGTGAGGAGACGGAGCGCGTCTGCGCGGTGCTCGCGGCCACCGTGCAATCGGCGCTCAGCTGAGCGCAGTGGCGGCCGGGCCTCAGCAGGTCTGAGCTGAGGCGCCGCTTGGCTGACTCGCGCCCGGCGCAGTCGCGGCCGCCCGGGGGCCGCCGCGCCCCGCTCCCGCACGGCTGCAAAACGTCACCCAGCGCCGCCCCCTCCGCGTCGCTTCGCGCAACCCCCAAGTAGACTCGGGGTTTCGCTCGTCAGCGGCATCGTGACGGGCGGGGACCGCCCAGGAGCGGCCCCCGGCAACGCGACCTCAGGAGTACCCAGACCCATGTGCGGCATCGTCGGCTACGTCGGACCACGTGAAGTGCGACCGCTGCTGTTCGAGGGGCTGCAGAAGCTCGAGTACCGCGGCTACGACAGCGCCGGCATCTCGGTGCTCAACGGTGAGCGCATCGACCTGGTCAGGGCCGTGGGCAACCTCAGCCACCTGCATCAGGCGATCAGCCGCAGCGCCAACGGCGATGGCCCGCCCCCGGTCGCCGACGGCACCGGCATCGGCCACACGCGCTGGGCCACGCACGGGCGCGTCACGGAGGCCAACGCGCACCCGCACTACAGCACAGACAGCCGCATCCACATTGCCGTGAACGGCATCGTCGAGAACTACGTGGCGCTGCGCCAGGAGCTCGCCGACGGCGGTGCGCGCTTCAGCTCGGAGACCGACGCCGAGGTGATCGCCCACCTCATCGCCCGCCACTATGACGGCGACCTGGTGAAGGCCGTGCGCGACGCCTACGGCGAGCTTCACGGCCACTATGCGTTCGTGGCGATGTCAGCGGATGAGCCGGGCGTGCTCGTGGGCGCCCGTAAGGAGTGCCCGCTGGTCGTCGGGCGTGGCGAGGGCGAGCAGTTCATCGGCTCAGCCGTTCCCGCCTTCCTGCGCCATACCAACCGCGTGCAGTACATGAACGACGATGAGATCGCCGTGCTGCGCCCCGAAGGGGTCGAGTTCCTGACAGTGTCCGGGGAGCCGCTGGAGCGCCCCGTCGACGAGGTCGACTGGGACGCTGCCACCGCTGAGAAGGGCGGCTACGAGACCTTCATGCTCAAGGAGATCCATGAGCAGGCCGACGCCGTTGCCGAGACGATCGGCGAGCGCGCGACCCACGCCGACACGATCGACCTCGGTGACCTCGGCGCGATTGACGACGGGCTCCTGCGCACGATCGAGCGGATCGTGATCGTCGCATGCGGAACCTCCTACCACGCCGGCCTCGTCGGCCGCTACGCGATTGAGGAGTGGGCCCGGGTGCCGGTCGACGTGGAGATCGCGTCTGAGTACCGCTACCGCAACCCGGTGGTCGGACCCCGTGACCTCGTGATCGGCGTCTCTCAGTCAGGTGAGACGGCCGACACGCTGGCCGCGATGCGCGCCGCCAGCGCCGCCGGCGCGAGGGTTCTGGCGATCACCAACGTGATGGGCTCGCAGATGACACGGGACGCGGACGGCGTGCTCTTCACCCGCGCCGGGATCGAGATCGGGGTCGCCGCGACCAAGACGTTCGTCACCCAGGTGGTCGCCTTCTATCTGCTGGCGCTGCGCCTGGCGGAGCTGCGCGGTCAGCTCGCCGGAGCCGAGCTGACGGCGTTGATCTCGGAGGTCAAGCACCTCCCCAACCTGATCTCGGAGGTGCTCGAGTCGGGGACCGCCGAGCTGGAGCGGATCGCGGATGCCGTCCATGGGCGCGAGTTCTTCATGTACCTCGGGCGCCACGCCGGCCTGCCGATCGCGCTCGAGGGGGCGCTCAAGCTCAAGGAGATCTCCTACATCGCCACCGACGCATACGCCGCCGGGGAGATGAAGCACGGTCCGATCGCGCTGCTGGACGAGAGCACCCCCGTCGTGGTGGTGGCCACAGCCTCACCGGTCCTGGAGAAGCTGATCTCAAACGTCCAGGAGGTCCGCGCCCGCGGAGCCCGCGTGATCGCGGTGGTCAGCGCCTCGGACGCGCGCCTGGCCGAGCACGCGGATGAGCTGATCCGCGTGCCCGACAGCGACCCGCTGCTCGGCCCGCTGCTGGCCGTGATCCCGCTGCAGCTGCTGGCGTACCTGATCGCCGGCAGGCGCGGCCTGAACGTCGACCAGCCTCGCAACCTCGCCAAGACCGTCACCGTCGAATGATCGCGGCCGGGCACTGATGTCGCTGCCGGACTGGCTCACCCCACTACCCGACGCCGCCGAGCAACGCGCGCTTGACAGCTGGGCGATAGAACAGCGCGGGATCCCCTCGCCGACGCTGATGGAGCGCGCCGGTACGGCGCTCGCCGACGCTGTGGCTGAGCTCGTCCCGAGCGGTCAGATCGTGGTTCTCTGCGGCCACGGCAACAACGGCGGTGACGGCCTCGTGGCGGCGCGCGTGCTGCGCGAGCGCGGCCGCGAGGTGACGGTGCACGAGCTCACCAAGGACACGCCGGCGTTGGCTCCGGCCGCCCTGGCCGGGGCGGCCGGAATCGTCGACGCGCTGCTCGGCACCGGCTTCAACGGGGTGCCGCGAGAGCCGTTCAGCGACGCGATCAGCGCGATCAACGCGGCCGCCGCGGCCGACCCGCGCGTCGTCGTGGTCGCCTGCGACATCCCCAGCGGGGTCGATGGCTCAACCGGCGCGGTCAGTGCCGAGGCGGTGCGCGCGCATGTGACCGTGACCTTCCACGCCGCCAAGCCCGGGCTCTGGATCGCGCCCGGCAAGTGGCACGCCGGCAGGGTGCGCGTGGCGGACATCGGCATCCCGGCAGACGGCCAGCCGCTCGCTGCGCGGATCGGTCGGCTGACGCCGGCGGTGCGTGACCAGATCCCCCGGCGGTCTGCCCGCTCCAACAAGTTCAGCGCCGGCAGCGTGCTGGTCTGCGGCGGCTCGCGCGGCCTCACCGGCGCGCCGCTGATGGCGGCGCTCGCGGCCGCGCGGGCGGGCGCCGGCTACGTCACGGTGGCGGTGCCCGCGT